>JALYVF010000140.1 GCA_030853385.1 Actinomycetota bacterium | reverse complement strand
ATCCAGCCGCGCAGCGCATCGGTCGCCGGTGCGGGGTTGCGGAACCGGCGCGGGGTGACCGGCCGCTCGATGGGCGGCAGGTCGCCGACCTTCACCACATCGGTGCGATCGGACCGCTCGTCGGAGTCCGGAACCTCGCCGGTCGATCGCCACTCGGCAGCGTCGGGCCGGTCCAGCAGATCCACGGCCGTGCCGTCCTCGGCTGGAACGGCGGTGCCGTCGGTCTCCGGTGCGCGCTCGTCCGCCGCACTCCGAAGACGCGGACCAGAAAGACGCATGACGACGATCGTAGGGGTGAACGCTGAGAGAATTGGCCGATCCGTGCACGCCGACGCCGTCGCTAGGTGCTCGCCGACGCCGCCCACCGGTGCCGCCCGGCCGGTGCCGCCGGCTCAGGCCCAGGACGGGATCCAGGTCTCCGCGTACAGTCTGGCCACCGTCATCGCACCCCTGCCTCGCGCCTGGCCAGCACGTCCCAGATCACCGACAGCACACCGAAGAAGGCGATCCAGTACAGGCTCGATCACTTGATGGAGGTGGCCAGCCCGAGCAGCAACCCGGTGGCGAATCGGTACCAACGAAAGCCCAGCTTGCTGCCGAAGTCGCTCGCCGCACCCGGTGCGCCGCCGATGCCTGCCACCGCGTTGGCCAGTCGGTTGCGGACCTGGTCCCGGTCGGCGACCAGGGTGCCGAAGGCCGCCAGCACGAACAACTCCTGAAAGATGTCCAGCAGTGCTGTCCGCGCCATCACCTGGCTGGCAGCTCGCCGATTGTCACCACGTCGGCGCGATCGGAACGCTCGGCCAGCAGGTCCGTCCCACCCCCTTGCCCCCAGGGATGCATGACGTCGATCGTAGGGTGAGCTGCGTGTCCAGCGAGCAGAGCTCAGGTCGATTGGTTCTGGCCGGTACCCCGTTGGGGCGGGTCAGCGATGCCTCCGCCGGCCTACTGGAGGCGCTGCGGACGGCCGACGTGATCGCCGCGGAAGACACCCGCAGGCTGCACCGGCTGGCCGCCGACCTCGGGGTGAGGCTATCCGCACGCATCGTGTCGTACTACGAGTCGGTCGAGACCTCCCGGATTCCGCGACTGCTGGAGCAGATCGCCGACGGCGCAACGGTGGTGCTGGTGACCGACGCCGGGATGCCCAGCGTGTCCGACCCCGGTTATCGGCTGGTGGCCGCCGCCGCCGCCGCCGGACTGCCGGTGACCGCGGTTCCGGGACCGAGCGCCGTGCTCACCGCGCTGGCACTGTCTGGGCTGCCCAGCGACCGGTTCGCCTTCGAGGGCTTCCCGCCGCGCAAGCCAGGGGAGCGGCGCCGGTTCCTGGCTGGGCTGGCCGACGAGCGCCGGACGATGGTGTTCTTCGAGTCGGTGCACCGGCTGACCGAATGCGTCGCCGCCATGGTGGAGGCGTTCGGCGCCGACCGGCCGGCCGCGTTGTGCCGGGAACTCACCAAGACCTATGAAGAGGTGCGGCGCGGATCGCTCGGTGAACTCGCCGCCGGTACCGACGACGTCCGCGGCGAGGTGACGCTGGTGATCTCCGGTGCCAGCGCCGTCACGGTCGCACCGGACGGCGAAGCGCTAGCCGCCGAGGTGGCGGAGTTGGTGGCCGGTGGGCTGTCCCGCCGGGACGCCGTCGATGCGATCTCCGCCAAATACAACCTGGCGCGACGCACCGTCTATGCCGCGGCCACCCGATGATGGGTGAGGGCATCAATGGGGCCAGCGAACTCGGGCAGTACGGCATCAGTTCGTCAGCGGCGAGCGCATTGCCGTCAACGGCGGCCACGGCATCGGCTGAGCAGGTGCGACCCACTCGCCCCGTCGTCGCCGCCACTATCCTGCAGGGGTGAACGTCCTCAACTACTGGTGGCTGGTGTTTCCGCTCGGCGGCATCGTCGGCGGCTGGGCCAAGGCGGTCGCGGCGTACAACGAGAAGCGCCGCCGGGACAAGATCGAAGTACTCAAGCTGAAGAATGCCGGCAAGTCGGCCGTTGTAGAGGCTAAACGGTCGACGGAGAGCCAGATCGACAGGGCGTTTGCCGCCCACAACGATGTCAACCAGCGGTGGTTCGACTACGAGCTCGATCTCGGCAAGCTCATCGACTTCCCGATGATGACCGACATGCGCGAGCCGCTGACGGTCGACTTCCACCGGGCCAAGCTGGTTGCCGACAACCTGCGTCCAGACGATCGCGCGGAGCTTCGCGACCCGGCCGCTCTCACCGAATATCGAAACGCTGTGCAGGCGTGCGTGGTGGCCTTCGATATCGCCGAGCGGGAGGCGATCAGGCGAAAGCGGACCGCCTTCAGCGAGACGGAACGGGACGCGCTGGGCCGGGCCCGCAAACTGGTCAACATCTCCGTCGACGAGGCGGCGACGCCGGCTGAGCGGCAGCAGGCCTATCGTCGGGCCCGCAAGGAACTCGACGGCCTCATCGTGCTGCCGCCGGCCGCCACCGCCAAAATCGAGAGCCGGATCGCCGGTGCACTCGAGTCCGGCCACTGATAACTGTCGGACCTGCCAGCCACCGTCGCGATATCTTCTGTCTCTACCGAGGAGTAAGTGATGTCTGCACTCAAGGACAGGATCAGGGCGGATCTGACGGCCGCGATGAAGGCCCGCGACACCATGGTGACCGGCACCCTGCGGATGGCGCTGGCAGCGATCACCAACGAGGAGGTGGCCGGCAGCGAGGCGAAGGAGCTGTCGGACGCCGACGTGCTGCGGGTGCTGGCCAGGGAAGTCAAAAAGCGCAACGAATCCGCCGAGGTGTACGCCGGTGCCGGCCGCAGCGAGCTGGCCGACACCGAACGCGCCGAGGTCGAGGTGCTCGCGGAGTACCTGCCGAAGCAGCTGACCGACGATGAGTTGACGGCGCTGGTGCAGCGGGCAGTCGCCGAGGTGCAGGGCGATTCCGCCGAGGCGCCGACGATGCGGCAGATGGGCCAAGTGATCAAGGCAGCCAACGCCAAGGCCGCCGGTCGGGCGGACGGGGCGCGGGTCGCCGCCGCGGTGAAGACCGCGTTGGGCTGACCCGTCATCCCCGCGGCGTCACAGTCGACCCCGCGACGGCAACGCCCGGGCGGCGTTCGGCACGCTGCTCGACCGGCTCGGCGGCTGACGGTGCTGTCCGGTTTCCGCCGGTTGGCTGTCGGTGCCCGTCGCTACGGTTCTGCCATGACGACTTCAGAGAACGGCACCCCCGCAATGGCCGCCAAGGCGGCCGCCCTCATCGACCTACACGCCGCGCCGATCCTGGTGCTGCCGAATGCTTGGGACGCGGCCACCGCCAGGATCGCGCAGGCCGCCGGTGCCAGCGCGGTGGCCACCAGCAGTGCCGCTGTCGCCTGGAGTCTCGGCTACCAGGACGGCAACCAGCTGCCGCGGGAGCTGATGCTGTCCCACCTGGCCAGGATCACCCGCGCCGTCGACGTACCGGTGAGCGCGGACATCGAATCGGGATTCGGCAGCACAGAAGACGAGGTCGCTGAGACCGTCGTCGCCGTGCTGGCCGCCGGGGCGGTCGGGATCAACATCGAGGACTACGACGCCGACGGGTTCCGTGATGTCGACGCGCAGGCTCGCCGGCTCACCGCCATCAGGCAGGTGGCCGAGGAGGCGGGAGTTCCGCTGTACATCAACGCCCGCACGGACACCTATCTGGCCGGCAACGGCGACCTCGGCGAGACCGTCGACAGGGCGCAGGCATACCTGGCGGCCGGGGCCAGCGGCATCTTCGTTCCCGGCGTCGGCGACCTGGACCTGATCGGCAAACTAGTGGCCGCCATCGATGCACCGCTGAACATCCTGGTCGGGGTGGGCTCGCCGACCATCGGGGCGCTGGCCGACGTCGGTGTGCGCAGAGCGTCGGCCGGCTCGTCGGTGGCCCAGGCGGTGTACTCGCACACCATGCGGGCCGCGGTGGAGCTGCTCGGAGCCGGCACCTACACCGAATTGGCCGACCCGATCACCCACCAGGCGATGAACAAGCTGATGTCCGGCTAACCAGCCGTCGACGGCCGTCGCTGGATGCGGCACTCTTGAACCGACCCCGTACCGACGACGAGAGGCACGCGATGGCTGACGAGAGCACCGGAACCACATCAGATACGGGTGCCGATATCGGCGTCACCGGGCTGGCTGTGATGGGTGCCAACTTGGCGCGCAACCTGGCCAAGAACAGGTATGTCACGGCGGTACACAACCGCAGCTTCGCCAAGACCAAGGCCCTGGTCGACGAACACGGCGACAACGGCGAGTTCCGACCCGCCGAATCGGCGAAGGACTTCGTGGCGTCGCTGGCCGCCCCTCGCAAGATCATCATCATGGTGAAGGCCGGTGAGCCCACCGATGCGGTGATCGACGAGTTGGCGCCGATGCTGGCCGATGGCGACATCCTGATCGATGGCGGCAACGCCAAGTTCAGCGACACCATTCGTCGGGAGGAAGCGTTGCGGGACAAGGGCATCCACTTCGTCGGCTGCGGTATTTCCGGCGGCGAAGAGGGCGCACTGAACGGCCCGTCGATTATGCCGGGCGGGTCGACCGAGTCGTACGAATCGCTCGGGCCGATCCTGGAGAAGATCTCCGCGCATGTCGACGGCGACCCGTGCTGTACACACATCGGCACCGACGGCGCTGGGCACTTCGTCAAGATGGTGCACAACGGAATCGAGTACGCCGATATGCAGCTGATCGCCGAGGCTTACGATCTGCTGCGCCGCGGGCTCGGCCTCGAGCCGAACAGGATCGCCGAGATCTTCCGCGACTGGAACACCGGCGAACTCGATTCGTTCCTCATCCAGATCACCGCCGAGGTGCTGTCCCAGACCGACGCCAGCACCGGGAAGCCCTTGGTGGACGTCATTCTCGACGCCGCTGGCATGAAGGGAACCGGTACCTGGACGGTGCAGACGGCCCTCGACATGGGTATCGGCGTCTCCGGCATCGCCGAGGCGGTGTTCGCCAGGGGATTGTCGTCCGCCACCGAGCAGCGGGAAGCGGCGGCCGGCGAGCTGCCGGGTCCCGACGGCACCATCGATACCGACGACGCCGACGATTTCGTCGAAGACGTACGGCAGGCGCTGTACGCCTCGAAGATCATCGCCTATGCCCAGGGTCTTGACCTGGTCGTTGCCGGCGCGCAGCAGTACGGCTGGGACATCGATCTCGGTGCGGTGGCCAGGATCTGGCGAGGCGGCTGCATCATTCGGGCCGCCTTCCTGAACCGGATCACCGACGCCTACGCCGCCGCCGAGTCCAGGCCGGCGACGCTGTTGCTGGCGCCGTATTTCACCGAGGTGCTCGGCAAGTCGCAGGAGTCGTGGCGATTCGCGGTGGCACAGGCCGGCTTCGCCGGAATCCCGGTGCCTGGCTTCTCCTCGGCTCTCGCCTACTACGACGCCCTGCGCTCGCACCGGCTACCCGCTGCACTGATCCAGGGCCAACGCGACTTCTTCGGAGCCCACACCTATCACCGGATCGATGCCGAAGGCGCCTTCCACACCCTGTGGTCGGGCGATCGGTCCGAGATCAAGGCGTGAGTCACCGTTCACCGGACCGGTCGTGGTGACGGCTCCGGCGTGCGGCTGCTACCCATCTATAGGGGACGTCTGGTCCCCGTGCTTCGTCAGGCGATAGCGGCTTCCTCGGCGGGTTCCGGAAGCGACTCCGGCTGCGGTGCCGGCTGTCGCACCAGGGCGACGATCAGGATGAGAGTCGCTGCCAGGAACCCCGCTGCCCAGCCAAAAGCCCTGTCGGCGCCGAAGATGAACGCGTGGTGGGCACTGGCGATGGCCTTGACGGTCAGCCCGGCGCCGCCCGCAGGTGCGGCCGCGACCGCCGGGCCGGCGGCATTGGCGAAGACGGTGATCAACACCGCCAGGCCGAGCGAACCGCCCACCTGCTGAGTGACGTTGACCAGCCCCGAACCGGCGCCGGCGTCCTTGGGTGCCACCCCGGCCAGCGACAGCGACGTCAGCGGGACGAACGCCAGACCGTTGCCCATGCCGAACACCATCAGCGGGCCGAGCAGCTGGAAGTAGCTGCTGGTCGCGGACAGTGTGGTCAGCCAGGCGAGTCCGGTGGTGGACATCAGCAGACCGGCGACCAACACCGGCTTGTTGCCGAACCGCTGGGTCAGTACCCGCGCGCTGGCCTGGGATGCCACGAACAGCATCACCGTCAGCGGCAGGAAGGCCAGCCCCGTCATCAACGGTGAGTAGTGCAGGATCTCCCGCAGGAACTGGCTGAGGAAGAAGAACATCCCGAACATGCCGGCCACCAGCAGCAGCCGGGCCAGGTAGGACGCGACCCGGTTCCGGTCGGCGAACAATCGCAGTGGGGTGATCGGCGCGGTCGCCCGGGTCTCGGTGACGACGAACCCGGCCAACAGTGCGATGGCGACGGCGAACCCGACCACCGTCAGCGGATCGCCCCAACCATCGCTGGCAGCCCGCACCAGCGAGTAGACCAGCGAGGCCATGCCGAAGGTGGAGGTGAGTGCCCCCGTCAGGTCGAACCTGCCAGGGTGACGCTCGGTCTCCGGCAGCACCCGGCGGGCCACGACCAGCAGTGCGATCCCGATCGGCACGTTGATGAAGAAGACCCAACGCCAGGAGGCCCACTGGGTCAGCATGCCGCCGATGATCAGCCCGATCGCGCTGCCGCCGATGGACACGGCGGTGTACCAGCCGAGCGCCTTGGTGCGCTCCTTGGCTTCCGGGAACAGTGTCATCAGCAGGGCAAGGGCCGACGGTGCGGCTAATGCGCCGCCGACGCCCTGCAACGCCCGCGCCGCCAATAGTTCGGTGGCGCTGCCGGCCAGCCCGCCGGCCAACGAGGCAGCGGTGAACAGGGCAATGCCGGCCAGGAACACTCGCCGCCGGCCGAGAATGTCGCCGGCTCGCGCGCCGAGCAGTAGCAGGCCGCCGAACGCCAGTGTGTAGGCGTTGATGACCCAGGACAGCGCGGTCGGGGAGAAGTGCAGTGAGGTCGCGATGTCCGACAGCGCGATGTTCACGATGGTCGCATCGAGTACCACCATCAGCTGGCAAATCAATACGACGCCGAGAACCAATCCTGGTCGAACGGCGGGAGAGGCAGATGGAAGAGGAGTGGGTGACGCGGCGGATGACGTCGCGGTTGCTGCACGTGTCACTGTGCGAGCTCCCTTGCGGAGTAGTATCGGTTAAACGGATGGGCCCTCCGGTAACTATACGGAGGCATCCTCCGGTTAGCAAGTGGTATGTCGATGCCGCCTCGCCGTCCAGGCGGCGGCTGGCCAAGGAGGTGTTCGGTGTCCCGGTCAACGCAGACCGCGACGTCAGCGACCCCGACGTCATCTACTCCCATCACGACGGCGACGTCCGCTGAGACGACGCCGGCAACGAAAGCCTCGGCAACGGAAGCGTCGGCGCGGGCAGAGAGCGCGCCGGCGGCCAACCGTCCGCTGCGCGCCGACGCTCGCCGCAACCGGGACGCCGTGCTGGCCACCGCCGCAGCGGCGTTCGCCGAACACGGTGTCGAGGCATCGCTCGAGGACATCGCCAAGAGCACCGGCGTCGGAATCGGCACCCTGTACCGGCATTTCCCGACCAGGGAAGACCTGGTGTACGGCGTCTACCGGCGTGAGGTGGAGCAGCTCAGTGCCGGCGCACCGGAGCTGGCCGCCGAGCTTCCGCCGGCCCAGGCGCTGCGCGAGTGGATGCGCCGCTTCGTCCAGTACGCGGCCACCAAGCGTGGCCTGGTCGGCATGCTGCGATCGATGATGCAGACGCAGGCAGAGCGATTCGCCGACATCCGTACGTTGGTGCGCGACGCCGCCGAGATGCTGTTGGCCGCCGCCGCCGAGGCCGGCGAGATCCGCGCCGACATCACGGCCGACGACCTGATGCGCAGCATGGGCGGCATCTGCATGGCCAACGATCAGTCGGGACCAGCGGAGAACGCCGAGCGGCTGGTCGATCTGGTCTTCGACGGCCTGCGTTACGGCGCGCCCAAGGCCGGCTGACGGTCAGCGCGCCGAAGGTCGGCTGACTCCTCACGGCAGCGGGTGCTGCTCCCGGACGTTGATCTGCGAGTACGCGACGTGCCGCACCACCTGGTCGTTCGCCTCAGCCTGCGCCATCACCGCTGGACAGCGCATCGGTGGCGAACGACGGCCACCCGGTGAAGACCAGCTGCTTGACGTTGACATCGGCCCTGCCGTCGACACTC
Source organism: Actinomycetota bacterium (assembly GCA_030853385.1). GTDB lineage: Bacteria > Actinomycetota > Actinomycetes > Mycobacteriales > Nakamurellaceae > Nakamurella. Next base: position 2,221 of record JALYVF010000140.1, on the reverse strand, counting down.
TCAGAAATGTCCCGGCTCGGAGATCATGTCTTCCGTTGTTCCTGCCCTCTTGGAGACTGGCAGAAAGCTCGACTCCGGCAACGCCACTAGCTGGGCTCGGAGCGATAGCCGATGCCTGCTTCGGTGATCAGTACCGCCGATGCGCCGTGTCTGGTCCGATCTGAACGTTGACCACGAGCTCTGCGCGGTGCCGCAGGTTGCTCAGGTCACCACGATGCAGTCGACGCCGGGGAGACCATCGAAGTGGGCGTTGCGGTCTGTGGTGAGTACGGTGCGGCTGGTGGCGACGGCAGTCGCGGCGATGATCAAGTCGTGCGCTCCACGTTTCGTCCCGCTGCGGTGAACGTGGGCGAGTAGGCGCCCATGCGCTTCGGCCGTGGCGAGCTCATAAGGCTCGACCGGCAAGGTTTCCAGAACCTTGACGAGGAACTCGCTGCGTGCCGCCCGGTGAGCTTCGGTGGCGAGTTCGATGCCTGTACGTAACTCGGCCACCGTTATCGCGGCGACCACAAGGTCGTCGTCCTCGGTAATGACAGCGGACAGTTCGGTGCGTGCACGTTCGGATGCGATCAGCACTCCGGTGTCGATGATCAGTCTGCGGGCCACGCCGGTCCTTCGAGGACTGCGACGTCCCGGGCTGCCAGAATATCGGCAACAAAGCCATCGTCGGGCGCGTTCGCATTCAGCAGCGCGAGGACCTCGGCGCCGTTGCCTGCGTTGGCTGGGCCGATGGTCGCGATTCGTCGGCCGCCGCGCGTGACGACCACGGCGTATCCACGTTCAGCGTCGTCCAGGATTGCGGCGAAAGAGCGGCTCGCCTCAGTTGCTGTCACGGTGCGCATGCGATCAGATTATCTGATCCGCTCCGAGTCGGCAAGGACCAGGACCGTTGGCTCCTGGGCAGCTACCGCGATCCTGGCTGGGGATGGCGAGTAGTCGCCCCTAGTCTGGGCTGGTGCGATTCGGCATCACCATCCTCCCGGAGTACCCATGGGCGACGGCTGCGCGGCTGTGGCGGCGGGCCGAGCAGCTCGGATTCGATCACGCCTGGATCTACGACCATCTGGTCTGGGCAGGATTGCCGGACTCGCCGTGGTTCGGCACTATCCCGACGCTGACGGCGGCCGCGACCGTCACGTCGACGATCCGGCTGGGAACGTTCGTGACGTCGCCGAACTTCCGGCACCCGGTGAGCTTCCTGCGGGATCTGCTGGCGCTCGACGACATCTCCGGCGGACGTATCGTCTGCGGCATCGGGACCGGCGGCGACCGCGACTCCGCATTGCTCGGCGGCCGACAGCTCACCGTGCGGCAGCGGGTCGATCGACTGCAGGAGTTCACCGAGCTGCTGGACAGGCTGCTCACCGCCGATCACGTCAGCAGCCAGGGGACGTACTTCACGGTCGTCGATGCGCGCACCGTCCCGGGTCCGGTCCAGCGCCCGCGGATCCCCTTCATCATGGCGGCCAACGGTCCTCGCGCCTTGCGGCTGGCGGCCCGCTGGGGGCAGGGTTGGGTGACCTACGGCACGGGCGGCGACACCGAAAAGGCATGGTGGGACGGTCTGCGTGAGCTGTGCCGGCGGCTGGACGACGCGCTCGCGGCCGAAGGCCGGGACACCGACAGCTTCCAGCGGCACCTGAATCTGGACGGTGGTCCCGGGTTTGCGCTGGAGAGCGTCCAGCGGTTCGTCGACATGACCGGCCGGGCCGCCGAACTCGGCTTTACCGACCTGATCACCCATTGGCCGCGGCCGAGCCCGCCATACGCGGGGTCGGAGGACGTGCTGGAAGCCGTTGCCGCGCAGGCAATCGCGGTAGAACAGTACCCTTAGTGGTCAGGATCGTAATTTCGTCGGGGGCTACGCGACTCGGGCGGCCCGGTTCATCGGGTGGGTGTCGGTCGAGTCGTTCCAGCGGGTCGGCGAGGTCGGTGAAGTCGTTGGGGGACACTGTTTTCCGTTGGATGATCGAGAAGCAGATTTCCACCTGACTACTTAGTGGTCAGGAGCGGTTGGGCGCCCCCTCAAGTGGGCGTTGCCGGTCGCGGTGCGGATGGGCCTCGCTGCGCCTTTCGACGCGGCATTCCCGTGTTGGCCGGCCAGTACGGCACCAGGAGCGTCAGATGGAAGCAGTAGTGTCGGCTCGACCGGAGTCGGTCGCTGCCGGCGTCGAGCGTTCGAGAAAGCGCAGCAGCTCAACAGGGAACGGCAGCACCAACG
>JALYVF010000128.1 GCA_030853385.1 Actinomycetota bacterium | reverse complement strand
ACCGCGAACCACCAGCTGCGATGACAGTGACACATCAGCCGCGAAATCGGAAGAAGGAAGCTCACTTTCGATGGACCTTTTACCTGTGCATCGGGCAGGATGCTCCTAGATCTGTAACGTAACCGTAACTTGCCAGGCCGTCAGTCGACAGCGCCTGGTCGTCAGTCGACAGAAAGAGCCGCGGACCGTGACCCACAGCCCACCCACCGTCACCAGCACCGATGTGGTCGAACTGCTCACCGAACTGATCAAGTTCGACAGCACGAACTGGGGCGATGGCCGCAGCAACGGCGAGCTGGCCGTCGCCAGTTGGGTGGTCGAACAACTGCAGGCTGTCGGCTGGCGGCCGCAGCTGCTGGCCAGATCGGACGCGCCGGAACGGGCGAACGTGGTGCTGCGAGTTCCGGGTGCCGATCCGACCGCCGATGCCCTGCTGGTGCATGCGCACCTGGACGTGGTGCCCGCCGAGCCGAAGCAATGGTCGGTTGATCCCTTCGCCGGGCAGGTCTCCGACGGCTACGTCTGGGGTCGCGGCGCCGTCGACATGAAGGACATGTGCGCCTCGACGCTGGCGACGCTGTTGCGCTGGGGGCGCACCGGCGAGCGGCCGTGCCGCGACGTGGTGGTGGCGTTTGTGGCCGACGAGGAGGATCGCGGCGAGTTCGGCGCCCGCTGGCTGGCCGAGGAACATGCCGACCTGTTCGACGGGGTGGCGGCGGCGATCGGCGAGAGCGGCGGCAGCTACCGGCAGATCGGTCGTGACGATCGGTCCGTTCGGCTCTACCCGGTGGCCGCGGCCGAGCGCGGCACCATGCATCTGCGACTGACGGCCCGCGGCGCATCAGGGCACGGTTCCAGGCCGCAGCCGGGGCACGCAGTCGCCGCCCTGCTCGATGCGCTGCACCGGCTCGCCCATCACGAGTGGCCTATCAGGTTGTCGCCGGCTGTTCGCGGTTACCTTGCCGGCACGGCGGGTGCGCTCGGGCTGCCCGTCGACCTCGACTCCGACGCCGGCATCGCGCGCTGCATCAGCGATCTCGGCGAGCACGCAGACGTCGCACGCTTCACCATCCGGGCCTCGGCGACGCCGACCCGGATTGACGCCGGTTACAAGGTCAACGTGATCCCGGGGATCGCAACAGCGGCCGTTGACGTCCGCTGCCCGCCCGGTTTCGAGCAACAGCTGGCCGCCGAGCTCGGCCGACTGATCGGCACTGAGGTCGAGTTCGAGTTCAGCACCTTCGAGCCGCCGGTGGCCGCTCCGCTGGACGGACCATGGTTCGACGCCATCAGCGCCGCCATTGTCCGGGCCGATCCGCAGGCGCTGGTGGTGCCGTTCTGCATGGGCGGCGGTACCGATGCCAAGGCCTTCAGCAAGCTCGGGATCGCCTGCTACGGCTTCGCACCGTTGGGCGCCGACCCCGACGGCCGCACCGTCGGCGGTGTGCACGGCGTCGACGAGCGGGTGCCCATCGCTTCGCTGGAGTGGGGCGCCGCCGTGCTGCACGACTTCCTCACCACCGTCTAACCCCACCCCCACTTCGCGGGTTCGCACCAGGCGACAGGGAGTTCGGCCCCCTGAGCCCGACCCGAAGGGTCGATATCTGGGGAGGATCGCAGCCTCGGAGTGAGGTCCGAACGAAGAGGCAAGGACCGCAGCGACCGCGGCGCCGAGCAATGAGTATGGCGGTTATGCCGGTCGGTCCGGGACCTCAAGACCGCCACCAGACCCGCGAACAAGCGAGTTCGCGGGTCTCAAGAGGGTGGCGGGGCAGCCGCCCATGGCGTGCCGGATCCGATCACCGGGACCGCGGTTGGGTCGGATCCCGTCCAGCAGCTGTCAGCCGAGGACCAGGTTAGCCACGGTGTAGATCACCAGACCGGCAAGCGCCCCGACGACCGTGCCGTTGATCCTGATGAACTGCAGGTCGCGACCGATCTGCAGTTCAATCTTCCTGCTGGTGGCGACCCCGTCCCAACGGGCGATGGTCTCGTCGATGATGCCGGTGATCGACCTGGCGTGGTTGGCCGCGATGTAGCCGGCGGCGTCCGCCACCCAGGTGTTCACCTTGTCGGCGGTCGGTCCGTCCTCGCTCAGCGTGTGTCCGAACGCGACGACGCCTCTCACGGCGGAGCGGCGCAGCGGCGACTGCGGATCGTCAATTGCCTCCAGCAACGCCTGCTTTGCCGACTGCCAGAACTCGCCTGCCAGCTCCTGCACCTGGGTGTTGCCGAGTACCCGTTCCTTGATCTCGTCGGCCCTGGCCATCGTCTTCGGGTCGTGCTGCAGGTCTTCGGCGAATTCGGCGAGGAAGGTATCAAGCGCCTTGCGCAGCTCGTGGTCAGGATCGTCGCGGACCAGCTTGGCGAAGGTTTCGACCTCCTGGTAAATCCGGTCGGACACCATCGAGTCGAGGAACTTCGGCGTCCAGCTGGGCGACCGCTGGGCGACCACCCTGGCCACCACCGTGTAGTTGTCCCTGATCCAGTCGTAGCAGCGCTCCACGACGAAGTCGACCAGCGGGTGATGCTCGCCCCGCTCGAAGATGTCGGCGGCGATTCTGCCGACCGGCGGCCCCACCTGCGTCTCACTGATCTTGCGACGCGCCAACCCGGCAATCAGGTCCGTCACCTGGTCGTCCGCCAGCACTCGGGACAGTCCTTTTGCCGCGACCGCCGCCTCGGCCACCAATCGTTCAGCGGCATCCGGTTGGGCGAGGTAGGCGCCGGCGCGCTGGGCGACGCCGAAGGCGTTGATCTTGTCGCGGACAAGCTGCTCGGACAGGAAGTTGGTGGCGACGAACTCGCTGAGCGAGCTGCCGATGGCGTCCTTGCGCTCCGGGATGATCGCGGTGTGCGGGATCTTCAAACCCATCGGATGCTTGAACAGTGCCGTCACCGCGAACCAGTCGGCAAGGGCACCCACCATCCCGGCCTCGGCCGCGGCCCTGATGTATGCGGCCCACGGGTGCGCGCCCTGCAGTAGCCAGCTGATGACGAAGACCACCACCATTGCCCCTAGCAGGCCGGTGGCGAACAGCTTCATCCGTGCCAGACCCTGCCGGCGGACCTCATCCATCGGCGACAGATCGGTGATCGAAGCCGACGGTTGCACGCTCATGGCTGCATTGTGCCTGCGCCTGTCAGCGGTTCGCGGACCTGGCGGTCGTTTTCAGGGTGATTCCAGGGCTGATAACCGCCATAAGACCCGCGAACTCCGGGGTTCGCGGACCTGGCGGTCGTTCTCTGAGTCATTTCGAGGCTGATAACCGCCATAGGACCCGCGAACCTGGGGGCAGACCAGTGCGGACAAGAATGGGGGTATGACAGTGCCGTCCCAGCCGCTGGTGCAGCGGCTGCGCCCGTTCACCTCAACGATCTTCGCCGAGATGTCGGCGCTGGCCGTCGCCACCGGCGCCATCAACCTCGGTCAAGGGTTCCCGGACACCGACGGACCGGCGGCGATGCTGGCAGCTGCCCAGCAGGCGATCGCCGACGGCGTCAACCAGTACCCGCCGGGGCCGGGCATTCCGGAGCTGCGGCAGGCCATCGCGGCATCGCGCCGTGCCGATCACAGACAGGATTTCGATCCGGACAGCGAGGTGTTGGTGACGGTCGGCGCCACCGAGGCGATCGCGTCGGCGATTCTCGGGCTGGTCGAGCCAGCCGACGAAGTGATCGCCCTTGAGCCGTTCTACGACTCCTACCCCGCGGTGATCGCGATGGCCGGCGCCCGGCTGGTTCCGGTCCAACTCCGGCAGGACCCGACCGGCCGGTTCGCGCTGGACGCCGACGAGTTGGCGGCGGCCGTCACCGATCGCACCAGGCTCATCCTGTTGAACACCCCGCACAATCCGACCGGCACGGTGCTCAGCCGCGCCGAGCTGGAAAGTGTTGCCGCGCTGGCGATTTCGCGGAACCTGCTGGTCGTCACCGATGAGGTGTACGAGCACCTCACCTTCGACGACGCGGCTCATCTGCCGATCGGCACACTGCCGGGAATGGCCGAGCGAACACTGTCCATCTCCAGCGCCGGCAAGAGTTTCAACGTCACCGGGTGGAAGATCGGCTGGGCCTGCGGACCTGCCGCATTGGTGGCGGCCACCCGCGCCGCGAAGCAGTTCCTCACCTTCGTCGGCGGTGCACCGTTCCAGCCGGCCGTCGCGCTGGCCCTTCGGACCGAGCAGGCATGGGTCGCGGAGCTGCGAAACAGCTTGCAGGCCAAGCGCAACCGACTGTGTGACGGGCTGTCGGCCGCCGGTTTCGAGGTGGTCAAGCCGCAGGGGACCTACTTCGTGGTCGCCGACATCCGGCCGCTCGGCAGCACCGACGGATTGGCCTTCTGTCGCCGGCTACCTGACCGCTGTGGGGTGGTGGCCGTTCCGCAGCAGGTGTTCTACGCCGACCCCAGCGCCGGCGCGCACTACGTTCGGTTCGCCTTCTGCAAGCGCGACGAGGTGATCGACCAGGCAGTCGACCGGCTGTCCGGCATGCATTGATCCGGTGGCAGGATCGTTGGCATGACTGCTGCCGCATCCACTGAGCCCACCGACCGCATCACGGCGCTGCTCGAGACAAATCCGGTTTTCGACGGCCACAACGACTTGCCGTGGGCGCTGCGTAAACGCGGCTACGACCTGACTGCCACCGACATCGCGCAGCCACAGCCCGACCTGCACACCGATATTCCGCGGCTGCGGGCCGGCGGTGTCGGTGCTCAGTTCTGGTCGGTGTTCGTGCCTGGCGATCTGCCGGCCGGCCAGGCCGTGACCCAGACGCTCGAGCAGATCGACTGCGTGCAGCAGATCATCGCCAGCTATCCGGATACCTTCGCCGCCGCCCGCACCGCCGCCGACGTGCGAGCGGCCTGGGCGGCCGGCAAGATCGCCTCACTGATGGGCGCCGAGGGCGGCCATTCCATCGACTCCTCCCTCGGTGTGCTCCGGGTATTGCGCAAGCTCGGGGTGGCGTACATGACGCTCACCCACAATCAGAACGTGCCCTGGGCGGACAGCGCCACCGACCTCGAAAGTGTCGGCGGGCTCAACGATTTCGGCCGTCAGGTGGTCGCCGAGATGAACCGGATCGGCATGCTCGTCGACATCAGTCACGTTGCGCCGAGCACCATGCGAGCAGCCCTCGACGCCTCGACGGCGCCCGTCATCTTCTCGCACTCGTCCTGCCGCGCCGTCTGCGATCACGTCCGGGACGCGCCCGACGATGTGCTGACGACGCTCAGCGCCAACGACGGCGTCATCATGCTCACCTTCGTGCCCAGCTTCGTCAGCCAGGAATGCGCCGACCACCGCGCTGCCGAGGCGGCCGCGCGCACCCGATTGGGGCTGCCAGGATGGCTGGACGAACAGACCCACGAGACCAACGAGTCCGCCAAGGCAGAGTTCGCGACCTGGCAGACCCAGAACCCGGAGCCGAAGGCGACGGTAGCGCAGGTGGCCGATCACGTCGACCATGCCCGCGAGGTCGCCGGGGTGACGCACATCGGCCTTGGCGGCGACTTCGACGGTGTGCCGGCACTGCCGGTGGGCATTCCGGACGTCTCCGGCTACCCGGCGCTGCTGGCCGAACTCGCCGACCGAGGATGGTCGAACGAAGATCTGGCCGGGCTCACCAGCGACAACATCCTGCGGGTGCTGGAGGATGCGGAACGGATCGCCGATCCCGGGTTCGGCGCCTGACGCACCGAGGTAGCGGGCACCTCAGAGCACCGAGCGAACAGCGTACAACTCCGGAAAGAACGTCAGCCGCAACGCTTTTCGCAGGAAGTCGACGCCGGTTGAGCCGCCGGTTCCTGTCTTGTCGCCGATGATCCGTTCCACCACGCGCAGGTGTCGGAATCGCCACAGCTGGAAGTTGTCCTCCAGATCGACGAGTTCCTCGCAGGTCTCGTAGACGCCCCAATGCGCCGCGGGGTCCGCGTAGACCGCTTTCAAGGACAGCACCAGGTCGGTGTTCAGCTGGTAGGGCCGGCGCACGTCGCGATCAAGGACGGCCGGCGGGATCGGGTAGCCGCGGCGGGCCAGGTACCGCAGGAACTCGTCGTACAGACTGGGCTCGGCCAGCAGCACCGTCAGCATCGAGGTGGCCGCCTCGTCATGCGAAAACATCTGCAGCATCTCGGGATTCTTGTTGCCCAGCAAGAACTCCACTGCCCGGTACTGCCACGACTGGAACCCCGAGCTGGTGGCAAGGAACGGTCGGATCTGGGCGTACTCACTCGGCGTCAACGTTGCCAACACCGACCACTGATCGGCCAACGTGTTCTGAATGTGCTTCACCCGTGCCAGCCGCTTGAGCGCCTGCGGCAACTGGTCGGCGGCGAACAACGATCTGGCCGACCGCAGCTCGTGGAGCATCAACTTGAGCCACAGCTCGGACGTTTGGTGCTGGACGATGAACAGCAGCTCGTCGTGCTGCGGCGGCTGCGACCGCGGGTGCTGGGCCGCCAGCAGCCGGTCGAGATCCAGGTAGTCGCCGTAGGACATGCTGCCGGAGAAGTCCCGCTGCACACCCGCTTCGACCGGCCGCACGCTGCGGTCGGCCCCGGCGCCAGCCCCGGTGGTGTCGTGCCCGGTGTCGGCGGGCCGATTGGCAGCGGGGCCGATCGATCCGCCGTCCGCGTCGGGCGGGGTCGGCCCGGTCACCGGTCGCTCCCGGTCGCCAGATCCCAGCTGTACATCTCGACGGCCTCGGCATCCTGCGGTCCGGCTTTGCGATACATCGCCTCTGCGGCGACATTGTCGGTATCGGTGAGCACCCACATGGCGTAGCAGCCACGCGACCGAGCGAGATCGGACAGCGCCGACACCAAGCGGGACGCCACTCCCCTGCGCCTGGCCTGCTCGCCGACACCCAGTTCGTAGAGGAACATCTCGGTGCCTTTGTCCGGATGGGTCATCTCGATGCCGGACACGAAGCCGACCGCGCTGGCCGCCCCGTCGTAGGCGATTAGCAGATGGTGACCGTCCGAGGCCAAGAATCTCTCCGTCACCGCCGGTTCGGGCTCGGCGTCGAAGAGTGACCCTGCCGCCAGCACCTGCTGAATGGACGCGGCCCGCTCGATCCGCAGGTCCGGCTCCGGCTCCGGCGCTGGCGCCGTCATCGCGACCCTCGTCCGCCGCGGGACGGCCGGCGGACCACGACGGTGTGCGGCATGCCCCCATTGTGCCGTCCTCCACTTGCGGCCGCGCCGCGAGCCCCGGCCGGGTGGGTGCAGCCCGGTGAGTTCCGGCCGGGTCGGTTCAGCCCGGTGGGTTCCATGGACACCGTTCCAATCGGCGACGCGCACACACGGGTTCGCGGTAGCGTCACGGCGACGGACACGCCGGTGAGGCCGGCGAAGTTTGGAGTCGGTGAGAAAGGACCACCAGCCATGACCCGATGGGTTCGCCGCTGGCGTTTGGTCGCCGGTGTCACGGTGATCGCACTGCTGACCGCCGGCTGCAGCCAGTCGGTGTCCGGGCAGGCGGTGCGGTTGGCCGTTGCCGGCGGTAACCAGTCGACGACGCTACCGCCGGAGGCGAAGAGCGGGCTCAAGGCCAACGCCCCCATCTCACCGCTGATGGCGCCGGGCGCCGTCAAGGGCAACAAGTACGACGCGCTGGCGCTGGATACCATCGACGACCTCGACACCTTCTATACCCAGGTATTCCCGCAGGACTTCGGCAGGACGTTCACCCCCGCCAAGCAGTTGATGTCGTTCGATTCCAAGACCAGCACCTCGTCTGCCTGTGGCGAGAAGCTCCATGGCCTGCAGAACGCCCAGTACCTGCCCGAGTGCGACGAGATCATCTGGGATCGCGGCGACCTGATGCCGACCATGGAGAAGGAAGTGGGCGAGCTGAGCGCCCCGACGATCCTGGCTCACGAGACCGGCCACCTCATCCAGGCCAGGCTCGGCGTTGCCGAGACGTCTGTGCTGCTGTTTGAGCAGCAGGCCGACTGTTATGCGGGCGCCTACTGGCGCTGGGTGGCGGACGGCCACTCGAAGTACTTTGACCTCAGCCAGGGTGACGGCCTGCGGCAGGTCTTCGCGGCCATGATGTGGGTCGGCGATCCTGTCGGACTGATGCCGGACAACGCGCAGGCCCACGGCACCGCCTTCGACCGGGTCTTCGCCGCTTCGCTCGGCTTCGCCAACGGGCCCAAACGCTGCAACGCCATCACCCAGGCCGAGGTGAACCAGCGCATCGAGGAGACCGGGTTCAGCAAGCTGCCGCTGCACTTCGGCAACGTGCAGGTGACGGCCGATCTAATCACGCAGGTCGCCGCCACTCTCGATGAGTATTTCGGCCAGACCGTCCCGAACTACACCAAGCCAACGCTCGCTGCCTACACCGGCAGCAGCCCGCCGCCCTGTCAGGGCAGCACGCCGGCGGCGCCCGTCGACTACTGCCCCGCTACCAAGACCGTGCAGTACAACCTTGCCCAGCTGCAGAAGATCGGCACCCCGAAGGCGTCCTGGCAGTCCAACAGCGGCGACTTCTCGGCCGTGATGCTGTTGGCCAGCCGATATGCGCTGGCAGCTCAGGCAACCGGCGGCGGTTCACTCACCGGGAACCAAGCCGGCCTCCGCGGCCTGTGCTATTTGGGGACCTGGGCCAGCTGGATGAAACAACCGCAGGGCGCCAAGAACTTGCACCTCTCGCCCAACGACCTCAACAAGGCCGTCTACGAAGTGATCACCAGTCCGCAGGCCGCCGGTGACGTGAACAGCGCGACCAGTACGACCGTGCTCGACCAGGTGCAGGCGCTGAACATCGGTGTGGTGTACGACATCCGCCGCTGCTTCGACTTCTATGGCAGTGCGGGTTCAACCACTCCGCCGGCAGGTAAGAGCGGCCAGACCGGCACGAGCGCGCCGAAAACCACCGGATGAGCACCGAGCAGGAGCGGGACCCAGCAGTTGCCGCGCTGCGGCGTGCGGTGCTGGCGAGCCCGGAGGATCTCGCGCTGCGACTGCATCTCGCGCAGGTGCTGTTGGCCGGCGACCGCGGCGGCGAGGCCGTCACCGAACTCAGCGCGGTGTTGGCGGCGGACTCGCAGCACCCCGACGCCAGAGAGCTGATGCTGCAAGCACTCAGCGGCCCGACCACGCCGGCCACACCAGCCATGCCGGCCACGCCGGCCGCCCAGCCCGCACAGACCGCAGAGACCGCGGCAACCGATAGCCACGAATCACCCGATCCACTTGAGCGGGCCGAGCCACCGGAACCACCTGCGCCACAGGTTCCCGCCACTGATTTCGACTGGCATGCCGCGGAGCATCAGCTCGGCGACATCGCCGCGCCGATGTTCGCAGGCGGCGAGGCGGCGGCCGAGAACGCCGAGCCCGAGCCGGCTTTCGAGACCGACCGACCCGCGATCAGGTTGTCCGACGTCGGTGGCATGCGAGCTGTCAAGGACCGGTTGAATGCCGCGTTCCTGGCCCCGCTGAAGAATCCGGAACTGCGCAAGCTGTACGGCAAGAGCCTGCGCGGCGGGATGCTGCTTTACGGTCCGCCCGGTTGTGGAAAGACGTTCCTGGCGAAGGCGTTGGCCGGCGAACTCGGCGCGGCCTTCATCTCTGCCGGACTGTCCGAGATCCTGGACATGTGGGTCGGGTCCAGCGAACGGAATCTGCACGAGTTGTTCTCGCAGGCCAGGCGGAGCGCTCCCTGCGTGCTATTCCTCGACGAGATAGATGCGTTGGGGCAGAAGCGTTCTCAGACTCATCACTCGGCAATCCGCGGCACGGTGAATCAGCTGCTGACCGAGCTGGATGGGGTCAGCAGCGACAACGAGGGCTTGTACGTGTTGGCCGCGACCAACCAGCCGTGGGACGTGGATGGCGGCCTACGCCGGCCGGGTCGGCTGGACAGAACCTTGTTGGTGCTGCCACCCGACGCCCCGGCCAGGGAAGCGATATTTCGTTACCACCTCGCACATCGGCCGGTCGAAGGTATCGACCTCGGCGTGCTTGCCGGCGCCACCGACGGGTTCTCCGGCGCCGACATCGCCTACGTCTGTGAGGTGGCCACCGAGCACGCATTGATGGACGGCGTGGCCAGCGGGACCGCTCGGCTGATCGGAATGGGCGACCTGAGGGCCGCACTCGCTGAGGCGCACCCATCGACCGGGCAGTGGCTCGAGACAGCGCGCACCGTCGTCCAATACGGGCAGGACGACGGGACCTTCACCGAGCTGAAGGCCTACCTGAAGAAGTCCAAGCACTGGTGATGAGAATGGACGACGCGGTCGCGGAGCGAGCAAGGGCGTTGATCGCTACCCGCCGGTTCCCGGATGCGATCCGGCTGCTCGGACCTCACGTGGCTGCGCACCCGGACGACACCGATGCCTGCCGGATGCTGGGCTGGGCGCAACTGGGTACCGACGATCTGGACGGCGCGCTGCGTTCGCTGCGGATCCTGGCCACCACGGCACCGGATGCTGTTGACACCCAACTGCTCGCCGCCGCCGTGCATTCCAGCAGGCACGAGTACGCGGACGCGCGGACGGCCGCCCAGAACGCGATCCGGTTGCGGCCGGATCATCCGGCCCCGTATCGGACGGCTGCGGCCATCGATATCGACGCCGGGATGGCGACCGACACCACGGTTGCGTTGGCGCGCAAGGCGATCGAGCTCGATCCGCAGGACGTCGACGCGCATCGGCTGGCCGGCACGGCGCTGCTGAACATGCGGCGCCGCAAGGAGGCGGGCGAGTACCTGCGGAAGGCCGCGGCGCTGGATCCCGACAACACCACGACGGCGGTCGAGCTGTCCAGATGGCAGGCATCCACCGGCCGCAGCGCCGCAGCAGCCCGCGGGTTCGCCGCGGTGGTGCGGGCTGACCCGACCGATGTGGTCGCGCTGCACAACCTCCGAGTGACGGTGTGGCGCACCTTCTCGATCGCCCAACTCGTGCTCTGGATCGCCATGGTGGTGCTGGGCAGGGTCCGGTTGCTGACCAGTGGCGATCCGGCCAGCTGGATCCGCGGAATCGGGCCGGTCGTGGTCGTGCTCACCCTGGCAGCCTGGGGTTTCCAGCTGCGCGGAGCGTGGCGAGGTGTCGGGACGATGCTCACCGTGCTGCGCACCGACCGACTCCTGCAACTCGGGTTGGCTGCGCACGTGCTGTGTCTGGTCGCGCTGTTGGGCGCCAGCCTACTGGGAGGTACGCCCGGCGAGGTGTCGCTGATCGTCGGCATCGTGCTGCTGCTGCTCGCCTCGGGTACCACCTGGGTCCGGCAACGCCAGGTGAACCGCGAGAAGGAGCCGGGGGGCGGCGACCGCTGGGTGTGACGCTTCCCGGCGCTGATGGCGAATTGTGGTGCGGACATCGCAGCAATTCATCAGAATAACTACATGACAACAGATCTGCGCTCGAACTTCGACGCCCTGCTCGCCGAGGGCAACGCCGTGCCGACGGCCGGCTGGGACTTCTCCTGGTTCGACGGGCGGGCCACCGAAGCCCGTCCGCCCTGGGGATATTCCGCACTGCTCGCCAACCGATTGACCTCCGCTGGTGCCGTCCTCGACCTGCAGACCGGCGGCGGCGAGGTGGTGGTTGGGTCGTTGAAGACCGCCGGTGCACACCCCGGCCTGCTCCGCGCCACCGAATCCTGGGCACCGAACATCGCGCTCGCGACGGCAGCGCTGGAGCCCTGGGGTGGCCGTGTTGTCGAGAGCGACGACCGCGGACCATTTCCGTTCGACGACAACACGTTCGAGCTGGTGAGCTGCCGCCATCCGACCGTCGCCGTCTGGCCGGAGATCGCCAGGGTGCTGGCTCACGGAGGCACCTACTTCTCCCAGCAGGTCGGCAACGGCTCGGTCCGCGAACTCACCGAGGCGATGATCGGCCCCTTCGACATCGGTGACGGCCGACTGCCGTCCACGGCGATCGTCGAGGCGCAGCAGGCCGGACTGGAGGTGGTCGATCTGCAAGTTGCATCGCTGCCGATGACCTTCGACGACATCGCAGCGGTGGTGGCCTTCCTGCGCAAGGTGATCTGGATCGTGTCGGAGTTCTCGGTCGAGGAGTACCGAGAACAGTTGTGGCGCCTGCACAATCGGATCGCTGCCGACGGTCCGTTCCTGGCCACCTCCGAGCGTTTCCTGATCGAGTGCCGCCTGCCCTGATCGAGCCGATCGTGGTGCAGCGGCCGTTCGTGCAGTCGAGCGGGTCACCGTCGACAAATTGCAGGAGGGTATGGCTCCAGGCGCCGTGGGGCCGCGAAACCGTTTCGCAGAACACGCCTCTCGTCGTTCGGATCGGTGCGCAGGTGGTGCTTGCTACCCGATCCAGCGCCGCCGCGATCCGTAGACCCGGCTCGGTGAAGCTTGGTGCATCGAACGTCAGCTTCGCCACGACGCGATGGTCGCCGGCGATCACCAGCCAAGCCCGTGACCTGTCGCCCTCACCGTCAGCTCGGCGGCGATTCGGGGGTCGGCCAGTTCCCATGCTGGCAGCCAATTGGTGAGCTGCGCAGTCACCTCCTCATGCATCGGCGAACCCCAGTTGTGCTCCCGTGCCGACCTGCGGCGATCGGACAGCACAGGTCACTCGAGAACCGCCCCGATGGTGCGCCGGGCGGTGTCGGCCATCACGGTGTTGGTGTGGACGTAGTACGGCAGTGCGACGATCGCTTGGACGATGGCCCAGCCCCGACCCCGCTCCCAGGTCGCGTTGTCGACACCGAGGGCGCGCCTGTACGTGTCACGGGCGAAAGCGGGCAGCAGATTCCACGCCGGCATCAGGTCGACGGCGGGGTCGCCAATGCGCACCGCGCCAAAGTCGATGACGCCGGCCAGCCGTCCGTCGCGCATCACCAGGTTCCCGGGCATCAGGTCGGCGTGAATCCACACCTGCCTGACATCGCCGGCCCACCGGTCAAGACATCGCGCCCAGACTCGTTCCAGTGCAATGGCATTGACAAGTTCAGCGCTCTGGGTGATGCACCGTCGTACCCGCTCGTCGTTCAACTGCAGTGGGCCGCCCCGGCCGTGCTCCGGTCCGACTTGGTTGCCGGTGTCGACACTGTGCAGTGCGTTGACGAAGGCGGCCAGGTCCGATGCCAGCGCGTCGGGATCGTGGATGGTGTCGGCGCTGACGATCTCGCCCGGAATCCATCGGTACGCCGTCCATGGCCCCGGGTATCCCTCCCCTGGGTCACCGAGCGCGATCGGCTCCGGCACCGGCAGCGGAAGGTGCGGCGCCAACAGGGCCGCGCTGCGCTGCTCGTCGATGAGCTCCTCGCGCAGCGCTGGTTCCAGACTCGGCTGTAGCGGAAAGCGCAGCACGAGCTCGTCGCCCAGCCGGAACAGGGCGTTTACCGTTCCGTGCGAGAGCACCGGCCGCACCGGCAGGTTGCGCCATTCAGGGAACTGGGACGCGACGAGCCCGGCGACCACCTCCATGCGGACATCGACCTGATCTGGATGCATCCTCATCCGACCATCCTGGCAAGCCAGGAGAGCCGGATGCGAGCGCGTTTCCTGACGCCCTCCTCCCCTCCCTCCGGCGGAGACGGACACCACCACTCTGGCAGGAGCCGAAGCTTCGTCCGCTACCGCCCATCATTCCGGTGGCGGTGAGGGGACGGGTGTAAGGCCGTGGCGGGCCTGGCGGGAGCCGGAGCTTGCGACGGCGGATGATAGGCCGTCACCCGTCCCCTCACCACCACCGGGAACAACCTCAGATCGCTCGATGCACCCAGCGACCATCGACCAGAGTGCCGACCGCATGCCTGTCAGCGATCTCGTCGGACGCACCGGCGAACGGATCAGCGTCGAGAATCGCAATGTCGGCCACCGAACCCGTTGCCAGGCTTGCGGTTCGGCCGTTCAGCCAGCCAGAGCCGGCAGTCGCGGCGGTCAGCGCCTGAGCGAGGGTGAGCCGCTCGTCAGGCAAGAACGGCTCGGCGCTACGGTCGTCCACCGGCACCCGGTTGACGGCCGTCGCCACGATCGCCATCGGATCGGGGGTGGACACCGGCCAGTCGCTACCCAGGGCGAGCCGGCCACCAGAGCGAGCAATGGCAGCGAACGGATACTGCTGCGCCGAACGCTCCGCACCGAGGAACGGCACGGTGAGGTCGGACATAGCCGCGTCGTTGCAGGCCCACAGCGCCTGTGCATTCGCCGTCACACGGAGGCTGCCGAACCGCGGCACGTCGGCCGGGTTGACGATCTGCAGGTGCGCCAGCTGGTGACGGGCCGTCGACGCCGGATTCGCCGATCTGACCGCGTCAACCGCGTCGAGGGCTATCCGAACGGCCCGGTCGCCGAGCGCGTGGAAGTGCACCTGGAATCCCACCGAGTCGGCCGCGATCACTGCCTGCCGTAACGCTTCCGGGTCGATGAACTCGAGCCCCCGGTTCGCCGGATCCCGGTGGTCGCCGGGCGGCAGCCGGTATGGCGACAGCAACGCGGCGGTGTGCGACTCGCAGATGCCGTCCAGCATCATCTTGACGGCGGTGGCCGCGAAATTGCTGCCGGTCACTGCATCCTTGCGTTCCCGGAGGCCATCGAGTTGCTCCACACCTTCGTGTCGATCCCACCAGAGCGCGCCGACCACTTTCGCGGTCAGCAAGTGCTCGTCGTCCAAGGCCCGGTAGGTGTCGTAGAAGTCCGGCATCGACGCGGTGACGCCGACGATGGCGTCTTGCCAGCCGGTGATTCCGTAGGCATGCAAACGGGTTTGGGCACCGAGCAGCGCCTGCCGAAGCAGGTCGGGACCCGGCCGCGGCAATACCCGTGACACCAGATCCATCGCCCCCTCGTACAGCACACCGGTCAGCCGGCCGGCGTCGTCGCGGCCGATCCTGCCGTCCGACGGGTCGACGGTGGAGTCGGTGACACCGGCCGCGGCCAGCGCTGCGGTGTTGACCCAGGCACTGTGGTGGTCTCGGTTGAGCAGGTAGGCGGGCCGCGGGCCGGTCGCCGTATCCAACTGTGCTGGCTGCGGTGAGTCGCCGGGGAAGTGCTCCTCGGCCCAGCCGCCACCGGTCAGCCAGTCGACATCACCGTTGGCGCCGGCATAGCCGCGGATGGTGGCGAGATAGCCGGCAGCGTCCGTGCCGCCGACCAGGTTGCACTGCAGGTCTTCCAGTTGTGCGGCACCCGGGTGGATGTGCGCATCGGTGAACCCTGGCAGCACCAGACGACCTGCTACGTCGATGATCTCGGTGTGCGCGTCGGCCGTCGAGGACACGTCACCGGCGCCGATCACTGTGCCGCCGGCGATCGCGAGATCGGCGCGCTGCGGCGCCGTCACTCCCGGTTCGTACAGGCTGCCGCCGCGGAGGATCAGGTCCGCGGCAACGGATGTCGTCATCGACCCGGCCACCGACGACCTGGTCCGAGCCCGACATTGCGCTGCGATCCGAAGCGGTGGGGTGCGCTGCCGAGCGGCTCCATCGGCCGGCCGGTATCGGTCGGCGTTGGGCCAGGCTGACAGACCGGGCAGTAGAACGCCGGCCGTTCGGTGGGCGGCGGGCCGACTCCGGCCACCCGAATGGTGGTGCCGCAGCGGCGGCAGGGCCGGCCGGATCTGGCATGCACGAAGGCGTTCTGCTTGTGTCTGGGGTCGCCGGTGGTGTTCGGCGTCGGCTGCTGCGCCCCGCGGAGCAGCAACTTGCGGGCAGTATTCAGCAAGGGGACAGCGTCGACCTCGTCGGCCGGGGTCCACGGCGAGATCCGTTTCACAAACAGCGATTCGGCCATGTAGAAGGTTCCGATGCCGGCGACCACGGTCTGGTCGAGCATCACCTCGCCAACCGGGCGGTCCCCACTGTCGGCCCAGCGGTCCACTGCGGTGGCGCGTCCGGTCGGCTCCCACTCGCCGGCCATGATGTCCGGCCCGAGGTGGTTGATGAGCCGGTGTTCGCTCTCGGTCGGCACCAGATCGAGCATTCCGAGCAGGATGCCGACAGCCGTCCACTCCCGGTTCTCCAGCACGGCGCGGACCTGTTCGTCCTCCGCACTTGGCCATGGCCGGGATCCGCTGGCGTGGATTCGCCAGCTGCCATCCATCCGCAGATGGGTGTGCAGGGTGAGCCGCTCCGGCGTCACGGTCGGCATCGTGGGGATCTCCGTCGCGGCGGCGAGCCGGATGAACAGGTGCTTGCCGTACGCGGCCACCTCGATCACCTCGCGGCCGGTGATGTCCTTGGCACCGAGCTCACCCCAGCGCAGCTCGGCGCGGGTCAACATCCGGCCGGCCAGCGCCCTGTGCAAGCCTTGCGAGGTACGCAGAACGGTGTCTCCCTCCGGCATCAGCGCACCCCCGCCCGCAATCGGAGACCGCGCGGGGTGACGGCAAACCCATTGGCCTGCAATGCCTCCACCACAGGACCAGCTGCCTCCGGGCCAATGGCGTCTACACCGTCGACCTTGGTCACCGTCATTCCGGCGATGCGTCCAGACACGACCACCCCGGCCAACGCCGCGGCGGCGGACTTCAGCTTCAGCGGTTGATCGGTGAACGACAGCACCGATCGGCCACCGCGTTCGGCATACAGGATCGGCTCGCCGGCGGACAGCACCACCACTGCGCCGGCCCGCCTGGCCGGCCGGTGAGTGTCGGCAAGCCCTCGATCCGGCCATGGCAACGCGGCACCATAGGGATTGGCCGGGTCGGCCGCGGCCAGCACCAGCGCGTCGACCACGGACGTACCGTCCGATGTGTTGGACGGCGAACCCACCCGCTGCCGCGGCAGAGCGGAGTCCTCCGCAGTGGCCCGCAGCCGATCCACCGCGCCGGCCGCGCCGAACTGAGCGGCGCCAAGACCCTCGACGAAATAGCCCCTGCGCACCCTGCCGGATTCTTCGAGCGCGGCTAGCACCCTGTACATGGCGCCGAAGCCTCCCGGCGTCTCCTCGGCCAGCACCGCGCCGCGGGTGACGATTCCGTGCCGGTCCAGCAGGATCTCGGCGGCGGCGTGCGCCCTGATCGTCGGATCCGCCTCGGCCGGTGGCACCAGCGACCAGCGGCCGGCAACGACAGGAGCGGTGCGGGCCGGCCGGCCAGCGGCGGCCAGCGCAGACAGCCCAGCCCGGCGACTGAGCCGCAGTCGCGGCGGTCGGGACCGCTGCCGATGGGTGGTCTTGCCGCCGGACAACCGGGCCCGCACCGGCGCCAGCGTGTCTCCGGTCACCAGTCCAGCAAACACCAAGTCCCACAACGCTTCCGTCAGCTCGGCGTCGGAGAACTCGGTGTCCAGCTCGGTGGTAGCGGCATCGGCCAGCGCCCGGAAGAAGTACCCACCGCCACCGCCGAGTACCCGCAGCAAGGCGCGATGAGCGTCGCCGTCCCACTCGACCTGTGGGATGGGTAGCGTCAGCGCCGCGGTATCGGCGGGGTGCAGGCTGATCCAGCCATCGTCACCGGCCAGCGCACCGTGCCCGGCCCAGACCACCTCACCGGCCCCGGTCAACTCATCGATCATGGCCGGCGAATAGCCGGCGACCCTGGCCGGCAGCACCAACGACTCGACAGCGGAGGCCGGCAGGATGGCGCCCGCCAACTGCTCGACGGCGCGCAGCACACCATCGGCCCCGCGAAGCCGGTCCGGGCCCGATCGGACGCCGATCCCGTTCCAGGCCGGTAGGAACCGCGCCAATTGGACGGGTTCGACGGGTGCCACCTCCGACCGCAGCGCAGCCAGTGACCGCCGCCGCAACAGCCGCAGTACTTCGGCATCGATGAACTCCCTGCCCGCGGAAGACTCTCTGGTGGCCTCCTCGTCCAGTGGATCCACCGGATCTGCACCTGGCGGTCGCAGCTCCCCCTCGGCCAGCCGGCCGGCGGATGTCAAGCGCCGCAAGGCATCGGTGACGACGGAGACACCCAACCCATAGCGGCGAGCCGGTGCGGCCGGGACGAACGGCCCGCGGGTGCGGGCGTACCGTCCAATCAGGCTGGCAATCGGGTCGGCGGGAGCGTCCATGAAGGTCTCCGCGATACCGGTCGGCAGCGCCACCCCGAGACCGTCGCGCAGCAGCCCCGCATCGATCGGGTCGGCATAACAGTCCCGGCCGCCAACGCGAACAGCGATCGCCCGCCTGGTCGCCTGCAACTCGGCCAACGCGGCCGTCGCTTCGATGGTGCTGCGAGCCGCGACCTCGTCGACGGTGAGCGGGCCGAGAATCCTGAGCAGGTCGGCAATCTCGTCCGCTGAGCGAGCCCGGCGATCTTCGGTCAGTCGCTGCAATTCGGATTCGGTACGGACGACTGCATCGGTGGCAAGCAGATCCCGCAGCACGGGGGCGTCCGGTCCGCCTAGCAGATCGGCCAACAGGCCCGGGTCGAGCGTGAGTGCGGCGGCTCGTCTTTCGGCCAACGGTGAGTCGCCGTCGTAGATGTACTGGGCGACATAGCCGAACAACAGCGACGACGCGAACGGGCTCGGCGCCGACGTCTCCACCTCGACGATCCGCATCGTCCTGGTGGCGAGCCGCCGATGCAGGTCGGCCAGCGCCGGCACATCGAACACGTCCTGCAGGCATTCCCGTACGGCTTCGGCGACGATCGGGAACGTTGGGTATTTGCTGGCCACCTCCAGCAGCTGGGATGCTCTCAGTCGTTGCTGCCATAGCGGTTGACGTTTGCCGATCTGCCTGCGGGGCAACAACAGCGCGCGAGCGGCACATTCCCGGAATCGAGCGGCGAATACCGCTGAGCCGCCGATCTGCTCGGTGACGTCGGACTGCACGGTCGCCGGATCGAGGGTGATAAACTCGGCCAGATCCGGCAACCCACCCTCGTATTCCAGGTCGGGCAACCGCAGCACGATCCCATCGTCGGCGTGCATCGCGGACACGTCCACCCCGAATCGCTCGCGCATCCTGGCTGCAATCACCAGCGCCCATGGCGCATGTACTGCGGCGCCGTACGGGGAGTGCAGCACTATCCGCCAGTCCCCAAGCTCATCACGGAACCGTTCGAGTATCAGGGTAGTCTCGTCTGGCAGTACCCCGGTGGACCGCTGCTGCTCGGCCAAATAACCGATCAGGTTGGTGGCGGCATTGTCGTCCAACCCGATGTGCTGCAAGCGATCTCGCGCCGCCTCGCCGTCGGATCCAACCTCGCGGACAAACACGCCGTGGGCGGCGCCCAACTCGGCCGGCCGACCGAGGGTGTCGCCCTTCCAGAACGGCAGCCGGCCGGGCAGCCCGCCAGCAGGCAACACCAATACTCGGTCGTGGGTGATGTCGACGATGCGCCAGCTACTGGAGCCGAGAGCGAACACGTCGCCCACCCGAGACTCGTAGACCATCTCCTCGTCCAGCTCACCGACCCGCCGGCCGGGGCCTTCCCCCGATGCCAGAAAGACCCCGAACAGGCCACGGTCGGGAATGGTGCCGCCCGAGGTAACGGCAAGGCGTTGCGCGCCAGGCCTTCCGATCAGCTCGCCCGTCACCCTGTCCCAGCTGAGCCGAGGCCGCAGCTCGGCGAACTCCTCGCTCGGGTAACGGCCGGACAGCATGTCCAGCACCGCCTCCAGCGGGCCGCGGCCGAGCGCGGCGAACGGCGCCGACCTGCGCAGCATGGCATGCAGCTCGTCGACGGTGATCGAGTCCATGGCGACGATCGCGACGATCTGTTGCGCCGCCACATCAAGCGGAAGAGCCGGCACCGCAAGGGATTCAATCTGTCCCGACAGCATCCGCTCGGCAACCACTGCGGTGGACAGCAGATCTCCGCGGAACTTCGGGAACATCACCCCGTGGCTCGGAGCGCCCACCTGGTGGCCGGCCCGCCCGATCCGCTGCAGGCCGCCAGCAACACTCGGTGGCGCCTCCACCTGGACCACCAGGTCGACGGCTCCCATGTCGATGCCGAGTTCAAGGCTGGAGGTGGCGACGACCGCCGGCAGCACTCCGGACTTGAGCTCGTTCTCGATGATTGCCCGCTGCTCCGACGACACGCTGCCGTGGTGCGCTTTGGCCAGAACCGTTGCGGCACCCAAGGATCTGCCCGACTGGGCCATCAGCTGTGCTGGTGCTGGTCCGTCAGTGTCGACAGGCACACCCGTCCGTTCGGCGTACACCTCGTTGATCCTGGCGGTGAGCCGTTCGGCCAACCGTCTGGAGTTGGCGAAGATGATGGTGGACCGATGGGCGGTGATCAGGTCGACCACCCGCTCCTCCACGTGCGGCCAGATCGACGACTTGCGAACGTCACCGGCCGCAGCACCGGTCAGATCCCCGGTGGGCGCGCCGAGCTGCGTCATGTCCTCGACCGGAACCACCACGTCGAGGTCGATCACCTTGCTGCTGGCCGGGGCGACGATGCTGACCGGTCGGCTGCCTGCCAGGAACCTGGCCGCCTCCTCGACAGGACGGACAGTGGCGGACAGCCCGATGCGCTGAGCGGGTGAGTCGAGCAGCGCGTCGAGTCGTTCCAGAGACACGGCCAGATGCGCGCCGCGTTTCGTGCTGGCGATGGAGTGCACCTCGTCGACGATCACCGTCTCGACGCCGGACAACATCTCCCTGGCCCTGCTGGTGAGGATCAGGAACAGCGACTCGGGGGTGGTGATGAGGATGTCGGCGCCGTCCCTGGCGAACGCCCGCCGGTCCGCCGATGGGGTGTCGCCGGATCGCACCGCAACACTGATCTGCGGCGGGTGCTCGCCGCGGCCGGATGCCAGCCCCGCCATCCCGGCGATCGGCGATCGCAGGTTGTGTTCGACGTCGACCGCGAGGGCCTTGATCGGCGACAGGTAGAGCACCTTGCAGGTGCGGCGCGGATCGACCGCGCCGCCCGCTGTCGCAGCGCCGCGCCCGGCCTTCGTACTGGTGACGGGGTCGGTGCTGGGCCGCCGGACGATGCCGTCGATGGCCGACAGGAAGGCGGCCAGCGTCTTGCCAGAGCCGGTGGGTGCGACCACTAGCGTGTGCCGGCCTTCGCCGATCGCCTCCCAGGCGGCAGATTGGGCTGGTGTCGGCTCGGCGAAAGCCGCGGCGAACCAGTCCCTGACCAGTGGCGAGAAACGGCCGAGCGGGTCGCTGGGTGCTGGCTGTTGCGCGCTGCCACGGCCCGGTGTCACTCGCCCATTGTGGACCGCCGCACCGACAGCCCGTTCGGCGAGCAACCCCGACATCGAGCAGCGGATCGGCGGTCCTTTGGTGCGGCTGGTTCTACCGCCATTGATCGCCATGTACTATACAAATCTATGACAGGTTCTCGATTCCGGCAGATAGCCGATGAGGTGCGTAATCGTATCGCGCTCGGTGACGTCGGTGCCGGTGCGTCGCTGGAGAGTGAAGCGGCCCTCGGTGGCCGGTACGCGGCGAGCCGGATGACCATTCGCAAGGCTCTAGAGATCTTGCGTGACGAGGGGCTGGTCGAAAGTCGCCAGGGCGCAGGTTGGTTCGTCGCCGGCACGTCGTTTCACCAGACCCTGGCGCTCGGCACCTTCCGACATGCCGCCTCGGCGGTGACGACCGCCGGCCAGCACCTGGATCGTCAGGTCGTCTCGTTCGCCTTCAGTGCGGCACCCGATCACATCGCGCAGATCCTGGATGTTCCAGCCGGAGCCGACGTACTGCGCTGCCAGAGCGTGCGATCGGCGGGTGGGGATCCGCTCGACTCGTCGACGGAGTGGGTATCCGGCCCGCTGGCCGCCAGGCTCAGCAGGGCAGACTCGGCCGATCCCGGCATCTGGCAGAGCCTGCAGCGCAACGGTTCCGCCATCACCTCGGTGCGGCAGAGCATCACCGCGGGCATCGCCGGCGGGTCCGATCGGGAACTGTTGGGCACCGCACCCGGAGCAGCGCTGCTGCTGATCCGACGCATCGCGATCGGCAACGGCGGTACTCCGATCGCGCTGTCCGACCACCGCTATCTCGCGCATCGGTTCAGCCTCGAAGTTGAATTCAATGGCTGGTCGGGTCGGGACGACTCGCCGCCTGGACTGCGTCAGGAGCCCGCCTAAATCCAGCCAGTAAGTCTGTTACCTGATCCCGCGACAGCCATTACCTACCAAGGAGATTCACATGCGAGTACTCGTCACCGGCGGCGCCGGCTTCATCGGTTCCAACTTCGTGTTGCGGACTCGGGACACCCGGCCGGACTGGGACCTCACCGTCATCGATGCCCTCACCTATGCAGGCAGCAAGGAGACGCTGGCTCCAGTCGCCGACCAGATCCAGTTCGTCGAGGGCTCCGTCGCCGACGCCGAGCTGATCGGAAAGCTGGTGGCCGAGACGGATGTCGTGATTCACTTCGCCGCCGAATCACACAACGACAACTCACTGGACAACCCGTACCCCTTTATCGAGTCGAATATCCTCGGCACTTACCAAATCCTGGAGGCGGTGCGGATTAACGGGAAACGGCTGCACCACATCTCCACCGACGAGGTTTATGGCGACCTGGCCCTTGACGATCCGGACCGATTCACCGAGTCGACACCGGTGAATCCGTCCAGCCCGTACAGCGCATCTAAGGCCAGCGCCGATCTGCTGGTCCGCGCCTGGATTCGCTCATTCGGTATTGCGGCGACATTGTCCAACTGCAGCAATAACTATGGCCCTCGGCAGCACGTGGAGAAGTTCATCCCGCGGCAGATCACCGGCATCCTCACCGACGTCAAACCCAAGCTGTACGGCAGTGGCGAGAACGTTCGCGACTGGATCCATGTCGACGACCACAACGATGCCGTCGTCACCATCGTCGAGAAGGGCACGCTGGGCGAGACCTACCTGATCGGCGCCGATGGGGAGAAGAACAATCGCGAGATCATCGCGTTGCTGCTGGAGCTGATGGGCAAGCCGGCGGACTGGTTCGAACATGTCAATGACCGCCCTGGCCACGACCTGCGCTACGCCATCGACTCGTCGAAGCTGCGGGCCGAGACCGGCTGGGTGCCGCGGTTCTCCGACATCCGCGCCGGCCTGCAGAACACCATCGACTGGTACGCAGCCAACAACGACTGGTGGCAATCGGCCAAGCAGTCCACCGAGCAGACCTACGCCCGCCTCGGTCGCTAGTCCCCCACGACTTCGCGGGTCTTCTGGCGGTTATCAATCGCCTCGTTCCAGCCGAATCATCAGAGAGCCCGCGAACTTCCGACTTCGCGGGCTCTCTGGCGTTTTTCCACACACCCGACGTTGTCCACATAGCCGCCGGCTTGCGTGACCTGACGGTCGCCGATGGGTTCACCCTCGTGCGATGCGAACGCCGCGGCCACTGCCGGACCTACCCGTCGGTACTGGGTCTCTCGACGCCTCGCTGTTGACGACCGACCAGCTGGAAGCGGCGGGGGTGAGCCGCCACCGTCGGCGGACGGCACTCGGCGAAGGCCGCATCGTCCAGCTCGCGGGGAGCCTGTTCACGACAGCGGAACGCAGCGCCGATGCAAACGCCTGGGAATTATTACGACTGCGCACGGCGGCATTCATCCGGACGGCACCCCCGGGCGCCATCGCCGCCGGCTGGTCGGCGATGGCATTGCACCAGCTGGACAGCATGACAAAACCGCCACCACTACCGTCGGTGATTCGGTTGCGGCCCGGATATTCCGGGTCGGATCGAACAGCCTGGGGTCACACTCGCTATTGCCTGGTACCCGATCACTGCGTCACCAGGGTGGAGACGACGCAGGTGCTGACGCCTGGCTTCGCAGTCTGCGATCTGGCCAGGGCGAATGGCCTGCTGTCGTGCCTGATGATCGCGGACATGCTGGCCACGACTGCGCCGGGTCGCGAGCAGATCGGCACAGCCGCTGCGGCCATGCGGCGGTGGCCCCGCGAGCCGAGGGCGGCGTGGATCGCTCAACGATGCGACGGGTTGGCCGAGTCTCCGTTGGAGACCGCCGGACGATACGCGGCTATTCGTGCTGGCCTTCCGGTGCCGATCTCGAATGCGTGGGTGGGGCCTGGGTATCCGCGAGCGAGGTTGGATCACTGGTGGCCGGATCAGGCGCTGGCCGGCGAAGGCGACGGTGCCGTCAAATACAAGGAGAATCCAGCCGCCGTGATGGCCGCCCAGCTGACGCGCCAACACGACCTGGAACAGCTGGGTGTCAGGTTCGTTCGTTACAACTGGCAGCTTGCCGTGCGGCAGCGGCTGCTGCTCGGTGACCGATTCGCGGCTGCCCTGGCAGCTCCTGGAGCGCGCCCGTCGAGGGAATTGCGGTGGTGGACCTGCGAGGAAGGCTGGGCGGTAGTCCGCGACCTGAGCGCGCTCGAGCGCTTCCCCGGGCGACCGGTGACGCTCGCTTCATTCCGTGGCTGCGTTGAGTAGAGCCACCAGCACGGCGTGGGCGTTGAGCCATAACAACCAAAAGACCCGCGAAGTCGGAGGAGTGAGCGCTCACTCAGTACTTGTGAGTGAGCGCTCACTCAGTTATCGTGGCCGGCATGGCAGAGCGAGCAGTACCGATAGAACCGACACAACCGCGGGCTTCGATCAGGGCAGCCAGGATGCCGGCGGACGAGCGACGGGCGTCCATCGTCGCCGCGGCGACACCACTGGTGAAGGTGCACGGATCCGATGTCACTACCCGTCAGATCGCCGAGGCCGCCGGTGTCGCCGAAGGCACCTTGTTCAGGGTGTTCGCCGACAAGGACGCCATCGTCAAGGCAGTCGTGTCCTCCGTCGTCGAATCGGAGCCCGTACTGGAACGCTTCGCGGCCATCGATGTCGACCGGCCCATCGACGTGCTGCTGCCGGACGTTGTGATGGTGCTGCAGCAACGGATCCGAGACGTCATCGAGATCCTGATGGCCGTCCGTTGGATGCCGCCCGAGCAGCAGGAAAAGGGAGGCCCGGATCCGATCATGGACTGGGTAGTAGCCATGTTCGACCAGCACAAGCGGGAGCTGTCCGTCCCGCCGGCACAGGCCGCCAGGGTGCTGCGGCTGCTGGTATTCGCTGGCACCCATCAGATGATCAACGATGGCCACGAGCTGAGCCCAGCGGACGTCGTCAGCACGTTGTTGGACGGGGTTCGTAAACGCGCCGGCCGATTGAAGCGGCCGGCAGCCAAGGCTGCGCCAACCCAAGGGTCGGCATCGAAACCAGCAGCAACACGGAACCGGAACGCCGACGCCCCCGCCGGGAGCGCAACCACCAGAACGTCACCCGATCTGCCGTCAGCGAAACCAACAGCACGGGGCAAGCCGAGAGCGAAATCTGCTTGACCTCGACAGGGCGTGAGGGTTGAGAGTAGTCGAGCCGACAGCCCGTCCTGCGGCATCACGAACCGCACCATCGCCCACCCAAAACAACCAGATAACCCGCGAAGTCCGGCGGCCCATCGGGAAAACAACCAGAAGACCCGCGAAGTGCTGCGGATACCGAACACCAGACGAAGAGAAAGGGATCGGCTCATGCTGCTCCGGCTGCTGAAGCTTCATCTCGCACCGTACAAAGCACAGATCGGCGTCATCGTCGTACTGCAACTGATCGGCACCATCGCCTCGCTGTACCTGCCGACGCTGAACGCCGACATCATCGACAAGGGCGTCGCCATGGGCGATGTCGGCACCATCTGGGGGATCGGCGCGGTAATGCTCGGCGTCACCGTGGTCCAGATCGCCTGCAGCATCGCGGCCGTGTACTTCGGTGCACAGGTCGCAATGAGCTTCGGTCGCGACGTCCGGCAAGCACTGTTCAACAAGGTGGGCACGTTCGCCGATCGCGAGGTGCAGCACTTCACCCCGGCATCGCTGATCACCCGCAACACCAACGATGTCACCCAGGTGCAGACCGTTGTGCTGATGACGTTCACCCTGCTGGTGATGGCCCCGATCATGTGCATCGGCGGCATCATCATGGCGCTGAAACAGGACATCGGGCTGTCCTGGCTGCTGTTGGTCGCAGTTCCACTGCTGCTGGTCTGCATCGGATTGATCGTAATCAACATGGTCCCCGGCTTCCGCACCATGCAGGCCAAGATCGACAACATCAACAGGGTGATGCGCGAGCAGATCACCGGCATCAGGGTGATCAGGGCGTTCGTCCGGGAACCGCAGGAAACCGAGCGATTCGCCGTTGCCAACAACGATCTGGCCAGGGTCACCCTGCGGGTCGGCCGTCTGATGGCGCTGATGTTTCCCGTCGTCATGCTCATCTTGAACTCATCGAGCGTCGCCGTGCTGTGGTTCGGCGGACACCGGGTGAACAGCGGCGCCATCCAGGTGGGTTCGCTGATGGCGTTCCTGAACTACCTGATCCAGATCCTGATGTCGGTGATGATGGCGACCTTCATGTCGACGATGATCCCGCGGGCCGCCGTCAGCTCCGAGCGGATCACCGAGGTACTAGACACCGAGTCGTCGGTCCGCCCGCCCGACGTTCCGGTACCGGCTCCTGCGCCCAAGGGCGTCATCGAATTCCGCAACGTGCAGTTCAACTACCCGGGCGCCGACGATCCGGTGCTCTGCGGGGTGTCGCTGCGCGCGGAACCAGGTCAACTCACCGCCATCATCGGATCGACAGGTTCGGGCAAGACCACCCTGTTGTCGTTGATTCCCAGGCTGTTCGACGTGACGGGCGGCCAGGTGCTAGTGGATGGACTCGACGTCCGCAGCTACGACCCCGACGAGTTGTGGCAGCGGTTGGGACTCATTCCGCAGAAGGCGTTCCTGTTCACCGGAACCGTCGGCAGCAACCTGCGCTACGGCAATCCGGACGCCACCGAGGACGAGCTGTGGGAAGCCCTGCGGATCGCTCAGGCGGACGACTTCGTGCATGCGATGCCCGACGGTCTGAACGCGCCGATCGCGCAGGGCGGCACCAACGTGTCCGGCGGGCAACGTCAGCGGCTGGCCATCGCCCGCGCACTGGTCAAGAAGCCACCCGTCTTCCTGTTCGACGACTCGTTCTCCGCGCTGGATGTCGCCACCGACGCCAGACTCAGAGCAGCGCTACGGCCCAAGACCCGCCACGCCAGCGTGATCGTGGTGGCGCAACGGGTTTCCACCATCATCGATGCCGACACGATCATCGTGTTGGAGAACGGCCGGATCGTCGGGACGGGCACCCACGATGAACTGATGGAGTCCTGCCCGACCTACGTCGAGATCGTCGAGTCCCAGCTGACCGTGGAGGCAGCGGCATGAGCACACCGCAACCACCAGATGACAAGGACGCACCAGACACCGATTCGGTGTCGATGACGAAGGCAACCCCCGAATCGTCGGGCAAGTCGGACAGCCATGACGACGCGGCCACCGTCCGCGAAGTCACCCGCAAGGGCGGCAACAGGGGCGGTGGACCGTGGGGGCAGGCGATGCCTGTCGAGAAGTCGATGAACTTCGGTCCATCGGCAAAGCGGCTGATCGGACGCCTTGCGCCGGAACGGTTCAGGATGATCGGCGTGTTGGTGCTGGCGGTCGTCAGCATCACCCTGTCGGTGATCGGCCCGAAGATCCTCGGCAAGGCCACCGACCTGATCTTCAACGGCTGGACAGGCAAGGAGATCGGCAGGCTGGTTCCGCTCGGTACCACCAAGCTGGAGGCGATCGCCTTCCTCCGCGGGGCCGGCCAGACCAACAAGGCGAACATGCTGTCCGCGATGGATGTGGTTCCGGGCCAGGGAATCGACTTCGGCAAGCTTGGCCAGATCCTGTTGATCGTGCTGGCCATCTATGTGGTGTCGGCTCTGTTGATGTGGGCCCAGGGCTTCCTGTTGGCATTCGCGGTGAACCGCACGATCCGCGATCTGCGCGCCGACGTCGAGTCAAAGTTGAACAGGCTCCCGCTGTCGTACTTCGACAAGCAGCAGCGCGGTGAGGTGCTCAGCCGGGTGACCAACGACATCGACAACGTGTCGCAGTCGTTGCAGCAGACCATGTCTCAGCTGCTCACCAGCGTGCTGACGGTGATCGGTGTGCTGATCATGATGCTGATCGTCTCCCCGTTGCTGACGCTGATCGCCATCATCGCAATCCCGCTGAGCTTCGTGGTGACCAGTCAGATCGCGAAGCGCAGCCAGCAACAGTTCATCGCACAGTGGCGCAGTACCGGGCAGCTGAACGGTCAGGTCGAGGAGTTCTACACCGGCCACTCACTGGTGAAGGTGTTCGGCCGGAAGACCGAGGTACAGCAGGCGTTCGCGGACAAGAACGCCGAGCTGTACGAGTCGAGCTTCAAGGCGCAGTTCGTATCCGGGATCATCATGCCGGCGATGATGTTCATTGGAAACCTGTCCTACGTGCTGGTAGCGGTCGTCGGCGGGCTGCGGGTGGCCAGCGGTGCGATGACGCTCGGAAACGTGCAGGCCTTTATCCAGTACTCAAGGCAGTTCACCCAGCCGCTGTCTCAGGTGGCATCGATGGCGAACGTCCTGCAGTCGGGAGTTGCTTCTGCTGAACGGGTTTTCGACCTGCTCGACGAGCCCGAGCAGAGTGCGGATCCTGCACAGTCGGCGACGATCGCGCCGCGGGACTCCCGCGGCATGGTGGCGTTCGAGCAGGTGGACTTCTCCTACGCACCGGACGAGCCACTGATCAAGGACCTGTCGCTGGTGGCAGATCCCGGCCACACGGTGGCAATCGTTGGGCCGACAGGTGCCGGCAAGACGACGCTGGTGAACCTGGTGCTGCGGTTCTACGAGTTGGACGGCGGCCGGATCACCCTTGATGGCACCGATATCGCCACCATGACCCGTGACGATTTGCGGGCCAGGATCGGCATGGTGCTGCAGGACACCTGGTTGTTCGGCGGCACCATCCGGGAGAACATCGCCTACGGCAAGCCGGATGCCAGCGAGGACGAGATCGTGGCCGCGGCCACCGCGACCTACGTCGACCGGTTCGTCAGGTCGCTTCCCGACGGTTACGACACGGTGATCGACTCCGAGGGCAGCAACGTTTCGGCCGGTGAGAAGCAGCTGATCACCATCGCCAGGGCGTTCCTGGCGGATCCGTCGCTGTTGATCCTCGACGAGGCCACCAGTTCGGTTGATACCCGTACCGAGTTGTTGGTGCAGAAGGCGATGGCGGCGCTGCGCAGTGATCGCACCAGTTTCGTGATCGCCCATCGGCTTTCGACGATTCGCGATGCCGATCTGATCCTGGTGATGGAGCACGGTTCCATCGTCGAGCAGGGCAATCACGCCGAACTGATCGCTGCCGAGGGCGCGTACTACGCGCTCTACCAGTCGCAGTTCGCCGCCGCGGTGATCGACGAAGAAGACCAAGCGGATCCGGCCGGCGCGCCGGGTATGGTGGGCGCCGGAGCCGGCGGTGCCGGTTCGCCGCGAAGCTGACCAACACGCAGTGCTGGTGGCACCGGCCGAAGCTCGGACACGCTTCGGCCGGTGCCTCCCGCGTCGTCAGCCTAGAGATCGGCCCAGCGCGAGGGTGATCTGCTCGATTCGCGCGCGGCTCAAGCCGCCCGACCATCACCTGGCCAGCAGTAGCGCCTCGATCCGGTCCAGCCGAGCGTTCAGGGCAGTCATGTCGCCGGCCCCGGCCGATTGGTATTCCTGCTTGACGACGATGGACAGGTGCCCGTCCGGGTCCCTCTCACCGTCCTGCACCTCGTGGATGTCGTTGCCGTTCTGCACACGCACCAATCGATCAAGGTCGGAGGTGCGTACGCCCAGCCGCTTGATTTCGGGTCGCACCACGGTTCCGTCGTGAACCACTTCGACCGAGCGGCCTTCGACCCACCGCTGCATGCGAGCCGAGCGGTACACAGATAGTCGATCAGCTGGTTGACGACGATCAGGGTGATCGCCCCGATCGCTCCGTCGAGCATCGTCGGATGCGGAGGCTGGCGGCGGCCACGTCAGTTGAAATAGCCCGCGACGTCGTGGTCGCTGACCGCGTCCAGCGTTGCCGGATTCCACTGCGGATTGCGGTCCTTGTCGATCACCTGCGCCCTGATCCCCTCCCGCAGGTCGGCGTGGGCGAGAAAGTGCTGCATCAGCGAAAGATCTTGGGCTAGTACCTGATCCACCGTCATGGTGGCGGCGCGCCGGAGCGCGGCCAGCGTCACCTTCACCGAGGTCGGCGACATGGCCCTGATGGTCGCCGCCGCGCCGGTGGCCGCTGGCTCCGACCGGGCGTCCAGCCGACTGAGGATGTCCTCGATCCGATCGCCGTGATAACAGGCGTCAATCCACTCCGCCGCAATGTCCGGCGACGTCGGATGCGGCGCGGGCACGGCACGCCACTGGATGTCGTCCAGGGAGCTGGCGCCTGCCTGCAGTTGCTCGATCAGCGCCGGCACCTGGTCGCTCGGCAGGTAGCGGTCGGCCAGCCCGGCCCCGATCGCCTGGGCACCATCGAGTCTGGCTCCGGTGAGCGCCAGGTGGGTGCCGAGCTCACCGGGACAGCGGGCCAGCAGGAACAGTGCACCAACATCGGGGAACAGTCCGATCGCAGTCTCCGGCATCGCCACCTGGGTGGTCTCGGTGACGATCCGTACCGCCCCGTGGCCGGAGATGCCGAGACCGCCGCCCATGGTGACGCCATTCATGATGGCGACAAACGGTTTTGGATAGTGGGCGATGGCGGCGTTCATCGCGTACTCGCCGGTGAAGAAGTTACCGGGCCCATCGCCGGACACGATGCCGGCGTACAGCGCCTTGATGTCGCCGCCTGCGCACAGTCCACGGCTGCCGGCGCCGTCGACCACCACCAGCTCGACCGCGTCATCGGCGGCCCAGACCGCCAGCCGATTGTTGAGCTCTTCGATCAGCTCGACGCTCAGCGCATTGATCCTGCTGGGCCTGTTCAGTGTGAGGTGGCCGAGGCGGCCCTCGATGTTGGCGATCAGTTCCGATGTCGTCACCCGGTCACGCTAGAGCATCCGGTCGGCAGCCACGGCAGCGCCGTGAGCCCCCGATTCCACGATTCGTTGACTCGACGACGGCTCGCCGATCTGCGTCAGCAGACCGCTCGGCGCAGACTGAGGCGAGCAAGTGCTTACGGAGCGTGACGCGCGGTGACGCCGGTTCGCCCAGGCAGCAAGATCGTGATCGCTGGCGCCAGTGAACCTCGGGGAGGATGCAATGGGTCGACGTCGCGACAGTTCAGCATTTGCACCAGACCTGGTGCGGACCCAGATCCTCACGACGCTCGGCAGTGCCGGCTCGATGTCCCGCTCCGACCTGATGGACCACCTCGGCCTGAGTGCGCCGACTGTCACCGAGAACGTTCGACGGTTGATCGACCTCGGCTTCGTCCGTGAGTTGTCGCCGGTGGTCGCCGGATCCGGCCGGCCGCGAGTCCCGATCAAGTTGATCCCCGATGCAGCGCACGTGGCTGGGCTGGCACCCGGCGCCACCGATCTGAACGCTGCCGTCATCGGACTGGACGGTTCGATTGCCACGGCCGTCACTCACGACTTCGCGCCGGACGAGCCGGTGGGTCCACAGGCCGCAAGGACGATGCGGGCGGTCCTTGACGGCCATCCGCATCCGGAGCTGATCCGCGGCGTCGGGGTCGGACTGCCGGGTGTGGTGGACGGCGAGACCGGCATCATGCGACTGTCCGGCACCTTCGGCCCGAGCTGGACCGACCGTGACGTTCGCTCGGAGATCGCAGCGGCCACCGGTCTTCCCACCGTTGTCGACAACGAGTTGCGGGCTTCGACGGTGGCCGAATTGTTGTTCGGGCTGGGCCGCGATCACGACGACTTCGGGGTACTCGGGCTCGGTGACGGTGTCGGGTTCGGCATGGTGCTCGACCGGGAGGTGCTGCGCGGCCCTGCCGGTATTGGCGGAGAGTTGGGACATGTCGCCCTCGATCCCGACAACTCCGTCTGCCTGTGCGGCAACCGGGGCTGCCTGCAGGCCAAGGTGCGGGTACCGGCGCTACTGGAAAGAGCGGTGGCGGCCGGCGCCATCGCCGCCGGAGACGGGCTCGACCAGCTGCTGGCTGCTGCCCCGCACTCCGCTGATGTCCGCGACATCCTGCTGACGGCCGGCCAGGTTCTGGGTCGGGCGATTGCCATCGTGGTGAACCTGCTGGGGATCCAGGCGTTGCGGGTGATCGGGACCGGCCATCTGCTGTGGCCCTATCTGCGTGACGGGTTCGAGCATGCTGGTCGCGCAGCCACCCTCGCGCCTGCTCGCGGGCTCGAGGTGGTGGTGACGGACTGGTCCGAACCCGAGTTTGCCCGCTCGGCGGCTTGTCTGATGCTAGCGCAACGCAGTTTCGGTCTGCTGCAACGCAGCTGACGCAGCAGCGGAACGCAGTCAGTTCACACAGACAGCGGGCAGCTCGAACCAGCGCAGCGCCTCGATGTCGACCGGCAACGCGGCGACCGGGTCGAGACCGGGCCAGGTCGCCGACCGTTGCCGAGGTAGCGACGCTGCCGTTGCTGCCGATCCTGCCAGCCTGGCTTCGACAACGGTCGGGTCCTGCGCGGCCCTGTCCCCGGCGGTCAGCAGCTGGGCGGCGCGTTCCAGATACCCGGCAAACACCGTCGTACCGTTCGCCGCCGGCTCCTCCAAGCTGAGGTTGAACAGCCACGACATCCCGTCGTAGCGGATGTCCCACAGTCGAATCGGCGGCTCGGCCTGCGCGTCGCGATGCCGCCACTGGCCGGTGCGAAGCTCGAACTTATACTGCCCCAACAGTTTCCAGCCATGGTCGGCCACCAGATTGACGGCCTTGATGATGAAATCGACCACCTCGTCGGAGACGAAGTAGTTGAAGTTGACCCGCACCCAACCGGGTTTGATGCCCTCGCAGCCCTCGGCGATCTTGTCTTCGAACTTACGGGAGGTCTCGTCGTCGATACCGAGCAGCCGGTGGCCGTAGGGGCCGGCACAGGAGCAGCCGCCGCGGGACTGGATGCCGAACAAATCGTTGAGCAGCGCGACCACATAGTTGTGATGAAGGGCCTTGCCCCGCGGTCCGTCCAGCACCAGCGAGATGATCGATAGTCGCTGTGTCGCAATGTTCCCCAGGATGCGGATACGTGGATTCCGGCTCCAGGAGGCGAGTGCTCGTGCCGCGAATCCTTCCTCGTGTTCGCGAATCACCTCAGCGCCGACTGCCTGTTTGAGCTGGAAGACAAGACCCGCCCTGATCGACTCGATGATGGCCGGGGTTCCGCCCTCCTCGCGATGTTCGATATCGGCCAGGTAAGCATGTTCGGTCTTGTTCACGTAGGTAACGGTGCCGCCGCCAGGCACCACGGGCACGGCGTTGGTGAATAGCGCCTTACGCGCGACCAGTACACCTGGCGTACCGGGTCCGCCGATGAACTTGTGCGGCGAGAGGAAGATCGCGTCCTGATAGCAGTCGGGATGCGTCGCACAGTGTGGCGTCATGTCGATGTCGACGTACGGGCCGGCGGCGGCGAAGTCCCAGAACGACAGCGCACCGTTTGCGTGCAGCAACGAGGCGATGCGGCAGGTGTCGGTGAGGATTCCGGTGACGTTCGACGCCGCGGAGAACGATCCGATCTTGAGTGGTCGATCCGCATACTGCTGCAACCGCCGCTCCAGGTCGGCCGGATCGACGTGACCGTCGGCATCCTCGCCGATCACCACCACGTCGGCGATCGATTCGCGCCAGGACAGCTCGTTCGAATGGTGCTCGTACGGACCGATGAACACCACCGGTCGCTGGGATTCCGCGATGACAGACGACAGCCCGTGCTGCGCGTCGAGCCCGGCAGGAATCCTGAGCTGCAGCACCCCGACCATCTTGTCGATGGCCCCAGTCGACCCCGATCCGGTGAACAGCACCGCATGATCGTCGGTGGCCCCTACCGCTTCCCTAATCGTCTGCCGGGCGTCTTCCCTGAACCGGCTGGTCTGCAAGCCGGTGCCGCTGGACTCGGTGTGGGTGTTGGCGTACCTGGGCAGCACCGCGTCGCGGATGAAGTCCTCGATGAAGCTGAGCGCGCGGCCCGATGCCGTGTAGTCGGCATAGGTGATCCGCCGCGGACCGAAGGGGCCCGGCAGCACCGTGTCCTCGCCGATGACGCCGGCCCGGATGCGCGCCAGCAGCACTTCCGGCGCAGTCGCACGAGTGTCTGGCATCACACGAACAGCGTATTCCCCCGCGATTCCTCTCAGGGGTTCCAACATCCCGTGGTCCGCTGTGGTCAGGCAGAACGCCGGCGGCCGCGCCGCATCCTCAGATAGTCGCTGACCACGTACTCACCCAGTCGATCCGTCTCCGGCGCGAACACCCGGCCGCCGGTCCGCCTGGCCAACGCGTCGACGAACCTGGCCAGTCCAGGATCCTCACCGAGCCGGAAGATGTTCAGCGTTGCGCCCATCCTGGCGATCTCGTCGGCCTGCGCGACCGTGGCCCTGATGGTCGCCGGCATCGGTGGCCAGCAGAATACCGGTTCCGTTCCTTCCAGGTGTGACGTCGGCTCGCCGTCGGTGACGACCAGCACGATCGGCTCCGCCTCGGGGTGACGCCGCAGGTGACGACCGGCCAACAGCAGCGCGTGCTGCAGGTTGGTGCCCTTCACCCATTCCGGCTCGATCTCGGCGAGTTCCATCGGCGTCATGGTGCGGGCGATGCGGTCGAACCCGATGATCTCCAGCGCGTCCTGCCGGAATCTGGACGAGATGAGGTGCGCCAACGCCAGCGCCGTCTGCTTCATCGGTACCCAGCGATCCTCCATCACCATCGAGAACGACAGGTCGACGCACAGCGCGACCGCTGCCCGTGTCCTGCTCTCAGTCTCGGCGATCTCGAAATCGTCCGGCTCCAACCTGATCGCCACCTGCTCTGCTGGTCCGGCGGGGGGGCCGGTCGCCGCCGATAGGGCGCGCGGTCCAGCGCGGAGTACCGCGTTGGTGACGGTGCGCACGGCGTCGACGGGTTGCTCGGTGCCGAATTCCCACGGCAGGTAGGCGCCGGTGCGTTCGTCGGCGGCGCCCGACCGTCTGTCGTCGTGGCCGCCGGTGCCGTGGGCGGCCAGCTCCGCGAAGATCTGCTTCAGCGCAGTCTGGCCGAGGCGGCGCAGAGCCTTGGGGGTCAATGACAATTGTCCCGACGAGCGATCGAGCCATCCTTGCCGCTGCAGCTCGCGCTCCAACTCGCGCAGCGCCTGCACGTCCCGCACCGCCTCGCCGCCCAGCTGCCGTTCCAACGCATCGACGTCGATGTCGTCCAGGGTGGCGCCCGGATGTTGTTGTGCCAGTTGGGATTCCAGCTCTTCCAGATCTGCCAGCTCGCCGACGACGCCGGCTGCTTGGCCGTAGTCGAGCGGCTCGTCGCCGTCGACCTGCACGCCGCTGCCGCGCATCATGCCCGGCCGCAAGGCCCGCAGGTTGTCCTGCAGTTGCGCCATTTGGGATGCCAGGTCCACGTCCTGGCCGATTGCCTGGTCGAGCAGGTCCTGCAGTTCGGCTCGCTGTCCGGGGCTCAGCGAGCGCATCATCCGCTCGGCGGCGGCCTGCCGGCGGGCCAGCAGGTCGATGAGCTCGTCCACCGACTGGGGTTGCTCGGGAAAGAGCTCGCCGTGTTTGGACATGAACTCGTCGAACTGCTCCGCGGTGTCCCGGCCGCTGGCGTGATCGGCGAGCAGCTTGTTCAGGTCGGCCATCATGTCCCGCACCTGTTGCAGCGCGGCCGGATCGCCGGAACTCAGCGCCTGCTTGAGGCCGGCGAACTGCTGGTCGAGCAGCTGGTCGCGCAGCCCGGTGGAGATGGCCTTGAAGATGGCCGCCGCTTCCGGGTTGCGCCAGCTGTAGTCGCCCAGCTCGCGCATCGCCGCTGCCGTGGTGTCCGGCAGCGCATCCAGGGTCATTTCGGCAAGGCGGGCAGCGTCGTCGTCGGCGCCGGCGAGGGTCTCTCGTTCAGCGGCCAACGCCTGATCAAGCGCGGCCCGTGCGGTGGTCAGCGAACCGGAGAGGTCGCCGCCACGGCTCGCCGCCTGGCGGCGCTTGGCGATCTGCCTGCGCAACTCGTCGAGACCGCGATCGCCGCCCAAACCATGGCGCTGCAGGTCGGCCAGCGCGTCCCGCAGGCTGCGACCCCCGAGTAACTGTCGGCCGAGTTCGTCGACGGCGGCCCGGACATCGAACGGCGGCGCCAACGGATCCGGTCCGTCGTGCCATGACCGGTACCGATAGCGGCCATGGTCCCGCGGATCGGGTCTAGGTCCGGTCATGGTTGCCCCGCCGCGTGCGAGACTCGTTTCCTGGCAACTGATGTCACTACGGTGGCCACCAGCAGCTCAGCTGCCGTAGATGGTGCTGCCATCGACACTGTCCTTGCTCAGCCGGCGAGTCAGATACAGCCCCTCCAACGCGAACTCGACCGCAGCGGCCACCTGGCCGGGTGTCACCGAGTCCTCGTCGATGCCGACCGCCGACAGCAGACCGGACAAGCCGCGGACGGCGCCGATCTGGTCGAGCAGCCGCTGCCCTGGGATCAACGATCCGGTCTCGACGATCATGTCGTCGGCGAACCTTTCGGTGAAGCCGGTCAGGTCCTGTCCGCGCAGCAGGTCGCGGAACACCTGAGCCGTCGACAGTCGCAGCAGGTGCTCCAGGACTTCACTCTCCCGTCCCTCTTCGCCCATTTCGAACTCGAGTTTGCCGCGCAGCGCCGTCAGCACCCCCCCGACGTCGCCGATCCTGGCGACCGGAGTCGCCTCACCAACCAGCGCGCCTCTGCGCAGCGCGGCGGCGCCCACCGCCTCGGTCGCTGCGACGGCGAATCGTGCGGAAACCCCCGACCGCTGGTCGATGGCTGTCGACCCGCGCAGCTCGTGGGTCAGCAACGCGATCACCGCAACGACATGGTCCGGGACGTCGGCGACCAGCTCGGCTTCCTGTCGGATCAGCTCGACGTCGCCGGCCGGCTCCAGCGGATAGTGGGTGCGGATCTCGGCGCCGAAGCGGTCCTTGAGTGGGGTGATGATGCGGCCGCGGTTGGTGTAGTCCTCCGGGTTCGCCGAGGCCACCACCAGCAGATCCAGCGGCAGCCGCAGCGCGTACCCGCGGATCTGGATGTCCCGTTCCTCCAGCACGTTGAACAGGCCGACCTGGATGCGTTCGGCCAGGTCGGGTAGCTCGTTGATGCCGAAGATGCCCCTGTTACCGCGCGGCAGCAACCCGTAGTGCACGGTCTCCGGATCGCCGAGATGTTTACCCTCGGCGAGCTTGGTCGGATCGATGTCGCCGATCAGGTCGCCGACGCTGGTATCCGGGGTGGCCAACTTCTCGGCGTAGCGCCTGCTGCGGTGCAACCAGCCGACGGGCAGCTCGTCACCGAGTTCGTCCGCCCGCTGCCGCGAGCCGACGCTGATCGGGGCGAAGGGTTGTTCGTTGAGTTCGGAGCCGTCGATCACCGGCGTCCACTCGTCGAGCAGGCCGGCGAGGGTGCGCATCAACCTGGTCTTGCCCTGGCCACGCTCGCCGAGTAGCACGAAGTCGTGACCGGCCAGGATGGCCCGCTCGACCTCCGGCACTACCGTGTCCTGCAGCCCGACCATCCCCGGCAACGACGGTTCGCCGGATTTCAGTCTGGCGACCAGATTCTCCCGGAGTTCTTGCTTCACGGTGCGGTGCCGGTAGCCGGCGCCGCGCAGCTCACCGAGGGTGCTGATCGGCGGTGCTGCAGTGGTCTGAGATTCTGCTGGTGGCTTCGGGTGCTGGGTCACTTCATCCAGCGTAGGCCTGATGTCGGCCGGGGTCGTCGGTGCCGCGTCCGCCAACACCACGCCCACCCCCAGGTAGCGGAACCCTGTCGTGACACGCCGGGTACGGGCGGCGGTTCCGAAAGTTTTGCGCTGCCTGGGGTGGGACTCGGAGTTGGCTGGTACCGCTGCGAGGCGTCAGCCCTGGTGGCCGGACAATGCCACCAGCACGCCGGCGACGGCGAAGTATTTGTTGGAGCCGAGGTCCCGCACGGTCTTGATGCCGAGCGAGGAGAACATCTCGTCGTGCTTCTCGGTGAGGCCGGCGAGCGCCGACGGCGGCGCGGCGAGGATCTCGTCGATCGTTTTGTGCTCGTAGGCTTTGTCGAGCTTTTTGGTGAGGTCCGCAGAAACCGGCATTGGTGTTCCTTCCGATAGAACAGACGAACTGGTATTACAGGACAGCTGCAGTGTCGGCCCGGCTCGCGCTCGGCGCAACTAGAAGTCCGCAACTAGAAATCCGCACTTAGAAATCCGCACTTAGAAATCGCATTTAGAAGTCACTGGGAATGTGATGGACATGGCCAGCCACCATCATCCGGTGGTGTGCGGTGCCCGCGTCGCTGCCGGTTCGGTGCGTGCGGGCGGCACGGGTGCGCTGGTGGGCGGCGGCGTGGTGATGGCGTACGCGGGCCCGCCCGAGGGCGATAGCGACCCCGTGGGTCGAGCCGGTGGAAGCTCGCTCGTGGTGAGGACGGCGGTCGGCGAATCGAACCGCGAGTCGGCCGAGGATTCCGATGGCGGCGCAGGCACCGACGCGGTGGCCGTCGAGGCCGGTGCGAGGTCGGCCCCTGGAATGGCCGTCGCCGTCCGGAACCAGCTGACCGTGTTGTCCGGGTCGGGGCGAACGTCAGCCCTCGGCAGTCCTGCGCAACTCGCCGGTCGTCGACAGCTGGTCCTTGGTCTGCACCAGCACCAGGTAGCTGCCGACTTTCGTCGCCAGCAGGCCGTCCATCACTCGCGCCGGCTCGCCGTTGACGGTGGTCGGCTTCGTCCGCCCGTCCTGCACCCACAGGGTCTTGTCGAAGTCAGCGGACGAGATGTAGATCGTGTCGCCGTCCGCTCCGACCAATCCGAAATCGACGGTGACGCCGGGAGTTTTGGCTGCTGATCGGCTGGTCTGCGCCGACTCGAAGGTGTAGCCGGCGGGCAGATAGCCGACGGTAAACGGGGTTCTCGGCACCTCCGCGACCGCATCGGGCCCGCTGATCGGCGCGTCGGCCGGCGCCGACTGGACCGACGTTGCCGGGGTCGGATACAGCGTTTTCACCGGCTGGACGGACGCCGGCACCGAGCCCGACCGGACCGGCGCCGCGCACGCGCCCCCTAACGCCGGAACGGGCGTCGGCGTTGTGCCGCCGTCTCCGGCGGATCCTCGGGTGTGCAGAATGACCGCAGGCGTCCATCCCGTCACCTCGACACTCAACGACAGGGGTCGCAAGCATGACGACAACCACCGCCGGACCCACCGCATCCCCCGGCACTCCACTGCATCAGCGCATCGCCGGCGCCCCAATCTCGTGGGGGGTGTGCGAGGTTCCCGGCTGGGGCTATCAGCTGGATCCCGAAACGGTGCTCACGCAGATGCGAGAGGTGGGTTTGACGGCCACCGAGTTCGGGCCGGACGGATTCCTGCCCGATGCGCCGGCGGACAAGGCCAGCACCCTGGCCGGCTACCAGCTCGCCGCCGTCGGCCAGTTCGTTCCGGTGGTACTGCACGACCCAGGCCACGACCCTGTTCCCGAGGTGCAGCGGGCCATCCAGGGGCTGCTGGCGGCCGGCGCATCAACGGTGGTGATCGCTGCCGCCACCGGAACCGACGGCTATGACGAACGGCCGACCATCGACGACCAGGGCTGGACGACGCTGCTCGGCAACCTCGACCGGATCCATGAAGCGGCTGCAGTGCACGGTTTGACGGCCACCGTTCATCCGCACGTCGGCACCATGGTGGAGTCGGGCGAGGAGACGCAGCGGGTACTCGACGGCTCGACCATCGGGTTATGTCTGGACA
Organism: Actinomycetota bacterium; assembly: GCA_030853385.1. Lineage (GTDB taxonomy): Bacteria > Actinomycetota > Actinomycetes > Mycobacteriales > Nakamurellaceae > Nakamurella. Next base: position 2,501 of record JALYVF010000128.1, on the reverse strand, counting down.
CCGGACACCTGCTGATCGGCGGCGGCGATCCGGTCGCGGTCGCTGTTGCCCAGCCCGGCCGGATTGCCCACATGCATCTCAAGGACGTCCGGCTGAGCTGGGCCCGCCGGGTGCAGGACGGATCCGTCAGCTACACCGATGCGGTGGCCGGCGGCATGTACGTACCGCTGGGCGCCGGCGATGTGGACGTGGCGGCCATCGTCACCGCGTTGGAGTCGGCCGGCTACCTCGGTTGGTACGTGCTGGAGCAGGACGCGATGCTGGCCGGCAAGCCCGGCGAGAACCCCGCTGGCGCCGGCGTTGTGCCCGATCCGTTCGATGACGTCAAGGCGAGCCTCGCCTACATCCTGTCGGTGGCCGATCGGCTGGCCGGGAGCACGCATTGACCACCGCAGCGGCGACCAGCCCAGCATCCACCGATGAGTGCGTGCCGGCGTTCGACCTGCTGGCGATGGGCCGTACCGGTGTCGACATCTATCCGCTCGACCACGGGGTCGGACTGCCGGACGTCAAGACCTTTGAGAAATTCCTCGGCGGCAGCGCCACCAACGTCGCGGTGGCGGCCGCCCAGTACGGGCGGAAGGTAGCGCTGATCACCAGGACCGGGCGGGACCCGTTTGGCGAATACGTCCGCCGGGAAGCGCAGCGGCTGGGCGTCGACCCTCGCTACATCACTCCGATCCAGCAGACCGATGGGCCGCCCACCCCCGTCACCTTCTGCGAGGTCTTTCCACCCGACGATTTCCCGCTCTACTTCTACCGCTACCCGATCGCCCCCGATCTGATGATCACCGCCGACGAGTTGCCGCAGCAGGCGATCGAGAACGCGGCCGTGTACTGGTGCACGGTGACCGGGCTGTCCCAGGAACCAAGCAGGGCAGCGCATTTCGCCGGTTGGCAGCTGCGGAATCGGCGCAGCAACACGGTGCTGGACCTGGACTACCGGCCGATGTTCTGGCCGGCACCGCAGGAGGCAAGCGCCCAGGTGGGCAAGGCCCTGGAACTTGCGACGATCGCCGTCGGAAACGGCGAGGAATGCCAGGTGGCCGTCGGCGAGACCGATCCGCAGCGGGCCGCCGATGCGTTGCTGGATCGCGGATTGGACCTGGCGATCGTCAAGCAGGGACCTAAGGGCGTGTTGGCCGCCACCCGCGACGAACGAGTTGAGGTGCCGCCGTTTCCGGTCACCGTGGTGAACGGACTCGGCGCCGGTGACGCGTTCGGCGGCGCGCTGGTGCACGGGCTGCTGAGCGGCTGGGAGCTGCGCCGCACCCTCGAGTTCGCCAATGTGGCAGGCGCGATCGTCGCCTCCAAGCTGGAGTGCTCGACGGCGATGCCCAGCACCGCCGAGGTCGACGCGGCGCTCGCCGGATCCATTGCGGGGCAGCAGTAATGGCCGTGCCACCACGAGCAGCAGCCAAGGACATCGCGTCCATCACCGCGATCAGGGCGAACGAGCCCGACAGGATCGCGCAAGCCTGGGAGGCGCGGCACCGGCGGCAGCTGCTGGGCGGCGATCCGGCCGGCGATCCGCAGCACAGCTACGACGCGTGGGGCGCCGCCTTGCGGCTACCTGCCGTCTGCGGCCTGGTGGTCGGCAGGGCACTGCTGTACCCGCCGGACGCCGACGTCGCCGCGGCGGTCGACATCGCGGCCGAACTCGTACACGGAGGGCCACAGTGACGGATTCAGAATGGGTGTACCCGCTTGGTTCGTGCGGCACAACGGGTTTCGAGGTGTCGATCTCCGATGCGATCGACGGCTGGCAGCACACCGGTCTGTTGGTGGCCGGCCTCGCGGCGGACGAAGCCCGCGAGCTGACGCTGGCCGACGTCGAGTGCATCGTTGTTCCGCTGTCCGGTTCGCTGCAGGTCGATACGGTCGCCACAGCCGACGCGATCAACACTACCCACCACGCCGAGCTGGCCGGTCGGGCGTCGGTGTTCGCCGGACCGACCGACGTCGCCTATGTCCCGCGCGGCTCACAGTTGACGATCACCGGTGGCGCTGCCGGCTGCCGGGTCGCGCTAACCATCGCCAAGGCCGGCAAGAGCGCTGCTGCGCAACAATTTCGGCACCTGGCGGCGGCCGAGGTTCCGGTCGAGCTCCGCGGCGCTGGCCAGTCGTCCCGCGAGGTGCGGAACTTCGGCGTGCCAGGCGTCATCGATGCCGACTCGATCATCGCCTGCGAAGTGATTACCCCGGCCGGCAACTGGTCGTCCTACCCTCCGCACAAGCACGACACCGAGCGAGCGGGCGTCGAGTCCGAGCTGGAGGAGATCTACTACTTCGAGACTCAGTTGGCGGCCGGCATGCCGGCCGGCGAGGGCGCCGATCCTGTTGGCTACCAACGGGTCTATGGCACCGCTGACCGTCCGATCGAGGTGCTGGCCGAGGTCCGCACCGGCGATGTGGTGCTGGTGCCGCACGGCTGGCACGGGCCGGCGATGGCGGTGCCTGGGTACGACCTGTACTACCTGAACGTGATGGCCGGACCTGGG
>JALYVF010000119.1 GCA_030853385.1 Actinomycetota bacterium | reverse complement strand
GTCGCTGGTGGTGTGGTCGACGACCGTGGGCTCGGTGCTCGGCCCCAATCTCGGCGCGCCCGGGCAGGCGCTGTCTGAACGGCTGGGCATGCAGGCGTTCGCCGGGCCGTTCATCATTGCCACCCTGATGCAGCTGGTGGCTGCCGGGTTGTTCCTGTTCCTGCGACCGGACCCGCTGCTGCTGGCCAGCAGGCTGCAGGGACTGGAGCACCCGATCGCGCTGCCGAACGCGACACTGCCCGGCCGGCGGCTCACCGAGGCGTTGCGGACGGCCTGGCGAGTACCGGCAGCCCGAGTGGCGTTGGTGTCGATGTGCTGCGCGCACACCGTAATGGTCGGCGTGATGACCATGACGCCGGTGGACATGGAGCACCACGGCGCCACCGTCACCCTCGTCGGGCTGACGATCTCGTTGCATGTGCTCGGAATGTTCGGGCTGTCGCCGCTGGTCGGTTGGCTCTCCGATCGGTTCGGCAGGGTGCGGATCATCGCGGCCGGATCGGTGACGCTGCTGGTGGCCACCGCGGTCGCCGGCACCGCCGGCATGTCGGGCGGGCTGGTGATGGTCGGGCTGTTCCTGCTCGGCTTCGGCTGGTCACTGAGCATGGTCGCCGCCTCCGCGCTGTTGACCGAATCCGTTGCACCGCAGGTGAGAACACGGGTTCAGGGCACCGTTGACGCCGCCATCAACGCCTGCGCCGCGATCGGCGCCGGCGTATCAGGGCCACTCCTGGGCATCATCGGCTTCGGCGGGCTGAACACGTTGGCGGCGGCGATCGTGGTGGTCGGTGCGCCGTTCGTGATCATCGCGCTACGACGCTCGACGACGAAAGTTGGACTAGCACAGTGACTTCCGCGACCGATGGCTTGTATCGGCGTGCCGGCGAACACCCAGCCCCCGTCCAACACGGTCAGGTTGCGGTAGCCGCGCACGGTTGTTCCCCTTGGGCCACAGCATGTTTGCCGGCTCGTTGCTTGCGGCGGCTGATGGCGACGCCGAGCAGACAGAGCGCACCGCCGGCCATCGCGAACAGGGTCGGCACCTCGCCGAGCAGGATCCACGACATCAGCACCACGATGGCCGGCACCGCCAGCGTGGTCGACGTCAGCCGGCCGGCGCTGCTGGCGCTCAACGCGTAGGCCCACAGGCTGAAGGCGATCGCGGTCGGGAAGATGCCGAGATAGACGACAGCGGCGATCGCCCCGCCGGAGGCGTGCGCATATTGGTGCACCGCCTGCGGCAAGAACGGCGTCAGCGCGATGGTTCCCACCGCGCAGCCGACCCAGGTCGCCGACACCGCATCGACCGTTCGTAGCGCGATCTTCTGGGTGAGCACGCCGGCCGCGTACAGCACCGCGGTAACGATGCCGAGCACCATCCCGAGACCATCGCTGTGCACGCCGGCTCCGCCGACAGCAATGATCAGCACGCCGGCAAAGGCCACCACGATGCCGAGCACCAGCGGCCGCGGGAAGCCCTCAGCCATGAAAAGCCCGGCAGCGACGGCCACCAGGATCGGCGCGATGTTCACCAGCATGGCTGCGGTGCCGGCGTCCAGATGCCGTTCGGCGGTGTTCAGCACCACGGTGTAACCGGCGAACCACAGCACGCCATAGGTCGCCACCATCAGCAGACCGTTGCCCCGGGGGAATGGCCGGCGATACTTCAGGGCGACGACGCCGAGCGCGATGGTGCCGACGGTCATCCGGCCGAGGGCCAGTGGACCCGGTGCGAAGGTGTCGCCGACCGCCCTGATGGCGATGAACGCCGATGCCCACAGGACCAACACCACCAGCACGGCGGCCGGCAGCGTCCAATTGTCGGCTGTCCCCCTCGGTGCCGGCACTGTCTGCGGCGGGGGCGCCAGATGGTTGATCTCTGGTGAAGTCATGCTCTCATCCTCGCGACGCTCACCCATCAGCACAAGCGATTGTTTCTTCACAACTGTTCAGTTTCGCTGTACTATTCGCGGATGCTCGATGCTCACCGACTGCGGATCTTCCGGGCCGTCGTGGCCAGCGGCTCCATCAACGGCGCGGCAACCAGCCTCGGCTATACGGCCTCGGCCGTCAGCCAGCATCTGACGGCGCTGCAGAGGCAGACCGGCCTCACTCTCATCGAGCGCCGCGGCCGCGGTATCGAACCCACCGCAGCCGGGTTGACGTTCGCCCGCGAGTCCGGCCCGGTGCTGGAGCGGCTGGCCGCCCTGGAATCGGTCGCCGGCGATCTGCGAGCGGGTCGGGTCGGCAAGCTGACGGTCAGCTACTTCGCCTCGGCCGGCGCGGCCTGGATCCCGCCGGTGGTGGCCACCCTTGCCAGGGAGTTCCCGCTGCTGCGCTTCGACCTACGGCTGATCGAGCTAGCCGGCGAGGCGCCGTACGTGCCCGATGTCGAGGTGTTCATCGCCGAAGCGATAGCGGCCACCGGCGAGCTTCCGGAGACGGAAGGGTACGGCGTGCGGTTGCTGCTCGAGGAGGGCTACCTGGTGGTGGTGCCGGCCGGGCATCGGCTGGCGGATCGCACCGAGGTGGCGCTCGCCGAGTTGCGCGAGGAGCCGTGGGTGGACAACGACTTCTCCCGTGGACCATGCCGGCAGGTGATGCTGACCGCTTGTGCCACCGTCGGTTTCACCCCGACGTTCCAGGTGGAGACGCACGACTATCCGTCGGCCATCGCATTCGTCGCGGCCGGGGTGGGGATCACCGTGTTGCCGCGACTCGGCACGGTCACGTTGCCGGCGGGTGTCCGGGCGATTCCGGTGGTGAAGCCGGTGCCGCGGCGCCGGATCATGGTCCGGGTCAAGCGATCCGTCCGTGATCACCCCGCCGTGCTGCGGTCGGTGCAGCTGCTGCAGGAACACGCAGCGGCAGCACCCGAGCATGCGCTCGTGTCCGCCGTCAGTTGATGGTGCGGCTCGGGTCGAAGCAGCTGCGGGTGCCGGTGTGGCAGGCCGGCCCGGTCTGATCCCAGTAGCAGCAACGCATCTGCGTCGCAGTCGTGCCGCACCTCGAGCACCCGCTGGGTGTTGCCGGACGTCGCACCCTTGACCCAGTACTGCTGCCGCGACCGCGACCAGTAGGTGGCCTGCCCGGTCGCCAGCGTGCGACGCAGCGCCTCCGCATCCATCCAGCCGACCATCAACACCTCGCCGCTGTCGTGCTGCTGCGCCACGGTGCAGATCAGCCCGGACTCGTTGAACTGCAACGTTTCCGATGCCGCGCCGACGTCCTGGTCCGTCATCGGTTCACCGCCGTCTCTACCAGCCGGACGGGGTAGCCGGCGGCCGCCAACGCTTGTTTCACGTCGGCGATCCGCATCCAGCCGTAGTGAAAGACCGAGGCGGCCAGCACGGCGTCCGCGCCCGCTTCCACCGCCGCCACGAAGTGATCGGTCTGGCCGGCGCCACCGGATGCGACGATCGGTACGCCGACCACCTGTCGCACCGCGCGCAGCATCGGCAGGTCAAATCCCTGCTTGGTGCCGTCGGCGTCCATCGAGGTCAGCAGGATCTCCCCGGCCCCTGCCTCGGCTCCGCGCCGGGCCCAGTCGACCGCATCGATGCCGGTACCGTTCCGGCCACCGTGCGTCGTCACCTCGAAGCCGGACGGACAGGTCGGTAGGTCGGCGCGGCGGGCATCGATGGCGAGGACGACACATTGCGAGCCGAACCGGTCCGCCGCCTCGGACAGGAAATCCGGCCTGGCCACCGCCGCCGAATTGATCGACACCTTGTCCGCCCCGGACCGCAGCAGAGCGTCGATGTCGTCCACCGTGCGCACGCCGCCGCCGACGGTCAGCGGGATGAACACCCGCTCGGCGGTGCGGGTGATCATCTCGTAAGCGCTTGCCCTATTGTCACTGGTGGCGGTGATGTCCAGGAAGCACAGCTCGTCGGCGCCCTCGGCGTCGTACACGCCGGCCATCTCGACCGGGTCGCCGGCGTCGGTGAGGTCGACGAAGTTGACGCCCTTCACCACCCTGCCGTTCGCTACATCGAGACACGGGATCACCCGGATTGCCACCGTCATCCCACCAGCCTACGAACCTCGCGTCTGCGCCCGTGCCGGCGGCCGCTCAGCCGGCGGGGATCAGCTCGGCGAAGGCGGTGCGCTTCGTCGTCTGCGAGCCTGGCAATGTGGTCCCCCCCACCAGCAGGCCGTTCCCCGGCCAGGCGGCGGCCGGGCCGTAGACGCCGCCGGGTATGCGCTATAGCTGCTATTGAACGAATCAATCGATTCCCAGTGTCAGTCGCAGGGCCGCGTCAATGGCCTGCAGCTCGGTGAGGCTGACGTGGCCGACGAGTTCGCCGAGCCATGTGGGCGCTACCGCCAGGGTCTGTTCGGGGAGCACTTGTGTCGCTTCCTCGCCGATTCCGATGGTGGGGCGGAAGATGCGCGGCTGCGCGGATCTGGAGGTCGGCGCGACGAGGAGCGTCGACAGCATCAGGTCATCGGACTGCAGGATCACCGCGTAGCGGAAACCGCGCTGTTCATCGGCACGAGCACCGCGGGGCGTGCGAAGACGGTGAACGTCACCACGCACGAAGCTCGTCCATCTCCGTGAGCACCTGACGACTCTCAGCGAGATCGGCAGGGTCGTTGGCTAGGGCGAGCGACTCTCGACGCATCTGTTCGCGCCTTCGCAGTCGAACCGCGTCGACTAGCGCCTGGCGTATCGCATCGGAAACGGTGGCGCCGTCGGCAGTCAGTTCAGCAAGCGCGCTCGGATCGCTCGTCTGTCCTGAAGTTCACCACTGTCATACGACGACGATACGACGAATCGTAAGACAATCAAGCTACGCGCCCGGTGAAATTTCTCGCGAGGGTGCGTCAACTGGGACACCAGCCGTCTGACTGGCGCGCGGGGGCGGCGGCACAGCACCGGCTCCACACAAGTTGGAGCGCTTGGTCGCCGGCTAATGTGACGTGGTCGTTGGAGCAAGCCGAGCATTCCTTGATAACACAGACGCTCACCCGACTTTCGCCTCGCTCGACCCCCTGTCGAATCCGTCAACGGCAGCTGGCTGCGTGTACCGGCAGCGGAGCTCGGCACCTCGCCGGCGGACGGCGGGGTGGCCGGGGGCGCGCTGCGCTCGTCACGGACGATGAGTGCCACCGACATCACCGGGTCCACCACCACGGCGGCGAGCAGCGGCCAGACCGTGCGCCGTCGAAACCGTGGATCCGTTCCCGCGGGAACGTTTCTCGGGCGCCCGTCGTGCCGCAGACTGCCGAGTGATGCGGTCGGCGGGCCGTCCGCAGTCAGCAGCTCGTCGAGCACGGTGGCACCGTCCGGCACATTGGCTTCGCGATCCGGCAGATCGAGGTAAACCGCAACACGATTGCCTGCGCTGCTTGTTGGACGGCCGCTGAATCCTCTCGGCCAGGTCTATCCGATCGTAGACAAGTCCGGCGCGATCGGGTTCGATCTTGTCAAGGGTTCGGTCATCGTCGGTGACGTCGGAACCTGCGGGCCTCAAGGCGTTGCCTGGCAAGGAATGTGGTGACGACTATCCGGCGGACATCAGCAGTTGGATGCTCCATCGCACCGCCGCCTCAGGATTCGCCGACGGCCACGGCCAGCGCGGCAACGCCCTTCGTTGCCGATTCGGTGGCCTCGTCGTAGCTGACGTACAACGGGTGCGAGGTGAGCATCACCAGGATGCTGTCCTTGTTCTTGCCAATCAGGCCGGTGGTGTTGATGATGCGGCGACCGCGAGCGGTTCCCCAGCCCTGCTTGATCCACCAGGTCGAGCCGGGAAGTCCGTCCGGAATGCCGAAGTACTGCCGAAAGCCGCCGAAACCGATCTCGGTCGCCGCTGCGGTGCCGGCGAGAATCGGGTTTCTGACGGTGGCTGGTGACACCTCGAGGATGTAGCGCCAGATCCTGGCGACGTCGAACGCGTCGATACGCGTGGAACCCCAGATGCCGGGGCTGTCGGGTGGCGACAGGCTGGGCAGATTGATCTGCTTCTTCATGCTGGTGATGATCTTGCCTTCGCCGTAATGCACCCAGTAGTTGCTGGCGATGTCGTCGTCGCTCACCGAGAGCATGTGCTGCACGGTCGCTGCCGTCTTCGGGTCGCCCCTGGTTGCCTGCAGTACGTCAATGGCGATCAGCAGCTTGACGACGGAGGCCGTCGGGAACGTCTCGGTGCCGTCGTAGGACGCCGTGCAGGTCGGAGTGTCCCTACTCACCACTACGATCGCGACCGCGGCGCTCGGGTCCACCTCATTGACCGCTGCGGCGCCGGCCGCGACAGCTGCCTGGTCGCCGGCGCTGCAGGCGGCCGCCGGGAGTCCGTTGTTGTACGTCACCGGCGGCGGGCTGGTCGACTTCGTGGCCTTGGTCGAACTCGTCGTGCTCTTGCTCGCTGGGGACTTGGTGGACGTGGACGACGTGGACGACGTGGACGAGGTGGGCGGGTGAGACGCCGAGGGTGAGGGCGTCGGAGCGACGGGCTTGGTCGTCGTGCTAGTGAGCGTTGGCGTCTTCGACCGGCTCGAGCTCGCACTGGAGTGGGTCGCGGCCGGCGTCTCCGCCTGTCCATTGCTGGTGCACCCGGTGAGGAGCAGAGCGCTGATGGTCAACCCGACGACGACCTGGGGCACCGCGGAACGTCCGGGGAGACGGCGGTGCATGCAACTCCCTGACTGTGATGGTGAAAGGACGGCGACAGCCTACGTGGCAGTTCTGAGCGGCAAGTGCCGAACGCCGAGAGTGGCCGACTCACTCTGGCAGTCGTGGGATCGGCGCGCTACGGTTGACGACGGCGCGCAGGACCGCCAGGTGTCCGCTCGAAGTGGCTCAGCCTCCCTGCAGCTTTTCTTTCCTGTCGACCGACCTCCTTTCGGCCCGACCTCGCGGACGCGGGCTACGGAAGGAGAACGTCCATGGCTAGCTCTTTGCCCGACAATCCCTCTCTTGGCAAGCTGAAGAGAAGCGCCAGGCGCTTGCAGCGCGGCGTCCGCGGTGGGCACCCCCGAGCTCTCGCACTGCTGCACAAGTGGCATCCGAGGCCGGAATCCGTTGCCGCGGAAGACTTTCCGCTCAACGCCGCCCAACTAACCGTTGCCAGGCGCTACGGCTTCTCCGGCTGGCCGGCGCTGGTTCACTATCTGCAGCTCGCAAACACCTTGGGCCGCAATCTTTCTACCCTCGACGAGGATCGGCTCGCACCCGCCGACTCTTTCTGCGCGCTGGCCTGCCTGCGCTACCACGAGAGCGACGAGCCGCCCCGCTGGACAGCCGCGGCACAACTGTTGGCCGCCCGGCCGGATCTGGTCGACGACCACATCTGGGCGGCGGCCGCTGCCAACGATGCGACCGCTGTGCGCCGGCAATTGTGGAGCAATCCGAAGCTGGTCAACCAGATCGGTGGCCCGTTCCGCTGGACGCCGCTGATGTACCTGACCTATGCGCGGGTGCTGGCAGCACCAGGGGTAGTCAAGGGTCCGGCCACCGAACATCCAGTGCTGGACACGGCGGCTGCGTTGCTGGACGCCGGCGCGGATCCGAATACCGGGTATCTGTTCGGTGGGCTGTCGACGCCGTTCACCGCGCTCACCGGTGCCTTCGGCGAGGGTGAGCAGGGTCCCGGCCGCCAGCCACGTCACCCGCAGTCGATCCCGTTGGCGCGCCTGCTGTTGCGCGGCGGCGCCGATGCCAACGACGGCCAGACCCTGTACAACCGGATGTTCACCCCCGACAACGACCATCTCGAGCTGCTCTTCGAGTTCGGCCTCGGCAGCGGCGACGGCGGCCCGTGGCAACGGCTGCTCGGTGAGGCGATGGAATCTCCCGCCGAAATGCTGCGCCGGCAACTGGAGTGGGCCATCGATCACTGTTTCACCGACCGCATTCGGCTGCTGGCCGAGCACGGCGTGGACTGCGTCAGCCCGTCCGCCGACGGCGTGACACCGCGAGATCGTGCCCAACAGCTCGGTTACTTCCCGGTCGTTCATCAGCTGGTGCTCGCCGGAACGGTGCCGGGCCTACCGGGCGGTGACGACGTCGCGACCGCGGGGGCGGTGTTGCTCGCCGGACCGTCGCAGGATGCGCCGGCCCGTCGTTGGCTGACGGACCACCCTGACCTCGTCGCTGCGGTTAGTAAACGCTGGCCAGGCCTTGGATCCAGCTCGCTTGTCAGGGATCAACGGACGACCGATCGCCTGCGCTGGGCTGGTTTCGATGCCGCGGAACCGCACCAGAGCCGGGTGGTCGAACCCGCCGACTGGCTCACCGACAGTGATCCACCCCCGCTGGCCGAACAGGATCGATTTGCGCTGGAGGCAGCGGAGGATGGCACCGCGATCTCCATTTTGCTGGGCGCTCGGGACGAGGCGGCCGCCAGCCGTTGGCTGGCCGAGAGCCCCGGCTCAACGAGGCTGGCCAAGGACTTCGAACGGACACCCGACCTGATCCACCGAGCGCCCGATGCGGCAGCAATCGCCCGGATCGCCGCTGCCGGCTTCGATGTCGACATCAAGTCCAGCGGGCGCACCGCGTTGCACCAAGCAGCCTGGGCCGGTGAGGTCGACAAGGTTCGGGCGTTGCTGGACGTCGGCGCCGATCCGTCCATCGTCGACGACGCCTACGGCACGACACCACTCGGTTGGGCCGAGCACGCCTACCAACCCGAGACGGCTGAGCTGCTGCGCGCCGTCACTCCCCAAGAGCCATGAGAGCTGCCCCCAGCAGCGGGGTGTTAGTCCGCCATCGTTGGTTAGAGAGCAGCCAGCTCTCGTTGCAGGTCGTCAAGCCCCAGCGCACCGAGCGACAGCGCCGCCATGTGCCAGGTCTTCAGGTCGAAGCTCTCGCCGCGCTGCTGCTGCGCGGCTTTGGCGGCCGTCCGGCCGGCCAGCCACGCTCGTTCGCCGAGCTTGTAGCTGATCGCCTGGCCCGGCCAGCCCAGGTAGCGGACGACTTCCGAGTCGATGAAGCTGCGTGGGCGGCCGGAGTGCGCGGCGAAGAACTCGCCGGCCAGTGCCGGTGTCCAGGTTTCGCCTGGTGCCAGCGGTGAATCCGCCGGGATGGCCAGTTGCAGGTGCATTCCGAGGTCGACCACGACCCGGATGGCGCGCATCATCTGGCCGTCCAGATAGCTCATCCGGCCCTCGGTATCGAGGTAGCCCAGCTCGTCCATCAGCCGCTCGGCGTACAGCGCCCAACCCTCGGTCGCACCGCTCGAAGAGCCGAGCGAGGTCTGGTACATGGACAGCTGCGGCGCCATATGCACCCACTGGGCCAGCTGCAGGTGATGACCGGGCACACCCTCGTGGTACCAGGTGCTGACCAGGTCGTAGACCGGAAACCTGGTGCGCCCCAACGTCGGTAGCCAGGTTCGGCCCGGACGCGCGAAGTCCATTGACGGCCGGGTGTAGTAAGGCGCGGCGGCGCTGCCGGCCGGCGCGATCATCGCTTCGACGCATCTGATCGGCTCGGCGATGTCGAAATGAGTGCCGTCCAGCTCGGCGATCGCGGAGTCCATCATCTGCTGCAACCAGTCACGGACCGCATCGACGCCGTCGATGGCTGCGCCGGCGGTGTCCAGGTGTCGCATCGCCTGCACCGGCGTCGAGTTAGGCAGGATCTGCTCCGCGCACTGCTGCATCTCGGCGTTGATCCGCAGATATTCCTGCCATCCCCACTCGTAGGTCTCCTGCAGGTCGAGATCGGCGCCCATCCAGCGACGGGCGTTCAGCCGGTAGCGCTCGGCGCCGACAGCGTCAGGCGTGCCGGCGGCCGCCGGCAGGTAGCTGTCCGTCAGATAGCTGCGCAGGTCGGCGACCGCCCGCGCCGCGCTGTCGGCCGCCGCCCCGAGTGCGGCCGATTGGCTGTCGGGGCCGGCGGCGACAAACTCGTGGAACCAGGTCTTCTGCGGCCCACCCGCGACCCATTCGTCCAGCTGCTGCACCATCGTCTCGGCCTGCAGCGGCGCCGCGAACAGGCCTTGCCGCTTGCCCTCCTCCAGCGCCACTACATAGGAGTCGTAGGACTCGGGGAACCGCGCCATCCGGCGCGCGATGCAGGCCCAATCGTCCTCCGATCGCGTCGGCATCATGCTGAAGATGGACCTGGCCTGTTGGGCCGGGCCGAAGATGTTCCGAATGGTCCGGAGGTGTTCGCCCGCTTCGGATGCCTCCAGCCCGATGCCGAGCCGGTCCCTGAGCAGGGTGGCACACCGACGTTCTCTGGCGTCCCAGTCGTCGGCTGCCTCCATCGCGTCCAGGTCAACCAGCACCGCCTTGGCAAGATCGTCGCGCTGCTGGTGGGCAGCCGGCGAGAAGTCGGGCATCCTGTCGTCGTGAGCGCGCAGACCGAGGCTGGTGGCGATAGCCGGGTCGGCGTCGGCCATGTCCTGTACGTACTGGTCGGCGCGCAGTCGCGGGGTGCTGTTGGCTGTGTTGTTCACGGTGTTGGTCACGGTGCCGATCATGCCACGGCCGCCAATGCCTGCGGCAGGGTGAAAGCCCCGGCATACAAGGCTTTTCCGACGATCGCACCTTCGACCCCCGCCGACTGCAGGCCGGCCAGCGCCGTCAGGTCTGCCAGTGACGACACGCCACCGGAGGCCACCACCGGGGCATCGGTGGCGGCACACACCTGTTGTAACAACTCGATGTTCGGGCCTCGAAGGGTGCCGTCCTTCGTCACGTCGGTGACGACGTAGCGGGCGCAGCCCTGAGAGTCCAGGCGGCGCAACACCTCCCACAAGTCACCACCGTCCTGCGTCCAGCCACGGGCGGCCAGGGCGCTACCGCGGACGTCCAGCCCGACGGCGACCTTCTCCCCGTGTCTGGCAATCGCCGACGCGCACCAGTCCGGATCCTCAAGGGCGGCGGTGCCGATGTTCACCCTGGTGCAGCCGGTGGCCAGGGCCGCGGCCAGCGAGGCGTCGTCGCGGATTCCGCCGGACAGTTCCACCTTCACCTCCAGGGCGGACACCACGTCGGCCAGCATCGCCGCATTCGATCCCCGGCCGAACGCCGCGTCCAGGTCGACCAGATGGATCCACTCGGCGCCGTCACGCTGCCAGCCGAGCGCCGCGTCCAATGGTGCGCCGTAGCGGGTTTCGGTACCGGCCTTGCCCTGCACCAGCCGGACCGCCTGGCCATCGGCAACGTCGACGGCGGGAAGTAGTTGGAACGTCACCGGGCCAACCCTAGGGCAGCAGCTTGGCCGGCCGCGGCATGGTTGCCCCTGCGGCAACCGAGTGCGCGCTACCCATCGAAGTCGACCACCGCCGATGTGTTCAGCCGGGCGGGCCCGGCTCCTGCGCCCGGCACCAGAAGGCCATCGGCGCGTCCCCGATGCGGGCGACGATGAGACTTGCCGATATCCGGGTGTCGCCCGTCATCGACGGGCGTAGCCGGCGGCGCAGCTCGTCGGGAACCACCGGCGTCCCGCGCTGCTTGATCTCCAGGGTGCCGACGCCGTCGCGGCGTAGCCAGCCGGCGATCGTCCGTTCACTGAACGGCGCGATGTCCAGCACCTCGAATGCCCTGACCCCGGCTGGCCGGCTGTCGCCGCTGAGATAGGCCAGATGTTGGTCGAGCAGCTGCAGTCCGTGCGCTGCCGCGTAGTGCCGCACCAGGTGCGCCCTGACCACGGCGGCGTCCGGGTCGACGATCCAACTGCCGGCCGGCGCCGCCAACGTGTCGGCTCCCCCGTCGTCGTCCACATCCGTGAGCTGCCAACTACTTCCGTCGCTGGCGAGCACCGAGGCGCGGCGCCGCACCGCACCTTGGGCGAACGCGCGGGGCCACAGCACGGCTTCGCGCGCGGTGCCGTCGAGCGAGACGATCTCGACCTCGCCCGGCCGGCGCAGCTCGTCGTAGTCGATGCCGGGTGGTAACCGCAGCACCGGCGGCCGGTCGAGGTAGGCGGCGTCCAACGCGGCAACCGAGGGAACGGTGTCGAGACTGGTGATGCGTCGCCCGCCGTCGGTCCGACGGGCCGGATCCGCATAGGGCCTCAGCCCAGCGCTGGTCGGCGCCAGCGCGTCTGCCTGGACGATCGGCACACCGGGGACGTTGACCGCGGCCATGGCCAACCGGACCGGGTCGAGGTCGGAGCCCAGTAGGGGTCGACATCCGGTGGCCGACAAACAGGCCAGGTCAGTGCCGATGGAGCAGGTCAGGTCGTGGACACCGGTGCCGGCGGCCGCCATCCTGGCCGCCCGGTGCTCTGCCACCGGCCAGGGACTCGCCTGCTGCAGCGACTCGTCGGTAAACAGCCAGCCGGCAGCCCGCTCCCCCAGCTTCGGGACAGCCCTGCGCCGCAGCCGCACCGTTTCGACAACGCCGGCGGCGTGCTGCGATGCGAACTTGCGCACCGTGGTCAGGTCGGTCAGCAGGGTCGCTGCGGTCATCGGGAGAGCTGCCGCCGCGGCCAGTGCATCGATGCCGGCAGCGCTGGTCAAATAGCGGACGTCATCGAGCGAGAACTGATACGCCATAACCGCCCTCCGACCCGCGAACTCCGATGTTCGCGGACCTCACGGCGGTTATCCGGGCAGATTTCGGTGCCATCACCACCCTCAGGTCCGCGAACCTGGGCGGGGGCGGATCACCCCGCACCGTCGGTCTGCAGCTGAACGAGCTCAGCCATCGGCGTCATGCCTCCCGTTGCCGGACCGCGTGGGCAAAATACCGACCGCCGGAGTTCTGCAGGTCCAGCGTCATCCCGAAGGTCTCGGACAGCGCGTCGGCCGTCAGCGTCTCGGCGACCGGACCGGCCGCCACTGTCGTGCCCTCGCGCAGCAACATCACATGGGAGAAGGCGACCGGGATCTCCTCGACATGGTGCGTCACCAACACGGTCGCCGGCGCTGCCGGATCTTCGGCCAGTACCGACAACCTGGCCAGCAGATCCTCCCGGCCACCGAGGTCGAGACCGGCTGCCGGTTCGTCGAGCAACAGCAGCTCGGGATCGGTCATCAGCGCGCGGGCGGCCAGCACCCGCTTGCGTTCACCCTCGGACAGGGTGCCGTAGTTCCGGTCGGCCAGCCAGCGCACCCCCATCGCGTCGAGCAGTTCGTTCGCCCGGTCGAAATCCAGCTCGTCGTAGTGCTCCCGCCAGCGGCCGACCACTCCGTAGCCGGCCGACACCACCACATCGATGGCCTTCTCCATCGCCGGCACCCTGCTGGCCAAAGCAGCCGACGACAGCCCGATCAGCGGCCGGATCTCCGCCAACGAGACCGCGCCCAGCCTGGCCCCGAGTACATGGGCGCGACCGGACGTCGGGTGCAGCTGAGCGGCCGCGATCTGCAGCATGGTGGTCTTGCCGGCACCATTTGGCCCGAGGATCACCCAGCGGTCGTCGGCGTCGACGTTCCAGCACACCGAGTCCAGCAGCACCGCGGCGCCCCTGCGGACAGTGACGTCGAAAAGATGGACCACCGAGTCTGGGCCGGGCATGATCGTCGGCTGGGTAGGTGTGGCCACGCTGTCATTGTTCCGCACGCCGGGGGTGTTGCCGCGCCCGGGACGCGCCGACGGACGGACCCGACCGGGATTGCGGAGGCCGCTCCGTGACAATGGTCTGCAATGTCCTCCCAGCATGCGTCCGAAATCGCCCCCGAGAGTCTGTCGGCGTTCCCAGGTCGCCCCTTTCCGCTCGGGGCAACTGTGACGGATACGGGTACCAACTTCTCCGTGGTCGCCGACGGGCCGACTGCCGGCGACACCTCGACGGACAGCGGCGTGGCGTTGTGCCTGGTCGACGCATCCGGCGAGGAACGCCGCTGGGAGATGCGCGATCGCAGCAACGGGTGCTGGCATGCCTTCGTTCCTGGTGTCGGCGCCGGCCAGCGGTACGGGTACCGGGTGGGCGCCAACGACCCCACGAAGCTGTTGCTCGACCCCTATGCCCGCCGGGTCGACACCACCGATTACGACCTGATGGCCGTGTCGGCTGCCGGCGTCGACACCCTGGGCAAAACACCACTCGGGGTCGTCACCGCTGGCGGCGTCACCGCCGCCGCCGCCCGGCCGGACATTCCCTGGGAACACACGGTGATCTACGAGGCGCACGTCAAAGGGTTGACGGCCAGCCACCCCGAGGTTCCCGCCGAGCTGCGCGGCACCTACGCCGGGGTCGCCCACCCGGCTATCATCGAGCACCTCCAGCAGCTCCGGGTCACCACCCTTGAACTGTTGCCGGTGCAGGCGTTCGCCTCGGAGCCGGGGTTGGTGGCGACCAACCGCCGCAACTATTGGGGCTACTCAACTCTGGGCTACTTCGCCCCGCACCCTGGGTACGCCCAGCAGCCGGGGAAGGAGATCGAAGAGGTTGTTGGGATGGTGGATGCACTGCACACTGCAGGCATCGAGGTGATTTTGGATGTGGTCTACAACCACACTTGCGAGGGTGGGCCTCGTGCTCCGATCACCTTGTCCTGGCGGGGTTTTGCCCCCT
Source organism: Actinomycetota bacterium (assembly GCA_030853385.1). Taxonomy (GTDB): domain Bacteria; phylum Actinomycetota; class Actinomycetes; order Mycobacteriales; family Nakamurellaceae; genus Nakamurella. The sequence continues at coordinate 50,899 of JALYVF010000119.1, read as the reverse complement.
CCACTTACTACCTACCCGACTCGATCGATCTCACCGGCTGCGGCAACACTGTAGACCCGGCGTCGCTGACGGCGGTGCGGATGGTGACCGATTCGCTGCGCTACTGGGCGGGTGATCTCGGGGTTGACGGCTTCCGCTTCGACCTCGCCCCCGTCCTTGGCCGGCCACACGGCGGTCCGTTTGACCCGGCCGCCGCGCTGCTCACCGCGATCGCCGCCGACCCGCTGCTGGCCACCCGCAAGTTGATTGCCGAGCCGTGGGACGCCACCGGTGAGGGTTACGTGGTCGGCAGGTTCGGCATCGACTGGGCGGAGTGGAACGACCATTTCCGGGACGACGTCCGCGACTTCTGGCGCGGCGGGAGCACCGTGGGCGAGTTGGCGTTCAGGCTCACCGGGTCGCAGGACCGCTACGGCGACGGCCGCAGGCCGTGGTCGTCGGTGAACTTCGTCACCGCCCATGACGGCTTCACGCTACGAGACCTGGTGTCCTACAACGACAAGCACAACGCGGCCAACGGCGAGCTCGGCGCCGACGGCACCGACAACAATCGCTCGGCGAACAACGGTGTCGAGGGCGAGACCGACGATCAGCAGATCCGGTCGGTCCGGCTGCGGCAGGCCCGCAACATCGCTGCGACCCTGCTGCTGTCCACCGGCACGCCGATGATCACCATGGGCGACGAGCTGTGGAAAACCCAGCGCGGCAACAATAATGCCTACTGTCAGGACAACGAGCTGAGCTGGCTCGACTGGTCCGGTCTCACCGCAGCGGGCGAGGGGGATGCTTCGGCTGCCACCGAATCGTCGCAGATGCTGGCCTTCTTCCGCCGCATCCTGGAGATCAGGTCGACGGCCGTCGCCCTGCATCAGGGCGAGTTCTTCGTGGGTCAGCCGCATCCGGCAGCGGACACCACCGATCCCGCCCGCACCGACGCGGATGAGCCAGACCTGATGTGGTTCAACGCAGCTGGTGAGCGGATGCGGGGCGAGGAATGGCAGGATCCGCAGTGCCGGACGATCCTGATGTGGGTGAACGGGGCGGACGTCAGCGGGCACGGGCCGCACGGCGAACTGCAGACGGACAATTCGTGGCTGATGGTGCTGCATGCCGGCGCCGAGAACATTGAGGTGCGGTTGCCGGATGGCGACTTCGGCGCTGCCTACGTGCCCACCGTTGACACCTCATCGCCGGACGGTGCACCCGTCGATCCGGCGCCGCTGTCCGCCGATATGGACATCACCGTTTCCGGCAACACCGTACTGCTGCTGCGGGCCGTTCCGGCCGGCGCCGGACAGTGACGGTCAGGCCGTGGCAACCAGACCCATCTCGGCCGGCGAAGCCAGCAACGTGCTGCGCGGGATCACCCGGACCGTGTAGCCAATGGCGCCCGAGCGCTCCAGCGCGATCTCGGCCTGGAACCGATGGCCATCGCCGTTGCCGATGAACGTCATATCGGTGGTCTGCACGTTCGACAGTTCTTCGGTCTCGTCGACCGTTCCGGTGACCACCTGTACCAGCACGTCGTTCTCGGTGAGGCCACCGAGTTCGAGGTAGGCCCGCAGCGTCATCACGTTGCCGAGCGAGGGCACCTGGCCGATACCTGACGTGTCGACCTGCGCCACCCTCACCTGCGGCCAAGCCGCCCTGATCTTGCCCTTCCAGGCGGCAAAAGCCTTGGCCTGCACCGGGTCCGACACCAGGATACGAGCAGCGGATGCTGCCGGTCCGTAGTAGCCGTTGACGTAGTCGCGGACCATCCTGGTGGCCTGCACTCGCGGCCCGAGGTAGGAAAGGGTGTGCCGGATCATGTCGACCCAACCTTCGGGCCGGTCGTCCTGAGGACGGTCGTAGAACAGCGGTAGCACCCGTGTCTCGATCATGTTATACAGCGCCGCCGATTCCAGATCGTCCCGGCGTGTCTCGTCCTCGACGCCCGTTGTCGGGATGGTCCAACCGTCCCGACCGTCGAACAGCTCGTCCCACCAGCCATCGGAGATCGACAGGTTCAGCACCCCGTTCAACGCCGCCTTCATGCCGGAGGTGCCGGAGGCCTCCTGCGGCCGGATCGGGTTGTTCAGCCAGACATCGGCGCCGGCACACAGCACCGAGGCCATTCCCATGTCGTAATCCGGCAGGAAGACGATGCGATGCCGAACCTCAAGATCGTCGGTGAACTTCACCATTTCCTGCATGAACCGCTTGCCACCGTCGTCAGCGGGGTGCGCCTTGCCGGCGATCACCAGCTGGATCGGCCTTTCCGGATCCAGCAGCAGTCTCTTCAGCCGCTCCGGGTCGCGCAGCATCAGCGTCAACCGCTTGTAGGTGGACACCCGTCTGGCGAAGCCGATGGTCAGCACCCTCGCATCGAGAATCGACGACGTCCAGCCCAGCTCGGCTTCGGTCGCGCCGCGCATCACCCAGGATTTGCGGACGGTGCCGCGGGCCATCTCGACCAGCCGGCCGCGCAGCGTGTTCCGCAGCGACCACAGTCGTTCGTTGGACACCCGGTCGCCGTACGGCCATTCCTCCGCCGACGCCAGATCGTGCCAGTCGGCCATGTCGCCGGCCACGTCGTACATCTCGCGCGCCGCCCAGGTGGGCAGGTGAACGCCGTTGGTCACCGACCCGATCGGCACCTCGTCGGGTGAGAACCCCGGATACAGCCCGGCGAACATCTCCCTGCTGACCACGCCGTGCAGTTTTGCCACCCCGTTGGCCCGCTGCGCCAGTCGCAGACCCATGTGCGCCATGTTGAAGCGGTCAGGATCCTGTTCGGCACCGAGCCCAAGAACCTCGGAGACCTGAACCCCTGGCAACAGCCTGCTGTCGCCGCCGGAGTCACCGTCTAGATACAGCCGGACCATGTCCATCGGGAACCGGTCGATGCCGGCAGGGACCGGAGTGTGGGTGGTGAACACGGTGCCGGCCCGGACAACGGTGAGCGCCTCGGCGAAAGACTCGCCGGCGTTGATCAGCGTGCGGATGCGTTCCAGGCCGAGGAAGCCTGCATGCCCCTCGTTCATGTGGAACACCTCCGGCTCCGGCCGGTCGACCAGCTCGGAGTACGCCCGCACGGCCCGCACCCCACCGATGCCGAGTAGCAGCTCCTGCTTGATCCGGTGGTTCTGATCGCCGCCGTACAGCTTGTCGGTAGTCTGCCGCAGCTCGTCGTCATTGGCTTCGAAGTCGGTGTCCAGCAACAACAATGGGATGCGACCGACATCCGCCCGCCAGATCCTGGCCGTCATCGTGCGGTCGTCCGGCATGGCAACGGCGACGGTCACCGGTGCGCCGTCGGCATCTCGGACCAGGTCGATCGGCAGGCCCTGGGCGTCGTAGGTCGGATAGTGCTCCTGCTGCCAGCCGTCTGCGGACAGCGACTGCCAGAAGTAGCCGTGCCGATACAGCAGCCCGATGCCGATCAGCGGCAGACCGAGGTCGGACGCCGACTTGAGGTGATCACCGGCCAGGATGCCAAGGCCGCCCGAGTAGTTGGGGAGCACCTCGGAGATGCCGAACTCCATCGAGTAGTAGGCGATGCCAGCCGGCAGGTGATCCTCTGGCCGGGTCTGCTGCTGGTGCTGATACCAACGAGGGCCGGCCAGGTATGCCTGCAGATTCGCGTCGACATCGCGCATCCGCTGCAGAAACTCTTCGTCTCTGGCCAGGTCAGCCAGCCGATCCTTGGACACCGCGCCCAACAGCTTGAGCGGATCGCCCTCGAACCGATCCCACAGGGTGCGATCGATGTCGGAGAACAAGTCTTGGCTGGCCGGATGCCACGACCAGCGAAGATTGCGGATCAGGCCGCCGAGAGGTGCCAGCGCCGCTGGCAGCTGGGGGCGGACGATGAATCGGCGCAGGGCTTTCACCGGGGAAACGCTACCGGGAGGAGGATCGATCTTAAAACACAACCGGGCAGAACGGGCGAAATCCGGCTCCGTCGCCTCGCCGTCGGGTCTCGGTGCGGCGGACGGGTTCGGGTCACCGTGGCTCAGACGGTCCGGCCACGGTGCGGCGGGCAGTCAGGTAACGGTGCTGCGGACGGCGAATCGTGGGTCGCGATAGTCGCCGGCTGCCAGCACCTCGGCGAGCTGCTCTCCGGCCGTCACCACGTCGGTGCGGCTGACGTACAACGGGGCGAACCCGAGCCGGATGATGTCCGGTGCCCGGAAGTCGCCGACAACCCCGCGGGCGATCAGCGCCTGGACGATGGCATAGGCGTCCGGATGCCGCAGGCTCACCTGGGATCCGCGCCGGTTCTGCTCGAGCGGGGTGACGATCTCCAGTTGGTCGGCCAACTGGCTGCCGACGAAATCGATCATCAGCTGGGTGAGCTGGAGCGAACGGGAGCGCACTGCCGCCATCTCCACCCCGTCGTAGGGGGTGAGCGCGGCCTCGAGCGCCAGCAGCGACAGCATCGGAGCGGTGCCTGTGCGCATCCGCTCGATCCCGTCTGCCGGCAGGTAGTCCTGCCGCATGTCGAACGGCTGGGCGTGCGAATGCCAACCGGGCAACGGCTGGTCGATACGCGATAGATGTTGCGGCGAAACGTAAACAAAGGCCGGCGAGCCCGGTCCGCCGTTGAGATACTTGTAGCTGCAGCCGACCGCAAGATCGACGTCGCTGTCGGCCAGGCCGACCGGCACCGCGCCGGCCGAATGGCACAGGTCCCACACCACGAGTGCGCCAGCGGCATGCACCGCGGTGGTGATCGACGGCAGGTCGTAGAGCACGCCGGTACGGAAGTCGACATGACAGTAGACGGCCACCGCAACCGAGGCGTCGAGCGCCGAAGGCTCGTCCGGGGCGGCCGGCCGTACGTCCAGGTCGAGCAGCTTGGCCGCCGCCTCCACGATGTACCGATCGGTCGGGAAAGTGGCGTCGTCGATGACGATCACCCGACGTTGCGGCTGGTCCGCCTGCAGCCGGGCTGCGGCGATCACCGCCTTGAACAGGTTCACCGACGTCGAGTCGGTCACCATCACGGTGCCTGGCGCTGCCCCGACAATCGGCGCGATCCTGTCCCCCACCCGGCCAGGCGCCTCCCACCAACCGGCGCTGGTCCACGACCCGATCAGATCGATACCCCACTGCCGGTGCAGCACGTCGTGCACCGCCGTCGGAACAGCCAGCGGCAGCGCGCCGAGAGAGTTGCCGTCCAGGTAAACGACGCCGGGCGGCAGCACGAACAGCTGACGTAGGCCGGCCATCGGATCGGCGGCGTCGGCCGCCTGCGCCCGCTCCCGGAAGCTTCTCATGGCCACTGGTCTATCAGACCGTGCCGGCAAGATTGCGCCCACTCGGGCCAGCCGCGGCGACCACCTTGGGCACTTCCGCTGACATTCCGGCCGCCACACCAACCGCAGCGACCAAGGTGGACACTTTCGCTGACATTCCGGCCGCCACACCAACGTCAGCGACCAACGTGGACACTTGCGCTGAAAATCGGGCCTCAGCACCAACCGCAGCGACCAACTTGGGCACTTGTGCCGGCGCCAGTTGACGTCCGATCGCCGTGACCGATCCCGGAGCGCCAGGTCACGTACTGAATCGATCCCAACGCGCCAAAGCGGGCCGATCGGGGGCATGGCAGCACTGCTCGGGATGGCTGCGAGGGCGATCGCACGGCCGTCCGGCGCACGGTAGCGTTTGCCGGGTGGCCGGACGCATCGGATTGACCGACATCACCCCCACCGTTGCCGGTGGCCGTTACCCGGCGAAGGCGGTTGTCGGACGCCCGATCGAGGTCGGCGCCACCGTTTTCCGGGAGGGCCACGACGCGGTCGCGGCAAACGTGAGGTTTCGTCCGATCGCCGCCAAAGGCAGCACACCGCGCCCGCAAGGCCCGCTCAACCGGATGGTCGCCGGTATTCCAGGCACCGATCGGTGGTCGACCACCGTTACACCAGACAGCCAGGGCATGTGGTCGCTCACCGTCGAAGCCTGGGGCGACCCGCTGGAGACGTGGCGTCATGCGGTCGTGGTCAAGGCAGCAGCGGGGCAGACCGCGGACGAGATGGCCAACGACCTCGAGTCGGGTGCCAGGCTGCTGGAGCGGATCGCCCGTCGCCCGCGCAACCCGCTCGCCGCGACCATCAGGGCCGCCGTCGTCACCGTGCGCGACACCACCCTGTCCGTCGCGGACAGGATCGCCGCCGCGCTTGAGCCGGCCACCTGGGCCGCCCTGCGAGCCGATCCGATCCGCGAACTGCTGACCAAATCGGCACCGGTCGAGGTGTGGGTCGATCGCGAGCTCGCGGAGTTCGGTTCCTGGTACGAGTTCTTCCCGCGCTCCATCAGCTCCGAGATCGACTGGGCCGGAAAGCCATTGCGCCACGGCACTTTTCGCGACGCCATGGCCGAACTCCCCCGGGTGGCGGCGATGGGATTCGACATCGTCTATCTCCCGCCCATCCATCCGATCGGGGAGGTGAACCGTAAGGGCCGCAACAATACCGTCGACCCAGAGGCAGGCGACGTCGGGTCACCGTGGGCGATCGGCTCGGCGCTGGGCGGCCACGACGCCGTGCATCCCGAACTCGGTACCATCGACGACTTCGATGCCTTCGTGGCGGCCGCCTCAGCGCACAACCTCGCCGTGGCACTGGATTTCGCGTTGCAATGCGCGCCGGACCATCCGTGGGTCAGCAGTCATCCCGAGTGGTTCACCACCCGCCCGGACGGCACCATTGCTTACGCCGAGAACCCGCCCAAGAAATATCAGGATATCTATCCGCTGAACTTCGACAACGACCCTGCTGGGCTGTACGCCGAAGTGCTGCGGGTGGTCGAATTCTGGATCGCCCACGGCGTCACGATCTTTCGGGTCGACAACCCGCACACCAAGCCGATCAACTTCTGGGAATGGCTGATCGGCAGGGTTCATGCGCGGAACCCCGAGGTAATCTTTCTGGCCGAGGCCTTCACCAAGCCGGCGATGATGCATGAGCTGGCCAGGGTCGGTTTCTCCCAGAGCTACACGTATTTCACCTGGCGGGTCGGCAAGACCGAGCTGGCCGAATACGGGGCCGAGCTGGTGCTCGCCTCGGATTACATGCGGCCCAACTTCTTCGTCAACACCCCGGACATCCTGCACGAGTCGCTGCAGCACGGCGGGCGAGCGATGTTCGCCATCCGCGCTGTACTCGCCGCCACCCTGTCCCCGAGCTGGGGCGTGTACTCCGGGTTCGAGCTGTTCGAACACCGGGCGGTGCGCGAAGGCAGCGAGGAGTACCTCGACTCCGAGAAGTACCAGCTGCGGCCGCGCGATTACCAGGCAGCAGTGGAAGCCGGTGACTCGCTGGAGCCGCTGATCGGCACCCTGAACACGATCCGCCGTGACCATCCGGCCCTGCAGCGGCTGAAAGGCCTGTGGTTCCACCAGGTTTCCAACCACAACCTGTTGTGCTACTCGCGCCAGGATCCGGTCTCCGGCGATACGGTGCTGGTGGTGGTGGCATTGGATCCGGCAGGTGCCCAGTGGGGGCAGACGGATCTGTACCTGCCGGCGCTGGGCTTGCGCTGGGGGCAGACGTTCGAAGCGCAGGATCTGCTCAGCGGACAGGTCTACACCTGGGGGCAGTTCAACGTGGTGGGGATCGAACCGGCAACGCAGGCAGCTCATATCTTCCTCGTCAGACAGCCCTGAGGCGGGCTCCGCCACGAAATCTCGTCGCCCGGACACCGCCCGGACGGCACCACCGGCCAGCAGAGAGGCGAACATGGCGCACTCCCAGATCACTGTCGCCACCGACGTCGATGGAACGATCGCCGAACCGAGTTCCGGCGATTTCCCACGGGCAAGAGCGATGCCAGGCCAGCCCGATTGGTACAAGCGCGCGGTCTTCTACGAGGTGCTGGTACGTGCCTTCTACGACTCCAGCGGTGACGGCACCGGCGACCTACGTGGCTTGATCGACAAGCTCGACTATCTGCACTGGCTGGGTGTCGACTGCCTGTGGATCCCGCCGTTCTACGACTCGCCGCTCCGCGACGGTGGTTACGACATCGCCGACTACCGCAAGGTGCTGCCGGAGTTCGGCACCGTTGAGGACTTCGTTGCCCTGGTCGACGCGGCCCACGAACGCGGCATCAGGGTGGTCACCGACCTGGTGATGAACCACACCTCGGATCAGCACGCCTGGTTCCAGGCCTCCCGCACAGATCCGGACGGCCGGTACGGCGACTTCTACGTGTGGGCGGACGACGACACCGGATACCCGGACGCCCGCGTCATCTTCGTCGACACCGAGCCGAGCAACTGGACCTTCGACCCGGTGCGCAGGCAGTACTTCTGGCACCGCTTCTTCTCCCATCAGCCGGATCTGAACTACGAGAACCCTGCCGTCGGCGAGGCAATGGTCGACGTAATGCGGTTCTGGCTGGAGCTGGGCATCGACGGATTCCGGTTGGATGCCGTGCCGTATCTGTATGTGCGGGAAGGCACCAACGGCGAGAACCTGTCGGAGACTCACGGTTTCCTCAAGCGCTGCCGCAAGGTGATCGAAGATGAGTTCCCAAATGCCGTGCTGCTGGCCGAGGCCAACCAGTGGCCGGCCGACGTGGTCGAGTACTTCGGCGATCCCTCGGTTGGCGGCGACGAGTGCCACATGTGCTTCCATTTCCCGCTGATGCCGCGCATCTTCATGGCGGCCAGACGGGAGTCGCGGTTCCCGATCTCGGAGATCCTGGCGCAGACACCGTCCATCCCGTCGTCCGGTCAGTGGGGAATCTTCCTGCGCAACCACGACGAGCTGACCCTCGAGATGGTGTCCGACGAAGACCGCGACTACATGTGGAACGAGTACGCCAAGGATCCCCGGATGAAAGCCAACATCGGGATCCGGCGGCGGCTGGCGCCGTTGCTGGACGGCGACCGCAACCAGATCGAGCTGTTCACCGCACTGTTGTTGTCGCTGCCCGGATCTCCCTGCCTGTACTACGGGGACGAGATCGGCATGGGCGACAACATTTGGCTGGGCGACCGCGACGGTGTCCGGACGCCGATGCAATGGTCACCCGACCGCAACGCCGGCTTCTCCCGATCCGATCCTGCCCGGCTGTACCTGCCGGCAATCATGGACCCGAACTACGGATTCCAGACGGTGAACGTCGAGGCGCAGATGAACACCACTTCGTCGCTGTTGCACTGGACCCGCAGGATGATCGAGGTCCGCAAGAATTTCGCGGCCTTCTCCGTCGGCGAGTTCCACGACCTCGGTGGCTCCAACCCTTCCGTGCTGTCGTACTTGCTGCACTATCCGGGGACGGGCCAGGATGACCCTGCGCACACCGTGCTGTGCGTCAACAACCTGTCGCGGTTCCCGCAACCGGTGGAACTGAATCTGCGGCGCTGGCAGGGTGGGGTTCCGGTGGAACTCACCGGCGGCCAACATTTCCCGCCGATCGGTGAACTGTCCTACCTACTCACCCTGGCCGGCCATGGCTTCTACTGGTTCGAGATCACGCCCAACCCGGAGGTGTCCTGACCGCATGACTGTCGACAACCCCAGCAATCTTGACTACCGACATCCGACACCCGACACCGAAGAGCTGGCCGCGCTGCTGGCCGACTGGCTGCCACGGCAACGGTGGTTCGCCGGTCGCGGCGAACTGGCTGGGGTGACGATCTCTTCGCGAGCCGAGATTGCGGTGGCCGACAACGGCGCGGCCCAGCCGGACGCGGCCGGACAGGCTCCGTCCGAGCTCGTCCGGTACGAGCACCTGCTGATCGAGGTTCCCGCCGAGGACGGACCACGCCGCTATCAACTGTGGCTCGGCTTCCGCGAGCGGCTGCCGGATCGGTTGGCGCACAGCGAGATCGGCATCCTGGGACGTCCGCCGCTGCGCACCGCAGTCGTCTACGATGCGCTGGCCGATCAGGTGCTGTCCTCGTTGTTGTTGGCCGCGATCGCCGACGGCAACGAGCTGGGTGACGTACACACCTCACTGTCGGCCGACACCGAGGTCGATGTCGATGCCCTCGGGCTGGTGATCTCCGGCGAGCAGTCCAACACCTCGATCGTCTACGGCGACTCGGCGATCCTGAAGCTGTTCCGCCGGCTGGAGCCTGGCCCCAATCCGGACGCCGAGGTCCATGCGGCGCTGGCACAACGGAATTCGACGCACGTGGCCAAGTTGCTCGGGCAGCTATCCGCCGAGGTGGCCGGCGTCCACACCACCCTCGGGGTGCTCACCCAGTACTTCGCCAACAGCGCCGACGGGTGGTTGATGGCCACCGCCAGCGTCCGCGACCTGATGGCCGAGGGCGACCTGCGGGCCGACGAGGTGGGCGGCGATTTCGCCTCCGAGTCCCACCGCCTTGGCGAGGCGGTCGCCGAGCTGCACCGCGATCTCGCAGCTGCCTTCGGCACCAGCACGGTCCACCAGGACGAACTCCGCCAGACTCTTGACGAGATGATGGCGCTGGCCAAGCGGACGATCGCCATCGTCCCCCAGCTGGCCGAGCATGGTGATCGGATCATGGCCACCTTCGCCGATGCCGCGTCGTCGGCCGCATCGCTGACGCTGCAACGGATTCACGGTGATCTACATCTCGGGCAGACGCTGCGCACGTTGACCGGCTGGGCGGTGATCGACTTCGAGGGTGAGCCCAGCAAGCCGCTGGCCTACCGGCGCGCAATGCATTCGCCACTTCGTGACCTGGCCGGCATGCTCCGATCCTTCGACTATGCGGGACATCATTCGCTCGCGGGATCGCAGCCGGATGCCCAACACACCTTCCGCGCCGCCGAATGGGCCTCGCGAAACCGGCGGGCGTTCTGCGACGGTTACGCGGCCACGGCGGGTAGCGACCCTCGCCACGCGGGCTCACTACTGCGGGCCTTCGAGTTGGACAAGGCTGTCTACGAGGTGCGCTACGAGCACGACCACCGCCCGAGCTGGCTGCCCATTCCACTGCAGGCCGTCGCACAACTGACCAGACCAGGAGGCACGTCGTGACCGAACCGCGCAGGCCGGGATCCGCCCCGTCGTCCACGCCAGCAGCAGCGGTACCTGACAAGACAGCGGTGCCGGACAAGACCACCGGACAGGGCCAGGGCGCCGCAGCCGACGCGACTGCTACCCAGGACACGCCCGTCACCGGGGAGGTGAGGTCGGCCGGTGGCGACGCCAGCGGTCGTCATCCGACCGAGTCCGGTGACCGCAGCTCAGCAGCTGCGCCCGGGCAGCCAGCCGGTCCACCCGTAGACGAGATGGAAAAGGTGATCGGCGGCGACACCCACGACCCGCACCGCATTCTCGGCGCTCACCCGCAGCCGGACGGCAGCACCATCGTCCGCACCCTGCGGCACCACGCGCAGAGCGTCACCCTGCTCACCGACGGCACCGAAACGGCGCTCGAGCACCTCCACGGCGGCATCTTCTCGGTCACCGTCCCCGGCGCGCTGGGCGACTACCGGCTGCGGGTCGTCTACGGACCGGACGCCACTTACGAAGTCGACGACCCCTACCGCTGGCTGCCGACCCTCGGCGAGATGGACCTGCACCTGATCGGCGAGGGCAGACACGAACAACTCTGGGACGTCCTCGGCGCGCACGTCCGCAGCTACCCGACACCCAACGGCCGGGTGACCGGCACCTCCTTCGCGGTCTGGGCACCGGATGCGCGTGGCGTCCGGGTGACCGGCGACTTCGACCACTGGACCGGCGCCGGCACCCCGATGCGATCCCTGGGCAGCAGCGGCGTCTGGGAACTGTTCGTCCCAGGAATCGGTGCCGGCACCCGGTACAAGTTCCAGATCCTCGGCGCCGATGGGGTATGGCACACCAAGGCAGACCCGATGGCCTTCGCCGCCGAGATCCCACCCGCCACCGCGTCAGTGGTGATGACCTCCGAGCACAGCTGGGCGGACGACGATTGGATCGCCGCCCGCAGCAGTGGCGATGCGCTCGCCTCGCCGATGTCGATCTACGAGGTACACGCAGGCTCCTGGCGGACGGGAATGAACTACCGGGAGTTGGCCAAGGCACTGATCGAGGATCTGTCCGAGACCCATTTCACCCACATCGAATTCCTGCCATTGACCGCGCACCCGTTTGCCGGATCCTGGGGCTACCAGGTGACCTCCTACTACGCGACGGACCCGCGGTTCGGCTCGGCCGATGACTTCAAGTACCTGGTCGATCAGCTGCACCAGGCGGGCTATGCGGTGATCCTGGACTGGGTGCCCGCCCACTTCCCGAAGGATGAATGGGCCCTCGCCCGGTTCGACGGCAGGGCGCTGTACGAACATGCGGACCCCCGGCGGGGCGAGCAGAAGGACTGGGGCACACTGGTTTTCGACTTCGGGCGACGCGAGGTCCGCAACTTCCTGGTCGCCAACGCACTGTACTGGCTCCAGCAGTTCCACATCGACGGGCTCCGAGTGGACGCAGTGGCCTCCATGCTCTACCTGGACTACAGCAGAGAACCGGGTGAGTGGACCCCGAACATCTACGGCGGCAACGAGAATCTCGAGGCCGTCGCGTTGCTGCAAGAGGTCAACGCCACCGTTGGCAAGCGGGTACCGGGCGCTGTAATGATCGCTGAGGAATCGACCGCATGGCCGGGCGTCACCCGGCCGACGCACCTGGGCGGACTCGGGTTCGGACTGAAATGGAACATGGGCTGGATGCACGACACCCTCGGCTACATCTCCCGAGACCCGGTCCATCGCTCCTGGCACCACGACGAGATGACGTTCTCGTTGATGTACGCATTCTCCGAGCAGTTCGTGCTTCCGCTTTCGCACGACGAGGTGGTGCACGGCAAGGGATCTCTGTGGGGGAAGGTGCCTGGCGATCCGTGGCGCAAGGCCGCCACTCTGCGCGCCTACTACGCGCACATGTGGGCGCACCCCGGCAAGCAGCTGCTGTTCATGGGCGGCGAGATCGGCAACCCGCTTGAGTGGAATGCCGATGCGTCGGTCCCGTGGGAGTTACTCGACGATCCGCTGCACGACGGGATCCGCACTCTGGTTGGCGATCTGAACCGGATCTATCGGTCCTGTCCGGCGCTGTACACCCAGGACTTCGACTCGGCCGGCTTCCAGTGGATCGACGCCAACGATAGGGAGGGCAACGTCTTTTCCTACCTGCGCTGGGGAGCTGACGGTTCCGCACTGGCCTGCGTACTGAACATGTCCGCAGCACCGCACGAGAACTATCGGATCGGGCTGCCGCATGCCGGTGCCTGGCGCGAGGTGGTGAACACAGACGCCGACGTCTACGGCGGGTCGGGAGTGGGCAATCTCGGTGTGGTGCAGGCGATCTCAGGAGACTGGCACGGGCAGCCCGCCTACGCCCAGATCACCCTTCCGCCGTTGGCTGCACTGTGGTTCGCACCAGACGATCAGGGCTGACGGCACGCCACCATCCGGCGACCGAGGCCGCCGGTCGACTGGTGTCGTTGCTGGTGGCACTGCTGGTCGCCGGCTGCAGCACGTCGATCGCCGGCTCGCCGACGGTGCCCGCAGCAACGAACGGTGCCACCATCCCCGCTGGCGGCACCGTCAGCACATCGACCGCCGGCGCTGCTGTGGTCCAGCAACCCGACGTGGTGTCGGCATCGGCGGCCATCGATGTCTCCGGCATCCTGGCCGACCTGCAGACATTCTGGCGAGAATCGATCGGCGCCAAGTTCACCCCGCTGAAGGCCGGCTATGCGCTGATCGACACCTCGGCGGCGACGGTGCCGGCCGGGTCGATGTGCGTCACCACGTTGGATTCCTTACGGGGCAACGCCTATTACTGCCCCGGTAACGACGGCATCGTGATCGACTCAGCAGCGCTGGTGCCGGTGCTGTTGCACAGCTACGGCGTCGGCGGCCTCACCGCGTCGATCGCCCACGAGTTCGGCCATGCCATCCAGGCCAGGATCGGTCCGACCGCCCAGCAACACTGGGACGATCCGCGGCGCTACCCGCAGATCCTGCTGGAGGCGCAGGCGGACTGCGCGGCCGGCGCCTTCCTGCAGTGGGTCGACAGTGGCAAGTCCACCCACCTTCGACTGCCGACAACTTCTGTGCTGTCGTCGATCTCGCCGCTGCTCGACTTCCGTGATCCCACCGACGGATCACCGACAGATGACCTGGCACACGGGCTCGGCCTTGATCGATTGCGGTTCGTGCTGGCCGGTGTCCGCGGTGGACCTGCTGCCTGCCACACCATGACGGAGGCAGATCTGCGACTCACGCTCGGCCGCTCCGGTATGCATCCGCAGAGCGCGCCACGGTTCGCCACCGTCTCCGCGGTGGCCGCCGCCGCCGTCAGCTCGGTGAGCGAGTTCGTGCGGACGCCGAAGGTCGGCGTCGTCGCCTCGGCGGCAGATCTGGCGGCCGCCTCGCCCTACGGCCAGTTCGCACAGGCGGCCAGCACCGCATTCGTCCTTGGCAGCCAGCTGTATCCGAGTTCGGGGGGCGCCGCCTGTTTCACCGGCGCCTGGACCGCCTCGGTATTCGGCTCCGCACCGGCCGGTGCTCTCGGGTCGTGGCCGGGTGACGCCGATGAGGCGATGGACTTCATCCGTCATCGCGGATCGGCAACCTTCGCCGATCTGGCTGCATTCGCCGACGGCTTCGACAAGGGCCGGCCCGCCTGCAGCTGACCGGCAGCTAACCGACTCAGAACAGGGCGGCCGCCAATGCCCGACGGGCGGCCACCACTCGCTGGTCGTCGACGTCGAACATGGCGAACAGACTCAGCAAGTGCTCGCGTAGCGGGGCCTTGTCCTCCGGCCCGGCTCGGCGGATCGCGCCGATCAGCCGATCGAAGGCGGCCTCGGCGTTGCCGGCGCCCAGCTCGACATCGGCCGCATCGCGCTGCGCCTGCACATCGTCGGGAGCGGCATCGGCAATGGCGATGGCATCGTCGGGCAGCGCGTCCACCCTGCCGAGGAAGGTGGCATGCGCCAGCGCAGCGGCGGCCTGAGTGTTCGCCGGTTCGGTGTCCAGGATGCGCTGATAGGCGTGCGCCGCCTCGCCGAACTTACCGTCGGCCAACAGATCTTCGGCGGTGGTGAACCGTGGATCTTCCGGTTCCGGAACGGGGCCGCCGTTCGCCTCCTCGGCAGCCTTGATGCCTGGCAGCTTGTCCCGCAGTGCGTCCAGCAGACCCGAGACCCATTGCCGCACCTCGGGTTCCGGCAACGCGCCGGCGAAAGCGTCAACCGGTTGGCCCTGCGCCAGTGCCACCACCGTCGGCACCGACTGCACGCCGAAGGCCTGGGCGATCCGCGGGTTGGCGTCCACGTCCACCTTGGCCAGAATCCACGAGCCACCGGCCGCGTCCGCGAGTCTCTCCAGTACCGGCGACAGCTGCTTGCACGGCTCGCACCAGGTTGCCCACAGGTCGATCACCACCAGTACCCCGGTGGACAGCTGGACCAGCTCTTGGAAGCTCTCCTCGGTGACGGTGATGACGTACGGCGAGCTGCTCTCCTGCGCGGCCGGTCCCCCGTCCGCGCCGGCGGTACCCGGCGCAGTCGGCGCTCCCTGCGCTGCCGGCGATCCGGCGCCGGCCGGCGGTGTCGCGCGATTGGCCAACGGGCTCAGGTCGATGGCTCTGGCGAACGATGCGCTCATCGCAGCTTGCTGCTGTGCGCGGGCGCGTTGCTGCGCCGGAGTGCTTGCTGGTGGTGTCGGACGGGTCATGCCTTCCATCGTATGGCGACCACCGTCGCCGCTGTCCGCGGTGCCTCCCGGTGGCCGGCACCGGCATCCGCTGGCCTACCTTGAGCCGAGTGGCCACCGCACCGGACGACTTCCGCTGGCGCCCGATCCTGCTGCCCGCTTATGGCCCGACCGCGATGGCGTCCCTTGGCTACGGCGCACTGGCTCCGATCATCGCGCTGGCCGCATCCGAGCTGGGCGCCAACGTCGCCACCGCAGCGCTGGTCGTTGGGCTGACGGCCTTCGGACAGCTGCTGGGCGACCTGCCGGCCGGCGCTATCGCCGCCAAGCTCGGGGAACGAAAGGCGCTGCTGATGGCCAGCACGCTGGACGCCGCCTCGATGACGGTGGCCTACTTCGCTCATTCGCTGCTGGTGCTGGCCATCGCGGTCTTCGTCGACGGGCTGGCCGCCTCGGTGTTCAACTTGGCCAGGCATGCCTGGATGACGGTAGCCATCCCCCTTCGCTACCGGGCCAGGGCGCTGTCCAGCCTTGGCGGCACTTTCAGGGTCGGGCTGTTCTTCGGACCGTTCATCGCCGCCGGGCTGATCTCGGCGTTCTCGATCCACGCGGTGTTCCTTTTCGCCGCCTGCACTGGCCTGGCGGCCGGCGCCCTGACTCTGACGATGGCCGATCTGCCGACACCGGTTCCGGTGCCAGGGTCAGCACCGCCGGCCAAGGTGACGGTGGCCAGCGTGATCAGGGAGCATCGGCGGGTGCTGGCCACCGTCGGCGTCGGGGTGCTGTTGATCTCGGCCGCCAGGGCGTCCCGACAGAGCATCCTGCCGCTGTGGTCGCAGGCCCAACACTTGGACGCCTCGACCATCAGCGTCGTTTTCGGCATCGCGTCCGGAGTCGAGTTGCTGCTGGTGTATCCGGGCGGGGCGGTGATGGACCGGTTCGGCCGGGTCTTCGTCGCCGTCCCAGCAGTGGCGTTGATGGGTGTCGGGCTCGGCCTGTTGCCGTTGACGCACACCGCTTTGACCATCGCACTGGTCGCCTGCCTGATGGCCGTCGGCAATGGCCTGTCGTCCGGCATCGTGCTGACCATGGGGAGCGATGCGGCGCCGAACGTCGGCCGGTCACAGTTCCTTGGCGCCTGGCGTTTCCTGGCCGACGCCGGCGGCCTGCTCGGGCCTGCGGTGGTCAGCCTGGTGACGGTGATCGCTTCGCTGGCGGCGTCGGCGGTGGCGCTGGCCGGGCTGTGCGCTCTCGGTGCCGGCTGGCTCGGCGCCTGGGCACCGCGGCGCCGCCCAGCCACGACGACGATTGCCTCCGGGATGAACAAGACCTAGGTCACCATCAGCGTCAAGAACAGCATCCTCGATTGGCCTGTCACCGCCATCAAGGACGGTGGTTCGACGAAGGTCAGCATCTTCGGTATCGCCAGCCAGGATCTGGTCTCTGTGCACGGTGACCAGACCGGTGTCATCGTCTCGCATGCGACGGTCTACGGCACCAACTACGCCCCCGGCCCCTTCAACTGGCCGGACGCTCCGGCCGGCACACCGGACAACGTCACTGCCAACGGCCAGACCATCTCGCTGTCCGGAACCGGCGAACTCGCGGTGCTCGGCGCTGCCTCGGCACTGTCGCAGATCGGCACGATACACATCGGTTACACCGACGGTTCCAGTTCGGACTGACAGCTCGGCATGCAGAACTGGTGCTGTGAGAGCACCACCGACTACGGCACGCGGGTCGCCGT
Source organism: Actinomycetota bacterium (assembly GCA_030853385.1). Classification (GTDB taxonomy): domain Bacteria; phylum Actinomycetota; class Actinomycetes; order Mycobacteriales; family Nakamurellaceae; genus Nakamurella. The sequence goes on along the minus strand of JALYVF010000119.1, from coordinate 33,514 downwards.
CGACTCGGTCGGGAACAACGGCCCTGACGGCCCGGACCACCCGACCACCCACTACGAGATCTACTACTCCATTGACCGGTGCCCAGCAGGTGCAGCTGCAGGTCAACACCGGCGGGGACCGACCTGGCAACGATCACGGCAACTGGGCGGCGGGGCGACCTTCCACTGCTCCTGATCCTGGCGGACCGGAGCGCTGGCAGTTCCTGAGCACTGGCTGAAGACGGCGGGACATTCCCGCCGTCTTCGGCGTTGCTGGGCCAGCATGGCCAGATGAGCGCAGCCGCAGAACTCGACGAGAAGGCAATGATCCGCCGCGCCTACGACCGATTGGCGTTCGGCGCCGCACCCGGACAGCTGGCCACGGCGCAGGCCGGGTCTGCCGGCGCCGCCATCGGTGGTCTGCTGGTGCCAACCGGATCCGATGCCGCCGCTGCGGCAATTCCGGCGCCGAAGTTCGACGACGTTCCGAAGGTCGGCAAGGACAGAACACCAGCATCTCGCAAGGCCAAGTCCGCTGCCGTCAACCAGAACATGCAGCTACTCGAGTCGTGGTGGCTGCACACCGTGGTGGCGGCCGACCACCAGATCGTCGAGCGGCTGACCTGGTTCTGGCAGGGTCACTTCGCCACCAGCATCCAGAAGGTCAAGTCCGGACAGCTGATGTGGCAACAGAACACCACCGAACGCCGGCTGTGCCGCGGCTCCTTCACCGACCTGGCCAAGGCCATGGTGGTGGATCCGGCCATGCTGGTCTGGTTAGACGGCAACAACAACACGGTGAAGGCCCCCAATGAGAACCTGTCACGCGAGTACATGGAGCTGTTCAGCCTCGGCCACGGCCATTACACCGAGACCGACGTTCGGCAGGCAGCACGGGCACTGACCGGGTGGATCGTCGACAAGTCGACCGGCAAGGCCAAGCTGGTCGCCAAACGCCAGGACACGGCAGCCAAAACCATCCTCGGCAAGACCGCCGATTTCGACGCGTCCAGCTTCGTCGACCAGGTACTCGCACAGCCGGCGTCGGCGGCGTTCGTCATCGGCCGGCTGTGGTTCCGGTTGGTGTCGATGACCCCTCCCGATGCCGCCACCATGTCGAAACTGGTGGCGGCATATGGACCATCGCGCGACATCGCGGCGACGGTCAAGGCGATCACTGCCAGCGCGGCGTTCTCGTCAGCGGATTCATCGCTGGTCAAGCAGCCGGTGGAATGGTTGGTCGGGCTGCTCAGAGCCGTCGGTGTGAAACCCATGGACTATCCGGCCAAGGAGCAGAAGGCCCTACTGAACGGGCTCCGCGGCATGGGGCAGGTGCCATTCACCCCGCCGAGCGTCGGCGGCTGGCCGGCCGGCCGCGCCTGGCTGACGACCGCCACCGCCATCACCCGCACCCACCTGGCCAGAACCGTTGCGCAGCAGAGCAAGAGCGTCGCCGCAGCGACAGGTACCTCGAGTGCCGCCCGGATCGACGGCCTGCGCCGGTTGCTCGGGGTGGACGCCTGGACGACCCGGACGGTGACGGCGCTGCAGAAGGTGGCCGACGATCCGGTCGCGGCGTTGACCATCGCCGCCTGCTCGCCCGAATACGTCATCAGCCGATAGGAGCTCGATCCGATGAATACCGCAACGACCAACAACACTCTGTCCGGCGCCAGGCTGAGCGCGCTGAACCGCCGCCGGTTCCTGACCCTGTCCGGAGTGACGGCGGCCGGCGCGCTGGTCGCCGGCTGTACCTCCCATCCGATCAATCCCGCCGCAGTCAGGGCAGCGGCCACCGCCGCGCCGCTGGATCCGACGGCGGGGGTGCTGGTGATGGTGACGCTGTACGGCGGCAACGACGGCCTCAATACCCTGATTCCGGCATCCGATCCCGTCTACCTGAAGTCCCGCCCCGACCTGGCATATCAGGCACACGACGTCCTCGATCTGGGCTCGGGGCTCGGCCTCAATCCAGGAATGAAGGGGCTGAAGTCGTTGTGGGACAACAAGGAGTTAGCCATCATCCGCGGCGTGGGCTACCCGCAGCCCGACCACAGCCACTTCCGCTCGATGGCCATCTGGCAGACAGCGTCGCCGGCCACCGCCAGCACCACCGGCTGGCTGGGTCGTTGGCTGGACGACACCGGCAAGGATCCTCTGCAGGCGGTGTCGCTCGATCCGGTGATGCCGCCATTGATGGCCGGCGCCACCAGGTCTGCTGCTGCCTTTCCCACCGGCGGACTGCAGCTGCCCAGCGGTGCCCTCGGCCAGGCGCTCTCCCTGCTGGGCACCCCCTGTGAACAGGACAGCGCCTGGCAGGCGGCGGCGGCCACCTCGATCTCGGAGCTGAAAGTAGTTGCCGACAAGCTCAATCCCGCCGTGGCCAGGGCCAAGACCGACCAGCAGACCGCGGGGCCGGCCGCCCCCACGTCGACAGCGGCACCGTCCACCGCACCCACACCATCAACGCCGTCGTCGGCCAACCCCCACGGCACCGATCAGCAGGGCGCATCGGCCGGTGGCCAGAGCGAGCTCGACATCCAGCTGGGCCTGGTCGCCGCGATGGTCGAGATGGGTTGTCCAACAAGGGCCTACTCGGTGTCGCTGGGCGGATTCGACACCCACTCGGACGAGCGCGGCACTCAGCAGCGACTGCTGACGGAGCTGGACACCGCACTGTCGGACTTCCAACGCCGGTTGCAGAGCACCGATCGTGGCCGGCAGGTGGTGACCATGGTCTATTCCGAGTTCGGCCGCCGGGTGATCGCCAACGCCTCCGAAGGCACCGACCACGGAACGGCCGGTCCGATGTTCGTCCTTGGTCGCGGCGTCAAGGGGGGGTTCTTCGGAGACGAGCCCTCGCTCGCCGATCTGGACGCCGGCGATCTAAAGGTGACGACGGACTTCAGGTCGGTCTACGCCACCGCACTCGACTCGGTGCTCGGCGTCTCCCCCGACAAGTATTTGGGTGGCTGGAATCAGCGGATCGACGGACTGGTCGCCTGAGTGGTCGGCAGCGTCAGCCGAAACCTGGCCCCACCCAAAGGATTCCGCCCAGCATCGACACCTCCGGGCAGGCAGACCAGCTCACCACCGTTGGCCCTTGCATGGGCGCGGGCGATCGCCAATCCCAGACCTGATCCACCGTCGCCGCCTCGGCTTCGGCCGGCATCGAGCCGGACCAGCCGGTCGAACACTCGCTCCCGATCGGCGTCAGGAATGCCGGGGCCGGAATCCGCCACGTCCAGCAGCACCGGGTCGCCGCGATGCACCGTCACGGTGACGGCACCACTGTCCCCCGCGGCGCTGACGGCATTGTCCAGCAGGTTCCGCAGAATGCCTTGCAGCGCAGCGGGATCAGCCAGTACCAGCCGCTGCGGGCCGGTGAGCTGCAACGTCAACCCCCGGTGGACAGCGGCTATCCTGCCCAGTTCGTCGCGGGCGATCGCGGTGATCGGCGTCGGCACAGCAACGGACGGCTGCCCCCCGTCCAGCCTGGCGATCGCCAGCAGATCGTCCACCAGCCGTGAACCACGGCGCGCCTCGCGTACCAGCAACACCAATAGCTGCTCTCGCTGATCGGCCGACAAGGGTTGGTGCAGTAGGGCTTCGGCCGCCGACGAGATCCCGGCCAGTGGTGTGCGCAGCTCGTGCGTTGCGTCCGCCAGAAAGTCCTTGGTGCGTCGCTCCGAATCGAGCGCCCTGCCCTCTGCCCCCTCCAGCTCGTCGAGCATCGCGTCCATCGCGGCAGCCGTCTGGCCGATCTCCGTCTGTCGCCGCGACGGATTCAACCTGACGCCGCGTTGACCACCGGCGATCCGTAGCGCGGTGGTCGCCACCCTGCGCAGCGGTGCCAGCGCCAGTTGGGTTGCCAACATGGCCAGCAGTGCACCCACCAGTAGCGCCGCGAATCCGGTGATCAGCAGTGCCCGCACCAGCGTGCCTCTGGCCCCGTCCAACAACACCGTGTCGACGGTCAGCGTCAGCTTCGCGCCCCGCAGCTTGCCGGTGCCGGCCAACGTCGCTATTCGCCGCGGTCCAGGGACCGGATCGAAGCCGAACTGGGTACCGTCGATCAGCGTCAACGTGGCGCGAACACCTTGCGCGTCAACGCGATTCTCCAATTGCTTCGGTGTGATGTTCTGCGTCGCCAGCTGCCTGGCCAACTGCAGCCTGCTGGTGAGCAGTTCCTCGGCATTGGCCTGCGACTGGTGATCGAAGATGGTAGCCACCACGAATCCTGCCGCCAGCATGGTCAGCCCCAGCACCACTACGACGGCCAGCAGCACCCTGGCCCGCACCGAGACGCTGCGCAATGCAGTCGGGGGTGCGCCCGCCGCCGATCCCGGCGAGGAGGCGCCGATCACGGAGCTTCGGCCAGTCGGTAACCACGACCGCGCACGGTGTGGATCAGCCGCGGACCATTCGCCTCGAGTTTGCGGCGCAGCGCCGACACATGCACCTCCACCACGTTTGGATCGAAGCCGTCGTAGCCCCACACTCCGGTCAGCAGTTGGGTTTTCGTCACCGTCCGGCCGCGTTGACCTGCCAGGTAGACCAGCAGTCGACGTTCGGTGTCGGTCAGCTCCAGCGACACCCCTGCTCGCCGCACCTGCGCGCCCCCGTCGGCGATCTCCAGGTCGCCGACGGCGATCGACGGCCCGCTGACGCCCACCCTGCGCAGGATGGCCTGCACCCTGGCCAGCAGCTCGGCCATCGCGAACGGCTTCACCAGGTAGTCGTCGGCACCGCGGGCCAACCCGTCGACCCGGTCGGCAGTGGTGTCGCGGGCCGTCAACAGCAGCACCCCCGCCGTGCTGCGGGCACGCACCAACTCCAACAGCTCCAACCCGTCCCGGCCCGGCAGCATCACGTCGAGGATCACCAGCTCCGGCGGATGCTCGGCCAGCAGTGACTCCAGGTCTTCGCCATCGCGCCTGGCAATGGTGTCGTAGCCGTGCGCGGACAGCGCCGCCCGCACCGACAACCGAATAGGGTCGGCGTCCTCGACAATCACCACGCGGCTGGCCGGCACGACCTCATTGTGCCGACAACCGGCAGCTCTAGCGGCTTCTTCAGCAGACCATCAGCAGCGGAAGGACGGTGAGGTCAGCCACGGCGCGTTGCGCAGGGGTAGTCGGATGTCCGATAGTAGGAAGACCAAACAATGCGATCCGGCTGCGGGTCCTGTGCCACGGAGGTACTTCCATGTTCGACCTGACAGAAGAGCAGCGTGCCCTGGCGGAGCTGGCCAGGCAGTTCTCCGACGAGTTCCTGGCTCCGATGGCCGTCCAGTGGGATCACGACAAGCATTTCCCCGTCGACGTGCTGCGCAAGGCCGGCGACCTCGGGTTGGGTGGCATCTACATCCGCGAGGACGTCGGCGGTTCCGGCCTGTCCCGGATGGGCGCGGTGCTGATCGTCGAAGCGTTGGCCACCGGCTGCCCGTCGATTGCCAGCTACATCTCCATCCACAACATGACGGCGTGGATGATCGATGAGTTCGGCGACGACGAGCTACGCCACCGCTTCCTGCCGCGGCTCTGCTCTATGGAGCACCTCGGCTCCTACTGCCTCACCGAGCCGGGCGCCGGTTCCGACGCCGCGGCGCTGTCCACCAAGGCCGTGCGCGACGGCGACTGGGCCCCCGGCGAAGCCGGGGACTACGTGCTCAACGGCGTCAAGCAGTTCATCTCCGGGGCCGGCACCAGTCAGGTGTATGTGGTGATGGCACGCACCGGAGGAGCTGGCGCCAAGAACATCTCGACCTTCGTCGTCGAGAAGGACACCCCAGGCCTTTCCTTCGGGCCGAACGAGGCGAAGATGGGCTGGAACGCCCAGCCGACCAGGCAGGTGATCTTCACCGACGTCAGGGTGCCGGCCGCCAACATGCTCGGCGCCGAGGGCGACGGCTTCAAGATCGCCATGAGCGGACTGAACGGCGGTCGGCTGAACATCGGTGCCAGCTCTCTCGGCGGCGCGCAGACCGCGCTGGACAAGACCCTCACCTACATGTCGGAGCGGGAGGCGTTCGGGGCATCGCTCAATGCGCTGCAGTCGCTGCAGTTCTACGTGGCGGACATGGCCACCAGGCTGGAGGCGGCGCGGCTGCTGCTCTGGCGGGCCGCCACCGCGCTCGACGAGAAGAGCAGCAGGGCCGTCCAACTGTGCGCGATGGCCAAGAAGTTGGCCACCGACACCGGCTTCGACGTCGCCAACACCGCCCTGCAAATCCACGGCGGCTACGGCTATCTGGCCGAGTACGGCATCGAAAAGATCGTCAGGGACCTCCGGGTGCACCAAATCCTGGAGGGCACGAACGAGATCATGAGCGTGATCATCGCCCGCTCCCTCGGCGCGAAGTAGACTCGAAAACCCCACCGCCCCAGCAGCTTTGAGGAGTTCGTCCGTTGACCGACTACCAGACCATCCTCGTCGACCGGCCGGCCGAGGCACCTCGGGTCGGCGTCATCACGTTGAACCGCCCAAAGGAGCTCAACGCGTTGAACCGGCAGCTGATGACAGAGGTCGTCGCCGCCGCCGATTCCCTCGACACCGATCCCGAGATCGGCTGCATCGTGCTCACCGGATCGGAGCGGGCCTTCGCCGCCGGCGCCGACATCAAACAGATGCAGCCGCAGGGATACCCGGGCGTCTATGTGGACGACCTGTTCCGTGACTGGGATCGGCTGGCCGAGGTGCGGACCCCGATCGTCGCTGCTGTCGCCGGCCATGCGTTGGGCGGTGGCTGCGAACTCGCCATGCTCTGTGATCTGCTGATCGCCGCCGACAACGCCAGCTTCGGTCAGCCGGAGATCAAGCTCGGGGTGATCCCGGGAATCGGCGGGTCCCAGCGGCTCACGCGGGCGATCGGCAAGGCCAAGGCGATGGACATGATTCTGACCGGCAGGACGATGAAGGTCGCAGAGGCCGAGAGCGCAGGGCTGGTCTCCCGTATCGTGCCGGCCGCCGAGCTGCTGACCGAGGCGTTGGCGGTGGCAGCCACCATCGCCGGCTACAGCAAGCCGACGGTCTGGATGGCGAAAGAGGCCGTCAATCGGGCCTTCGAGGGCACCCTGGCCGAGGGCGTCCGGTTCGAACGCCGCCTGTTCCAGGCCACCTTCGGCACCGCCGATCAGTCCGAAGGCATGGCCGCCTTCACCGAGAAACGACCGCCGAACTTCGCCCACGGCTGACGGCCACCGGAGGACGCTGCCGCGTGCTATAGCAACAGCTGCACTTGCTACCGTCGGGTATATGAGCTCCGGTGCCGGAAGTCTTCGCAGTGGGGATCGTGGACCTGCGCTGCCGTTCGACCCAATCACCAAGGCCGCCGAGACCTGGGCCGAGCGGATCGGGCCCAACACCTCGATGGCCGCCGTCACCAACGTGATGCGAGTGCAGCAGATCCTGCAGGCCACCGTCGACGAGGCACTCAAGCCGCACGGTCTCACGTTCGCCCGTTACGAGGCGCTGGTGCTGCTGTCGTTCAGCAAGCGCGGCAGCCTGCCGATGCGGCTGATGGGCGACCGCTTGCAGCTGCATCCCACCTCGATCACCAACATCGTCGACCGGTTGGAGGCCGACAAGCTGGCCCGCCGGCTGCCCCACCCCAACGACCGGCGCACCACCCTGGTCGAGCTCACCGACGCCGGGCGGGACCGGCTCGCGCAGGCGACCACCGCCGTCACCGATTCCAGCTTCGGCTTCGTCGGACTCGACGACGACGAGCTGGACCAGCTCACCCTGCTGCTGACGAAGTTCCGGCGGGCGGCCGGCGACTTCGCCTGAGCAGTCGGTACCGGCAGGAACCACCCAGCGCCAGAATCGCCCGAAGCCGCGGTCAGCCGGCCTTTGGCACCGTGATGATCAGGGCATCGCCCTGGCCGCCGCCACCGCACAGAGCAGCGGCCCCGGTGCCTCCGCCTCGACGTTGCAGCTCGAGTGCCAAGGTCAGCGCCAGCCTGGCACCGGACATGCCGATCGGATGGCCGAGAGCAATGGCGCCACCGTTGACGTTGACGATGTCCTCGCTGATGCCGAGGGCGGCCGCCGACGCGATTCCGACCGCCGCGAACGCCTCGTTGATCTCGACCAGGTCGAGATCGGCCGGCGAGATGCCGGCCTTCTTGCAGGCAGCGGCGATGGCGTTGGCCGGCTGCAACTGCAGCGACGAATCGGGGCCGGCGACCACGCCGTGGGCGCCGATCTCGGCCAGCCACGGCAGACCGCGGTGTTCCGCCTCGTCACGGGCCATCACCACCACCGCGCAGGCGCCGTCGGAGATCGGTGACGCCGAACCGGCGGTGATGGTGCCGTCGGAGCGAAATGCCGGCTTGAGCGTTCCCAGCGTCTCGACGGTGCTGTCCGGCCGGATGCCCTCGTCGGCCGTCACCGTTACCTCGCCCCTGCGGGTGGAGTAGCTGACCGGCTCGATCTCGGTATCGAAGATGCCCGCTGCCGCAGCGGCCGCCGCCCGCTGGTGCGACCGAGCGGCGAAGGCGTCCTGCTGTTCCCGACTGATCGGATCCTTATCGTTGACGACCTCCGTCAACAGCCCCATCGGACCGCCGACGAACGCATCGCGCAGGCCGTCGAAATCCATGTGGTCCAACAGCGTCACGTCGCCGTAGGAGAACCCGGCCCGTGATTTCGGCAGCAGGTGGGGGGCGTTCGTCATCGATTCCATGCCGCCGGCGACGACCGTGGTGAATTCGCCGGCCCTGATCAGCTGGTCGGCCAGCGCGATCGCGTCCAGCCCGGACAGGCAGACCTTGCTGATGCCCAGCGACGGCACGTCCATCCCGATCCCACCGGCCACCGCCGCCTGCCTGACCGGCAGCTGGCCGCAGCCAGCCGGCAATACCTGACCCATGATCACGTACTCGATGTCCGCCGCCCGCACCCCCGACCGGCGCAGCGCACCGGCAATCGCCGCACCGCCCAGCTGCATCGCCGTCTGCCCGCCGAGCGCGCCGGACATCCGTCCCATCGGGGTCCGCGCCCCGGCCACTATCACCGTCGATCCCATGCTGTGGAACCTACCGCCTCAGCAGGCCGCGCCGGTCCGCTGCCCGGCCCTGATGTGCCGCTACGGTGGCGGTCATGGATCTTGTGTCGGGGCTCGATGTCCAGGCCATCGATCATGTCGGTGTTGCCGTGCCAGACCTGGACGCAGCAGTGGCGCTGTACACCGGGATTCTCGGTGGACGGTTGGTGCACAGAGAAACCAATGACGACCAGCAGATCGAAGAGGCGATGATCGCGTTCGGTGACGGCGCTCAGCTGCAACTCATCGCGCCGCTGTCCGCCGAATCGACGATCGCGAAATTCCTGGATCGCAATGGTCCAGGACTCCAGCAGCTGGCCCTGCGGGTGCCGGATGTGGTCGCTGCCGGACGGACGATCGCCGGCGCCGGGATGCGGTTGCTGTACAACGAACCACGGCGCGGCACGGCAGGGTCGAGCATCAACTTCGTGCACCCGAAGGACGCCGGCGGGGTGCTGGTGGAACTGGTGCAACCAGCGCCATCCACGCAGCTCAGTGACCCAACCGGCGACACAGGCAACGACACGAACGACGACATAACCGGCGACACAGGCAGTGACCCAACCGGCGACACAGGCAACGACACGAACGACGACACAGAGAAATCAGCGGATCGACGACGGGAAGTCGGAGCGTCATGAGTGGTGGTGGGGACTGGCTGCCGAAGCAGGCTCCGTTCGACGTGGTGCGGCGGGGCTTCTCGCCGGACCAGGTGACGGCGCATCTCGAGCAACTCGAGTACGACCTGCGGATCGCGACCGCCAACCGCGACGCCACCAGCCAGCGGATCGCCGAGCTGACCAATCAGCTGTCGACCGCTCAGGCCGAGGCAGATCTGCTCCGCTCGCAGCTGGATCGGCAGGCCCTGGAACCGTTGTCGGTGACCAACCTGTCCGACCGGATGCAGCGGTTCATCCGGCTGGCAGAGGAAGAGGCCGCCGAGATTCGCTCGTCGGCAACCGCGGACGCTGCCGAGCTGCGCTCGTCGGCGACCAAGGACGCCGCCGCGATGCGAGCCGAAGCCACCGCCGAGGTCGCTGAACTCCGATCGAAGGCCGCAGCCGAGGTCGGCGAACTCAGGTCGACGACGGGAGCTGAACTCGCCGCGGCCAGGGCTGCCGCGGAGGCATCGGCGACCGACCAGCAGGCAGAGCTCGCTCGGGGCAAGGAAAGCCTGCTCCAGCAGCAACGCGACTTCGACACCGAACGCGAACAGGCGCGGACAGCGGTCGCCCAGCAGGTGAGTACCTTGCTCGGACAGGCCAGCGCCGAATCCGAGCGGGTCAGGACCGCCGCCGAACGGGAGACCTCGGCCACCCTCATCGCCGCCAGGACGGCAGCGGAGCAGACAATCGGCGCCGCCAAGGCCGAGGCGGAACGCTCCGTCGGCGCGGCCAACGCAGAGGCGGAGCGCTCCGTGAGAGCGGCCAAGGCCGAGGCGGAACGCACGCTGACCGAGGCCCGCAGCGCCGCCAACAAGCTGACGGCGACGGCCAACGCGGAGGCCGACCGCACGGTCAAGGACGCCGCTGCCGCCGCCCACGAGATGACGGAGAACAGCAAGGCCGAGGCGGCTCGAGTGGATACGGAATCCGTCGCGATGCGCCGCCAGGTAGAGGAAGACTTCGAGATCACCATGGCCTCCAGGCGCACCGAGGCGCACCGGACGCTGACGGAACGTGAGCGGGCATCGGTGGACGCCGCCCGCCGGCGCACCGAGGAGGCCGCCGAGCGCACCAGCAAGCAGCTGGCGGAGTCCGACGCGGAGTCCCGGCGCAGGGTGGAGGAAGCGACGGCGGAGGCGCACCGCAGGGTCGCTGAGGCCGACGCTGCCGTTCGGCAGCTGACGGACCTACGCGGCCGGCTCATCGGGCAACTGAACGACCTGCACGCCCATCTCGGCCAGGTGCGGGAGTTGCTGGTGGCTGCTCCCGGCGTCATCGCACCGCCGGAGGCAGAGGCGAACAGGGTGACGGCCAAGGACTTCCCGCGGGACCAGGCGCGAGCTACCAGCAGTCCCCCACGCTGACGACCGTCGACCCTGCGACATGACGTACGGCTCGTTCCTTCTGCGACCCATGCATAAGTACTCAATCGAGTACGATGAACCGTGTGGATCTGCTCGAACACGGCGCTGTCGCCGCGATACGCGACCTGGTCGAGGAGTCTGGGCTGCGGAAGTCCGACGTGTGCCGTCGTTCCGGCGTCAGCCGTGCCCTGCTCGACGATTACCTCGCTGGACGGAAGGAACCGTCGCTGCGCCAGCTGAAGCGAGTCGCCGATGCGCTCGATCTCCGTCTGGAGATTCGTATCGGGCCGCGCGTTCGGCCGATCAGTGACGAGTACATCTCGGCGATCCGGTTGGCGGGCACCTTGGCCCGCGGACGAAATTCTACGGGCGATCAGCAGCTGCGATTCCCGGACCGGGTGTGGGCACGGTTCCGGACCGCCACGGCGCAGACGCAGCCCCCGTTTCTGGTGCCGAAGGGGTGAGCGATCGAGAGCCCGACCTGCTGGAGCGGCTCGGGATCATTCATCGCTCGCTGACTGCAGCGGGAATCGACCACGCTGTCGGGGGAGCGCTAGCCTTGGCGCACCACGTCTATCCGCCGCGCGGCACCGTCGACATCGATCTGAACGTGCTCGCCGACGCCGACGACGCTGATCCACTCTTCCGTGCGTTGCCGGCAGCCGTCGAGATCTCCCCGGATGCGACGGACCAGGTTCGGCGGACCGGGCAGATCCGGCTCTGGTGGCGCGGCGAGCTGTCCACACCGGTCGACCTGTTTTTCCCGCAGCACCCGACCTTCCACCAATTGGTGATCGAACGGGCGCGGCCTGCGGACTTCCTCGGAGAGACCATCAAGGTGCTGACGCCCGGCGACCTGATGGTGTTCAAGATGCTGTTCGATCGGCGAAAGGACTGGGCGGACATAGAGGCTCTCGTCCGTGCCGGAACCGACACCACCGAGCCCGCACGTTGGGTCGCCGCCTTCGTCGGGCCCGACGACCATCGGTTGCAGGCGCTGGCCGAGGTGGTCGCGGATGTGGCGGGCGAGGCCCGCTGACGACGGGCGAATTGGGGTGCATGCAGGCGCGCGCTACGAGCGGTCCCCCACGCTGACGACCGCCAGAATCGACGGTCCGGCCTGCAGGAATCGCGCCGCTGTCATCCTGATGGCGGCTACCAGCACCAGCGGCGGCAGCACCAGCGATATCAGCAGGCCGACCCAGCCCCATACCGGCGCCACCGCCACCGACAGCACCGCGCAGACGATCGCCGGCGCCGCCACCACGGCGCCGCCGATGATGGTGCCGAAGGTTGACCTGAACGTCAGCCCCTTCTGGCCGGGCACGCTGGAGGCGAACATCGACTTGCGGCTCTGCGGCATGGCGTAGGGCGACACCGCCGACAGGTAGCTGCCGGTCGCCACCGCCCCGAAGATGGCCGACCAACAGAGGCCGAGTGCCGCCGGAATGTTCGCACCGTCATGCCGGACCACCGCCACCAGCACCACGGCGATCGCCACCAGCACGACGCTGGGCACTATCACCACGACCGCATGCCCGAGCACCTCACCACGAGCCCGCTGCCGGTCGGCGAACGCCACCAGGTGCAGCCACAGCCCCGAGCCTTCGTAGCCGTACATGTTGGCCGCCTGGGCGCCGAACAACAGCGCACCGAGCCCGCAGCCGAACACCGCTCCATGGAACCGGAACACCAGCAGCGGCCAGGCAACGGCCATCAACAGCGCCAGCAGCCACGGCATCCTGCGCATCGGGTCGCGCCACATCAACGTCAGATCGCGGCCGGCCACCACCCGTGCGGTGCCGCCGAGGGTGCCACCGATCGCGTCGGCGCCGCTGAGTCCGTGCGACGGCGCCGAACCTTCGGTCTGCGAGTCGACGGTCGTCAGGCTCTTGCGCAGGGCGGCCGACCACCACCACCAGCCGACAGCCAGGAACACCAGCGCTATCAGCGCGGCCACCGCTGCCCTGCCCCATTGACCGGTGGCCAGATACGCGGGCAGCGCCGCCAGCGATCCGGGCGGACCCCACGCCAGCACCCTGGCCACCCGGCCGGCGCCGCTGCCGATGCCGATGCCTGCCTGATTGCCGGAGTTCAACAAGAGATTCGCCAGCAGGTAGATGACGATCACGGCGAAGCCGACCAGCATGCCGAGATCTCGGCCTCGGCGTGAGGACATCAACGATGCCATCGAGGTGGCCGCGGCCCGGGAGAACACCATGCAGGTGACCAACTGCAGCGCGGCACACAGCAGCGCCACCGGCAGCATCCAGCCGTAGACGGACAGCCCGATCGCCGCGCCGATCAGCACTATGACATTGGCGATCGGCAGATAGCCGATCAGTGACGACATCAACAGCCCACGCTGCAGGGTCTGTGGACGCAGCGGCAGCAGCGCAAAGCGTTGTGGGTCAACGGTTTCGTCGACACCGAAGGCCACCAGCGGGCTCAGCACCCAGGCCACCAGCTGCAGCGAGAACAGTCCGGTGACGGCCAGATACCCGACGTCGGGCGCTTGTCGCAGCAGGGTGAGCAGGAAGCCGATAGCCAGCAGCGCCACCAGCAGCACACCGAGGCCGACAAGCATCCAGCCGCGCTTGGCCGCCGGCAGATGCCGCAGCCGGCTGGTCACCAGCCGCCATTTCAGGCTTGCGAAGAGCGCAACCATGAAAGGCCCTCCGTTCCGCGTTCCTTACCGCCGATGAGGTGGAAGAAAGCATCGTCAAGGCTCTTGGCGTCGCCGCGGACTGTCGCCAGCTCGCCGGCGGCGGCGATCGCGCCGCCGGACATCACCGCGACATGGCTGCAGAGTTCTTCGACCAGCGCCATCACATGCGAGGAGAAGATGACGGTGCCGCCGGAGCCGCAGTACTGGGTCAGCACACCGCGGATCACCCTGGCGGAGACCGGGTCGACCGCTTCCAGCGGTTCGTCCAGCAGCATCAGCGGCGGCGAGTGCAGCAGCGCGGCGGCCAGAGTGATCTTCTTGCGCATGCCTGTCGAGTAGTCGGCGACCAGCTTGCCGCCGGCCTCGGTGAGGTCGAGCACGTCCAGCAGCGATGCGGCTCGTTCGTTGACCATCTGCACGGGCAGGCCGCGCAGCCGCCCGAGATAGCTCAGCAGCTCCGCACCCGACAGCCGCTCGAACAATCGCAGTCCGTCGGGCAACACACCCATCCTGGCCTTGGCCGATACCGGATCGGCCCACACATCGACGCCGGTGACGAACACCCGGCCGGCGTCCGGTCGCAGCAGCCCGGTCACCATCGACAGCGTGGTGGTCTTGCCGGCCCCGTTCGGCCCGACCAGCCCGAAGAATGACCCCGCCGGCACATCGAGGTTGATGTGGTCGACGGCGACCGTGTCGCCGAATGTCTTCGTCAGCCCGCGCAGCGCCAACGCCTGGCCGGCCGTGCCCGCGTCCATCGGCGCCGTCGCCGGATAGACAGGTAGCGGCAGCGCCGGGTGTCCGGAAGATCCAGATTCCCTGTCGGACAGTGGGTCTGCCAGCGGGTCTGCTTCAGCCATGCGGCTCACCCTGCCACAGCCGACGTCCACCGGCCGAACCGGTTGCGGCTGGCCGGGTCAGCCGGCAGGTACGAACAAGTGCAGCAACGCCCACGCCACCACCACGCTGGGCAGCAGCGAGTCCATCCTTTCCATCATTCCGCCGTGGCCGGGCAGCAGGTGGCCCATGTCCTTGACGCCGAGGTCGCGTTTGATCAGCGACTCGGCCAGGTCGCCGACCACCGCGACGACCGTCAGCACCGCCCCGATCACCGCACCCTGCCACCACGGATGGTGCAGCATCAGCGACACCGACAGCGCACCGCCGATCATCGCTGCGATCGCCGAGCCGACGAAGCCCTCCCAGGACTTCTTCGGCGAGATCGTCGGCGCCATAGGATGTTTGCCGAATAGTGCCCCGACCGCGTAACCGCCGGTGTCCGAGCAGACGACGGCGATCAGGAAGGTCAGCACCCGCTGGGTGCCGTCCTGCGGCTGCACCAACAGGGTGGCGAACGAGGCGAACAACCCCAGGTAGACGACCAGGAACACGCTCGCGGAAATGTCCCGCAGATACCCGTCGGCGCCGCGCGGGAAACGCCAGAGCAGGCAGACAAGAGCGGTCAATGCGGTGCCGAGTGCCTGCGCCTGATAGCCGAACGGCCAGGCCAGCGCGATAATCGCCACCGAGCCGACACCGACCGGCAGCCAGGCAATCTCGATCTTGCGGCTGGCCCGCAGGGTGGTCGTCATCTCCCAGACGGATGCCAGCACAGCCACGGCGACGATCACCACGAACGCCGGCCGGTACAGCAGCAACCCCGCGATGATGATGATGCCGAGGCCGACACCGACGCCGATCGCCCTCGGCAGGTCACGACCGGCGCGGGCGGCCGGCGGCGGTTGCTGCGACGGACGCGGTTGCAGCGACGAGGGTCCCTGGTCGGACGTGCTCATCAGACTTCGAGTAGCTCGGCTTCCTTGTGCTTGACCAGTTCGTCGATGGTGGCGACGTACTTGTCGGTGGTGGTCTGCAGGTCCTTCTCGGCCCGCGCCACCTCGTCCTCGCCGGCCTCGCCGTCCTTGCTGATCCTGTCGAGCTCTTCCTTCGCCCGGCGGCGGATGTTGCGCACCGCAACCCTGGCGTCCTCGCCCTTGGACCGCGCCTGCTTGCCGAGCTCCTTGCGGCGGTCCTCGGTGAGCTGCGGGAAGACGATCCGCAGCAGGTTCCCGTCGGAGGATGGATTGATGCCGAGATCGCTGTCCCGCAAAGCTTTCTCGATGTTCTGCAGCTGACTGGCGTCGTACGGCTTGATGATCGCCATCCGCGCCTCCGGCACGTTGATGGTGGCCATCTGCGGCAGCGGGGTGGGCGCACCGTAGTAGTCGACGGTGATCTTGCCGAAGATGTTGGGGTTGGCTCTGCCGGTGCGCAGGGTGGCCAGGTCTTCCTTGACCACTGTGACGGCTTTTTCCATCTTCTCCTCTGCATCGAGGAGGGTGTCGTCGATCATGGTGTCCCTTTCCGTTGGAACGGTTGTCCCTGGCCCGCCGGCGCCTTGTCGTGTCGGCTCCGGCTTTGACCCTTCGCTATTTGTTGGCTGCCGGGGTGTGGACCAGCGTGCCGATCTGGTCGCCACGCACTGCCCTGCCGATGTTGCCCTGCTGCAGCATGTTGAACACGATGATCGGCATCGCGTTGTCCATGCACAGGCTGAATGCGGTGGCATCGGCGACCTTGAGGCCGCGCTCCAACACCTCGCGGTGGGTGATCTCGGTGAACATGGTGGCATTGGCGTCGTTGCGGGGGTCAGCGTCGAAGACGCCGTCAACGGCCTTGGCCATCAGCACCACCTCGGCCCGGATCTCCAGCGCCCGTTGGGCTGCGGTGGTGTCGGTGGAGAAGTACGGCATGCCGAACCCGGCTCCGAAGATCACTACCCGGCCCTTCTCCAGGTGCCTGATGGCGCGCCGGGGGATGTAGGGCTCGGCAACCTGACCCATCGCGATGGCGGTCTGCACCCTAGTGTCCAGATGTTGCTCGCGTTCCAAGAAGTCTTGCAGGGCAAGGCAATTCATCACCGTGCCGAGCATGCCCATGTAGTCGGAGCGGGCCCTGTCCATGCCGCGGGTCTGCAGCTCGGCACCGCGGAAGAAGTTGCCGCCACCGATCACCACACCGACCTGGACGCCGCTGCGGGCCACGTCGGCGATCTGCTGGGCGACTGTCGACACGACGGTCGGGTCGACCCCGACCTCGCCGCCGCCGAACATCTCGCCGCCGAGCTTGAGGACCACCCGTTGATACCGATGACGCTCACCGGGACCTGCCGAACCGTTCTCGCTCGCAGCCATCGTCAGCTGCCCTTCGGACACCGTCATGCGCTCACCCTCTCACCCATCGTCGTCCATCCTGCCCGATGATCGGTTGCCGTCACGGTGCCGGTAGGCCCCGGATAGCCAGCAGCGGGCCGCCGGGAACAGTCCCGAACGACCCGCTGCGACTACTCAGGCGGTGCCGACCTCGAACCGGGCGAACCCGGTGATGGTGACCCCTGCCTCTGCCAGCAGAGCACCGACGGTCTTCTTGCTGTCCAGCACGCTGGGCTGTTCGACCAGCACGGCATCCTTGTAGAACCCGTTGACCCGGCCTTCGACGATCTTGGGCAGGGCCGCTTCCGGCTTGCCCTCCTCGCGGGCGGTCGCCTCGGCGATCCGGCGCTCGGACTCGACGACATCGGCGGCGACGGCGTCGCGGCTGACGTAACGCGCCTTCAGCGAGGCGATCTGCAGGGCGGCCTGTCTGGCCGCTTCCGCAGCATTGACAGTGTCCCCTTGAAAGGCGACCAGCACGCCGATCGACGGCGGCAGGTCCGCCGACCGCTTGTGCAGGTAGACCGCAGTCGGGGCGTCGTACTTGACGACCTTGTTCAGCACCAGCTTCTCGCCGATTTTCGCCGACAGCACGTTGATCGCGTCCTGCACGGTTTCGCCGGTGGATACCGAGGCGGCCAGTACGGCCTCGACGGTGCCCTCGACGTCGCCGCCGGCCGCCTCGGCGACCTTCGCGGCCAAGGCCGAGAACTCCTCGTTCTTGGCGACGAAATCGGTCTCGCAGTCCAGCTCGATCAGGGCATTGCCTTTGGTAGCGACCATGCCCTCTGCCGTCGTTCGCTCGGCGCGCTTGCTGATGTCCTTCGCGCCCTTGATGCGCAGCAGCTCAACAGCCTTGTCGAACTCGCCGTCGGTCTCGTCCAACGCCTTCTTGCAGTCCATGAAACCGGCGCCGGTCAGCTCACGGAGCTTCTTGACGTCGGCGGTGGTGTAGTTCGCCATGGTGGCGCAGTTCCTTCTTCTCGTCGGTGATGAACGGTGACCTGATCAGGCCTGGCCGATCTGTTCGTTCGGAACGACCTGGGTAACACCCTCTGCGGTGTCCAGCTGGACCTCATTGAGGGCGGCGGCGGCCTGATCGGTGCCGGCCAGTACAGCCGGAACGGCAGCGTCGTCCGGGGCGGCAGTGTCCCCCGCAGCAGCTGGTCCGGCAGCAGCTGGTGCAGCAGCAGGTGCGGCAGTCGCAGTCGTTGTAGCGGCAGCGGCCGGCCCGGCAGCGGCCGGCTCGGTGGCAACTGGGGCCGGGGTCTCGGCAGCGACAGCACCAACAGCGGCGGCAGGAGCAGCTTCACCACTGGCGAGCAGCTCGCGCTCCCACTCGGCCAGCGGCTCTTCGCCGGTCTCAACGGTTCCGCCACCCGAACGGGCCAGCAGCCCGGCCGCGACCGCCTCGGCAACCACCTTGGTGAGCAGCGCAGCCGACCGGATCGCGTCGTCGTTGCCCGGGATCGGGAAGTCGACCTCGTCCGGATCGCAGTTCGTGTCGAGCACCGCAACGACCGGGATGTTCAGCTTGCGAGCCTCGCCGACGGCGATGTGCTCCTTCTTGGTGTCGATGATCCAGACGGCGCTCGGCACCTTGGCCATGTCCCTGATGCCGCCGAGGGTCTTGGCCAGCTTGTCCTTCTCGCGGGTCATCAGCAGCACCTCCTTCTTGGTGCGGCCTTCGAACTCGCCCGACTGCTCCATCGCCTCGAGGTCCTTGAGACGCTGCAGACGCTTGTGCACGGTAGAGAAGTTGGTGAGCATGCCGCCGAGCCAGCGGTGGTTGACGTACGGCATCGAGACCCGCGTCGCCTGTTCGGCGATGGCCTCTTGCGCCTGTCGCTTGGTGCCGACGAACAGCACGCTGCCGCCGGCGGCGACGGTCTGGCTGACGAACTCGTAGGCCCTGTCGATGTAGGACAAGGTCTGCTGGAGATCGATGATGTAGATGCCGTTCCGCTCGGTGAAGATGAAACGCTTCATCTTCGGATTCCAGCGGCGGGTTTGGTGTCCGAAGTGGACACCCGCGTCCAGCAACTGACGCATGGTGACGACAGCCATGGCTGTCCCTTCCAGTTGTGTGCAGCCCAGTGCGTCCGGCCGTGGTCCGGACGCGGCGGTGCCGCACAATTCGGTTGTCGCCGCCGGCCGGTAGGCCGGTGGCCCTGACGCCCTCGGCCGCATCGCCCAGGTCTTTCGACCGGGACCTCGATGCGCTCCGCCGGTGCGGCTGAAAAAGCGGCCGCTGGAAAGGGCGTGCGAAGTCACCCAGTGCCCGTAGCACAAGGTGCCCTGTCATGTTACGGGACAGCGCTCACGATCAGCGAATCCGCGAGCGGCCGTCAAAGTAGGACCGGTCATGCACCTGGCATCGGTGGTGCACATCGCCTCGGTTGTGCACACCCTGTCAGTTCTCCACAGCGCGTCCCGGTATCCCGGCGGCCAGCGCGGCCGGGCCTGGATGCTGAACGGATGAAGGCTCCCCGGCTCGCCGCTGCACTGGGGTTCGCGCTAGCCCTCGCGTCGGTGCCGTCGGCGGCCGCCGCCGGCCCAGCGGCGGTATCAGCCGACGCCGGCTCAGCGGCGGTACCTGCCGCCACCGGGTCCGGGTCGGTCACCGGGTCCGGGTCGGTCGCCGGGTCCCGATCGAAGGCGGTCGCCGGCGGCGCGACCACCGGGTTCGCGCTGCCGCTGCCGCCACCACCCGACATCGTCACCCCGTTCCGACCGCCGGCCGAGAAGTGGCTTTCGGGGCATCGCGGCGTCGATCTGAGTGCGACCGCCGGCAGCCAGGTCCGCGCTGCCGGTGCGGGGGTGGTGGCCTTTGCCGGACGACTCGTGGACCGGAGTGTGGTCTCGGTGAAGCACACCGAACAGCTGCGGACCACCTACGAACCCGTGCGGCCGGTGGTCGTCGTCGGTCAGCACGTGGTCGCCGGTCAGCTCATCGGCGTGCTCGAAACCGGACATCCGCCGTGCGCGCCGGCTGTCTGCCTGCACTGGGGTGCCAGGCTCGGCGCCGACACCTACCTCGATCCGATGTCGCTGCTCACCGGCTGGCCGGTCAGGCTGAAGCCGTGGGAAGGGCTCGACCCTGGCGGCTGAACAGCGGACACGCAGAACCGCACCTCGGCCGGAGTCTCGGGGCGCTTCTGGCAGCCGATGTGACGGCCGAGCAGTGCGCTGTACTGCCGCCCTGTTAGTACGGCGCGTTGCCGAAGACCTGGACGACGGCGCCGTCGTCCAGCGCCCTCCAGTAGTACTGGGCGGACGCCGAGGACAGGTGGACGCAGCCGTGCGACTCGACGTTCAGGCTGCCCTGGTGGAAGGCTGTGCCACCACCGAACATCCCCTGGATATTGAACGTTGACGACGTGGCGGCCAGCTGCCAAAGAAGCGACCGTGACCGATCCGCCGGATGCCGGGACGGTCGTCTTCGCGTGCCCGTCGAGGTACACCGTCGCCCTGCTGGTCGGTGAACCGTATGAGCCACTCACCGCGCTTGAAATCCGAACGCTTGAGCCAGCGGCTTTCGCCGAGACCGAAATCTTCGGCGCTGCACGAACTATGGTCATCTTCCGTTGCACCGAGGAACCCTTCAGCGCCGCGTTACCCGCGAACACCACGGTAATGGTGTAAGTCCCAGATGAATAGGCAGGCAGGTCAAGGAAAGACATACCTCTGCTGTCCAGCCTTCTGACTGCCAAGAGTTCGGGTCCACTCTTAATGGTCACATTCCCGGTCGCCGGGCCTCGTGCCGCGCGAACCTGCAAGGTCATCCGAGCTCGATGGTCCACGACGACCCTGCTGGACAGGCTCATCGTGGCCGAGGTGGTGCCCTCGGTAACCGAAAGCAGTGAGCTCCCTGCTCTGGAAGTCAGGTAGTGATTGTCCCTCGGCAAGAATCGCACCGTGAAACTCTGCATGCCGACCCCGAGATTTGCCGGAACTGGTATAGACGCCCGACCGTAACTGTTGGTAAACCTGCGGGCAAACGGCTTGTTATTGCGGTAGACGATGAATGTTCCAGTGGGCGCTGCGCCGTCGAATCCGCGAACCTGGAGACGCACGTTCGCGGGCGTGCCGAGAAATGCCTGGGTCCTTCTTTCGAGCGACAGTGACGTCTTAGTGTTCGACCTTATCGTCAATATTTTGACTACGGCGTCCTTAGTGGTCCCCACGTAAGTACCCGAGATCTGGTAGCTGCCGGCCCGCAGCCCGTTGTTCACGGGCAGCGTTGCTGCGTCGACCTTCGATAGGAAGTCAGCGGCCATCGAGGGCACCCGGAGGTTGCCGGGTTCAGGCTCTGGGATGCGCCTGCCGGTACACGGCAGCCAGTCGTTCGGCCGACACATGGGTGTACACCTGCGTCGTTGCCAGACTGGCGTGGCCCAACAGCTCCTGGACGGAGCGCAGATCGGCACCACCGGACAGCAGATGCGTTGCGGCGGAATGCCGAAGACCGTGCGGCGCCATCTCCGGTGCGCCCTCGACGGCGGCTGTCCTTCGGTGTACCAACGTTCGGACGGCGCGCTGGTCGATGCGGCCGCCGCGTCGCCCGACGAACAGCGCCGCCCCGGAATCCGTGGTGACCAAGGCTTGGCGGCCGGCTTCCAGCCAGTTGCCGATGGCGACGTCCGCCGGCAGCCCGTAGGGCACGATCCTTTCCTTGCTGCCCTTGCCGAATACCCGCAATACCCGGCGATGACGATCGACATCGCCGAGATTCAGGCCGGTGAGTTCCGAGACCCGGATGCCGCTGGCGTAGAGCACCTCGAGGATGGCGTTGTCGCGCAACGCCATGGCTCGCTCGATAGGGTCGCTGTCGGTGTCCGCCGACGTGCTGTCCGCCGGCCCAGTGTCCGGCGACCTGGCGCCCGAGGAAACGGCGGGAATCTTGCTTGGTTCGCCGTCCAACATCCGACGCGCCTGATCCTCCCGGAGAACAGTCGGCAGTGTTCTGGCCGCTTTGGGCGACGCCAGCCGTGCGCCGGCATCGGTGTCGCTGCGGCCGCTACGGCGGCACCAGCCGGTGAACGCCCTGGCCGCGGCCGCTCTCCTGGCCAGCGAGGCCGGCGCTGCCCCTGCGGTGCGTAACCTGGCCAGCCAGCTTCGTAGGGTGGCCAGCTGCAGTCCGGCCGGGGCGGTGATGCCCATCCGGCCGGCGTGATCGAGCAGCGAGGCGATGTCGGCCGTGTAGGCGGTGACCGTCGCCGTCGACAGCGATCGTTCCGCCGACAGGTGCCGGACGAAGCCGTCCAGCGCCGCCGCGAAGGCATCCGGCAGCAACTGGCGGGTCGCCTCGGTCCTCGACGGTGCACGCGGCATGCCCTGACAGTGACCCGGCGGCGGCAGCGGGTCAAGGCGGCACGCGGCTCGCCGGCCAGCCGAGGTGGTCCATGGTCTCCGATAGGCCTTTGGTAGCCGGCGCGCTCAGCCGGCCGCTCGCCGCCACTGCGCTCCCTCCTTGGTGGCCAGCTCGATGAGCTCCAACTCGGCGAGCGCGATCATCACGTCGCCGCCAGGAACACCCGATTCTTCGGCCAGCTCCCACACCGTCCTTGTTCCGCGGCCGGGAAGGGCCTCGTAGACCTTCGCGGCATCGCCGGCCAGGCCGTCCGTCGGTCGTCCAGGGACTGCTGGCCGGCTGGCGAGATCGTGCTTGCCCAACATCTCCAGCACGTCCTTGGCGTCGGCTGCCAGCAGCACACCCTCCCGGCGCAACAGCTCGTGGCAGCCCATCGACATCGCCGAGGTGACCGGTCCGGGCACTGCCATCACCACCCGGTTCAGCTCCTGGGCGACATTGGCGGTGCTGATCGTTCCGGACCGGCGGCCAGCCTCGACCACCACGGTGACGGCGCCGAAGGCGGCGATCAGCCGGTTGCGGATCAGGAAGCGGTGCCTGGCCGGGGTGGTACCTGGTGGGTACTCGGTGACGACGGCGCCACCGCCGGCCGCAATCTCGTCCAGCAGTTCCCGATTGGCGGTCGGGTAGGCCCTGTCGATACCGCAGGCCAGCACCGCAAGGGTGGCGGCGGGACCCGCTGCGCCGATCGCGCCGCGGTGAGCGGCCGCGTCGATCCCGAACGCCGCACCGGACACCACCAGGCAGCCGGCAGCGGCCAGTTCGCCGGACAGCTCCAGCGCGCACCGTTTGCCGTAGGCGGTGCAGGCCCGACTGCCGATCACCGTCACCACACCGCGCTGGTCCGCCGGCAGTCGGCCGCCGCGGACGTAGAGCCCCAGCGGAGCGGGCCGCGCGCCGCCCTCGACCAGGGCGAAGGCAATCATGGTGGCCTCCGGCCACTCATCGTCTTCCGGGATCACCAACCGGGCGCCCACCGCCTGCGCCTGCCGCAGGTCCGAGACGGCCAGCCGGTGCAAATCCTGCGGATCGCGATTGTCGGTGCGGGCCGCCACCAGCCGACCAATGCTGGACGGCGTGGCACCGGTGCAGATCCGACGCCAGGCCTCCAGCGGGCCACGCTGCGCAACGAAGTGCGCCAGCAGCGGCGCCGCTGGCTCGGCGACCCGCAGCAGGCCGGCCCTTGCGATCCGAAGCTGGGTCAGCGCCGAATCGTCGCAGGTCGGTGGCCCGGTGCCGGCCGGAACAGCAACGGCTGCAACGGGTATCAACTCTGGCGGTACCCCGGATGCCACTGGTTCACTCACAGACCCTCCCCACAGCGCAGTGCAAGAGCACGTCCAACATCAACTCGACTCGGTACGTCACGGCCGGCCAGATCCGCTGAAGTGAGCGCCAGTCGCAACACCCTGTCGTAGCCGCGACCGGTGAGCCGGCCGGCCCAGACCGCCCTTTCCACCAGTTCGGTTTCGTGCGGCCCTGCCCGCCATTGCCGACGGACAACGGGGCCGGGCACCTCGGCGTTCACCCGCCACGGCGTCGATTTCCACCGGTGCGCTGCCCGGTGTCTGGCCTCCAGCACCCGCTCGGCGATCGGCGCGGACGGTTCCGGCTTCTCGGCGCTGCGAGTGAGCGCGGCCGGGTCCAGTGGCGGCAGGTCGACCCTGATGTCCACCCTGTCCAGTAGCGGGCCGGACAGCCGGCTGAGATAGCGGCGCCTGATACCGGACGGGCAGCTGCAGTCGACATCCCTGGCGGCGGCGCAGGGGCACGGATTGGCGGCCAGCACCAACTGGAAGCGGGCCGGGTACCTGACCACTCCGCTGGCCCTGGCCAGCATCACCCCACCCGACTCCAGCGGCTGCCGCAGCCCGTCCAGCACGGTCGGTTTGAACTCCGGTGCTTCGTCCATGAAGAGCACTCCGCGATGGGCAAGGCTGACGCTGCCGGGCCGGATCAGCCCGCTGCCGCCGCCGATGATCGCCGCCAGTGAAGCGGTGTGATGCGGGTCGACGAACGGTGGCCTGGTGATCAGCGGCATTTCGTCGTCCAGGGCGCCGGCCACCGAGTGCACCGCCGTCACCTCCAGCGACTGCTCGGCGTCCAGACCGGGGAGCAACCCTGGCAGCCTGGTCGCAAGCATGGTCTTGCCGGCTCCGGGCGGACCGATCATCGCCAGGTGATGACCGCCGGCCGCCGCCACTTCCAGTGCCGCTCGGGCCTCCGGTTGGCCGAGCACATCGGCCATGTCGGCGAATCTGGCCGGCGGCGGCAGCAGCGCCGGCGGGCTTTGGATCAGCCGACCCTGCTCGCCGTTCAGGTGACCGAGCAGATCGGTGAGCCGGCCGACACCTCGAACCGTCAACCCCGACAGCACCGCCTCGGTCAGGTTCGCCACCGGTACCAGTGCGTGCGTGCGGCCGGCAGCTCTGGCAGCCAGCAACAGCGGCAGCACGCCGCGCATCGGCCGGACGGCGCCGTCCAACCCCAGCTCGCCCAACAGCACGGTGGTGCCGACCCGGTCCGCCGGCACCTCCCCCGCCGCCTCCAGCAGGGCCACCGCCAGCGCCAGGTCGAAGCCGGCGCCCTTCTTCGGCAGCGCGGCGGGCGACAGCGCCAAGGTGATGCGCTTGTCCGGCCATTTACGCCCGGAGTTCAGCACCGCCGCCCGCACCCGATCCCGCGCCTGGCAGACCGCCGCGTCGCCCAGTCCGATCACCGTGGTGCCAGGGAGCCCACCGGCCAGGTCCGCCTCCACCTGCACCAGGTGCCCGCTGACGCCGTCCAGCGCGACCGACCAGGTGCGCGCCAGCGCCATCAGAACGCGCCGGGCAGATAGCTCAGGGTAGGTTCGCCGCCCCGGGGCCAGATCACCGAGATCACGTCGAACTGGGTCGGTCGCCAACTGTTCAGGTGCGTCGACAGCCAGACCGTCGCCAACCGGCGGATCCGGCGGCGCTTGCCCCTTGTCACCGATTCGGCGGGCAGGCCGTAACCCTCGCCGCTGCGGGTCTTAACTTCGCAGAAGTAGACCTTGCCGAGACCGTCGGTGGAAATGATGTCCAGTTCGCCTTCGCGGCACCGCCAGTTCCGTTGCAGCACCACAAGACCCAGGTCGGTCAGGTAGGCGGCCGCCAGATCCTCACCGCGCCTACCGAGTTCCCGCCGCGGATCCTCCGGCCGGCCTGTGATGGTCGGTTGCTCAGCAATGTCCGGCTGCTCGTCCGTCGACCGCTCGGCCGTTGACCGCTCAGCGTCCTTGGGCTGCCCCATCGCCACTCCCCCATCGCACCCGGCCACCGGCCGGTGATTCGACAGCCGACAGAGCCGGCGTCATCGAAGGATGGCGGAAGCTGCGGCTAGCGGACGGACCGCCGCCGAGGAATGTGGATGAATGCAGGCGTGTGGACTACTCGATGTTGTCCGGCAGCCGCAGCTCTGGCTTGTCCAGCTCTTCGACGTTGACGTCCTTGAACGTCACCACCCGCACATTCTTGACGAACCTGGCGGGCCGGTACATGTCCCAGACCCAGGCGTCGGACATCCGCACCTCGAAGTACATGTCGCCGTCAGGGTTGCGCACCTGCAAGTCGACGGCGTTGCACAGGTAGAACCGCCGCTCCGTCTCGACCACGTACGCGAACTGGCTGACGATGTCC
This sequence comes from Actinomycetota bacterium, assembly GCA_030853385.1. Taxonomy (GTDB): domain Bacteria; phylum Actinomycetota; class Actinomycetes; order Mycobacteriales; family Nakamurellaceae; genus Nakamurella. The sequence goes on along the minus strand of JALYVF010000119.1, from coordinate 7,544 downwards.
CGATACTCCCGGTACAGCGAGAGCTCCATCTCGGTCTCGTACTGCTCGAGATCCTCTGCGCTCACTGCTCCTCCTCGGTGTCGAAACCCACACTGTCGAAACCCACACTGTCGAAACCAGCACCATCGAAATCGGCCCCGTCATCAAGACCGTCGATGCCGGCTCGGCCGTCGTCTCCATGATGGGCCACCAGGTGCCAGCTCCGGCGGTGCACCTCGCTGGCGCCGCTGGCCAGAATGGCCGCCCGGTGCTCGGGCGTCGCGTATCCCTTGTTCACCGCGAACCCGTAGTCGGGGAAATAGCGGGCCAGCTCCACCAGCAACCGGTCGCGTTCGGTCTTGGCCAGCACGCTGGCGCCGGCCACCGCGGCGCAGGTCAGGTCGGCCTTCACCTTCAGGTGGACCGGTGGTGGCAGGTTTTCGGTCAGCTCGACCGGCTCCGGCTCGACCGGTTCGCCGGACTCGTCGAACAGCAACGGCTGCGGCGGCAGCAGATAGTTGTGCTTGCCGTCGAGCAGAATGGCGTCAACAGGCCCGGTCAACTGCGCCAGTGCTCTGGCTGCGGCTGCTCGCATCGCCGACATGATGCCGATCGCATCGATCTCGACCGCGCTGGCATGCCCGACCGCATACTCCTTGGCCCAGCGCCGAACCGGTTCGACCAACCTGTCCCTGGCCGCCGGTGTCAACAACTTGGAGTCCCGCAGACCCAGCGGCACCCTGCCGATCCGCTCGGTCACCACCACTACGCCGATGGTGACAGGCCCGGCGAGCGCGCCGCGCCCCACCTCGTCCATCGCAGCCAGCCGCAGGCACCCGTCGCGCAGCAGCGTCTTCTCGTGCCGCAGCGTCGGGCGGTGCAGAGACGTGTTGCGGGGCAGGGCCTTTCGGGCGGCTCTGCGGGTGGTGCCGGTGACGACCACAGACGTCATCCTCCCCGGTGGTCGATTCCCGGATCACCCAGGGTGTGCCAGCGCGAAATAGGCATGATGATGAAGATCGCCTTGCCGATCACGTCGCTGACCGGTACCGGTCCCTGGCACAGACTGGCACAGCCGAAGGACGAGTCCTTCGAGTCGTCGCGGTGGTCGCCCATCATCCACAATTGTCCCGGCGGGATCTTCACCGGTCCGAAGCAACGTTGGGCTTTGATTTGCGAGCTGCAGTCCTGCTCACCAGGGGTGAAGGTCCAGGCCGAATCGCCGGGGGTGGTGTAAATGTAGGGCTCGTCCAGCGAGACCCCGTCCACCTGCACGTTGCCGGAAGAGTCGCAGCACTTCACGGTCTGGCCGCCAACAGCGATCACCCGTTTGACGAAATCCATCTCGTTCGGCGGTTCGACGCCGACCACCGATCCGACGGCTTGGCCGAGTTTGCCCAGCCAGTTAGTCGGCCCCGGGATGTTGGCCTCCGGAGCCCAGGTCGGCGGCCCTTTGAACACCACGATGTCGCCAGGCTTGGGGTCGCGGAAGTCGTAGATCACCTTGTTGACCAAGATCCGGTCGCCGCCGGATTCGACGCCGTGCAGGGTCGTCTCCATGGATCCCGATGGCACGTAATAGACCTTGAACAGAAATGTCTGGATCAAGAACGTCAGGATGAATGCCGTCACCAGCAGGATCGGCAGCTCGATCCACCATGGCCGCTTCTTGTGCGGCTTGCGGCGCCGTTCCGACTTCTCCCGCCACTTGCGGACGGCGTCGTCGGAGTCGTCCGCCGCTGCTCCACCGTCGCCGGCGGCCGGCGGCACGGTGTTGCTCACGATCATTGGGGTGTCCGCCGCGTCGTCGCTGTGGATGGCGTCGTGGCGGTCAGTGGCGACAGTGGGCGACTCATCCGGCGCCGGAGGGGCGCCGGGCGGCGGCGGCACCACGCCCGCGTCCTGGACGAATGACTGCTCGACTGGCTCGTCGCCGGCGCGGGCGTGCTGGTGCTCGTTCATCGCTGCACAGGCTACGTGCCTGATGTGGGCGTCGGGTGCGTCCTGGCCCGATCAGCGCGCGGTGTCGCGCTTCTCCTTGATCTTGGCCGCCTTACCGCGCAGCTCCCGCAGGTAGTACAGCTTCGCGCGGCGGACGTCGCCGCGAGTCACCAGTTCGATCTTGTCAAGGTTCGGCGAGTGCACCGGGAAGGTGCGCTCGACGCCGACGCCGAAGCTCACCTTGCGAACGGTGAAGGTTTCGCGGACGCCACCACCCTGTCGGCGGATCACGTGGCCGGCGAAGACCTGCACCCGGGAGCGGGTTCCTTCGATGACTTTCACGTGCACCTTGACGGAGTCGCCGGGGCGGAAGTCCGGGATATCGGACCGCAGCTGCGCGGCATCAAGGGCGTCCAGCGTGTTCATGAGTACTTCCTCTAGGTTCTGCGTCGTACAGCTCGCGTCGGTCACGCCCGGCCCGGGATGGGTCGCGCGGCACGGAGCACCGGCGGTGACCTTCTTCACAGGGCCCGGCGGCGGATTCCGGTACTTCGGGTTCTTGCCGATCCGTGGCCGGAGTTCCGGCGATCGACAACCCCCTAAGTTTGCCATCCGGGCGGGCGATCACGAAATCGTCCGGATGACGATCCCAGATGACCGATGACCGCTGCTCTTCTGATGCCTGTCGAGCGTCAACCAACGCGATGGTGAGTACGGGCTACATCACACTCGACGGCTGACCGACGGTGATCTTCCGGGCTGGCTCCCCCTTTGGTGTCGCGCGCAACTGGGCACAGCCGTTGATGAGGTGCTGTTCCGCAGCTACCAGATGTCGTCGGTGCTCGGCCTGCGACTGGCCGACGGTCGCGAGGTCGCGATCAAGGCCAGACCGGACGAGAACGGTCGCGGATTGTCGGCGCATGCCGAACAGTGGCGACCTGGCGGGACCATGCTGCGTCACGACTCAGCGACAGCGGCACGGCGAGTTGCCAGCCTTCTCGCTGAGTTGATGGAGGAGCTGACCCGGGTGCACGTCGACCCGCCGTTACCCGATCCGTACTGGCTTCGCTGGGATCACGGCGGCAACCGGCTGCGGCAGTCGCTGGCACGGCGAAACACCGTGGGCCGTTCACGACTGGGACAGCCTCGGCTGGATGCCGGAATCGGCGCTGGTCGGCGCCGCCGCGGGAGCGTTCGCCAGTACCGAGACTCCCGGGCTGGCGCCGGTCGCAAGCTCAGCTGCCTTCATCGGCGGCTATCAGCACGCCCGGCGGCCCTTCAGCGAGGACGAGCTGGAGGTCGCCTGGGCTGCCCGCGTGTGGCCGGCCGCCGACAATGCGCGCGCTGAGGCACTGTTCGGTCAGCAGCCGGTCGCCGGTGCGGCACTGCGCGAACAGGCCGTGGAACGGCTGGCCCGCGCCGGCGCCTGACGGAAAGGGGCGGTGCTTCGGGACGGCCCGCTGATGCGATGTCGCTCGGTCACTTTCGTTGTCGTAGAACGGCTCTCGGCGTCAGGTCCGGTCGACATGGAACGATCGTAGGCCGGGCACGGCGGCGCCGACGGCGGCCACCGCGGCGACGCACAGCAACCCGCCGCTGACCAGCGCGGTCACCCCCGAGGTGGCGCCGGCCACGATGCCGCCCCGCATGTTGCCGAGGTCGGGACCCGACACCCCGACCATCTGCTCGACGGCGCCCACCCGTCCCCGCAACGCATCCGGCGTCTCCAACTGGATGACCGTTCCGCGGGAGATCACCGACAGGGTGTCGGCAGCGCCGGCGATCACCAGACAACCGAGGCCCACCCACGGGTTCGGCGACCAGCCGAAGGCAGCCAGCCCGACACCCCAGGCCAGCGCACCGCCCAGCATCACCAGGCCGGGACGGTGATAGCGGGTGAACAGACCGGACAGCACCGAGGCCAGCATCCCGCCGACGGCGATCGCGCTGAGGAAAAGACCGAGGGTGCGCGGGTTGTTGCCAAATCGCTCGGCGTTGATCAGCGGAAACAGGCTGATCGGCATCGACAGCACAGTCGCGGCCAGGTCGGTGATCAGGGCGCCCCGGACGGTGGCCTTGCTGGCGACGAACCGCAGTCCATCAGCGATACCGTGTATGCCCGGCCGGCCGACTTCGCCCTCCGGCCGCATCGGCGCCAGCCCGAACACGCCGTAGAAGGACGCTCCGAAGCTGATGGCATCGATCAGATAGCAGCCGCCGACACCGACCCAACCCAGCAGCAGCCCGGCCACCGCCGGACCGACCAGCATGGCGGCCTGCGAGCTGATCCTGGTCAGCGCCAGCCCGGCGGACACCTGTTGCTTCGGCAGCAGTCGGGGCGTAAAGGTGCGGCCGGCCGGTCCGCCGACTGCCACGAAACAGGTCTGCAGCGAGACCAGGGCGAGCACGCCCAGTACCGGAAGATGGCCGTCAAACCCTTGCAGGGCCAGCAGAATCGACACCGAGAACTGCCCGACGGTGGTCCGCAGCACCAGCCGGCGACGATCGATGCGGTCCGCAAGGCCGCCGCCGATCAGGCCGACCACCACCATCGGCACCGCCTGCGCGATGCCCACCGCGCCGGTCCAGATGGGGCTCCTGGTGAGCTGCCAGACCTGGAACATCACCGCGACGATCGTCATCTGGCCGCCGAACCCAGAGAAGGTGCGGCCAATCCACAATCGCCGAAACGCCGGCGTTGCCTTCAGTGGTGCCAGGTCTATCAGGGCGCCCGCCATTGCCATCAGTTGTCCGCCGCCAGCCCTTCCACGATTCGATCGTGAAAGCTCTTGCGCTGCAATACTTCTGCAATGTCGGAGACGACCTGGCTGAGCGGGTAGGGGATCTCTGCCTCGATGCCGGCTACGGCGTTTTCGGTGGCTCGCCATTCGGCTTCCAGGAAACCGAGGATCCGCTTCGCCTTCGCGGTCAGGAGGATGCGTTTGGTACGGGCGTCGCTGCCGGCCACGCTGCGCACCAGGCCGGCCCGCCGGAGCGCCGCCACTTTCTGGCTCATCGCGGAATGGGTGACCTGGACGGAGTCGGCCAGCTCGGTGATCGTCATCGGGCCGCGATGGTCGAGCCGGATCAATGCCATGGTGTGGCTCGGCTTCAGCCCGTCGATGTTCCGCTCGGCGTACAACCTGGCGATGTCGGAATCCATCGCCGCCTGCAACAGCCGCAGCCCACGCCACCCGCTCTGGTCGACAGGGTCTGCAGTCAACGTGTCAGGCTCATCCATCCGAGGATCGTAACAGCACTTGTATAAGTGCTGTTACATAGCTGGTTGAGCCACCGCAACCAGGCCCTCTGAGGCGGAGCCTCAGACCCGCCCGCAGTCCGAAATCACCCGCTGCTGCCGTTGCCGCCAGTCGGGTGAACCAGGCGTCAGTCTATTGACACTGCATTACTAAACCGATTTATATAAGCCATGAGAACATTCGGTGCTGCCTTGCTGGCGGCCGCTGTGGTGACGGGAATGCTGACGGCGCCCAACACCACACCGGCACTGACGGCGGCCGCGAGTCATTCGACGGCCCCGCTGACGAACCTTGCCCATCTCGATTTCCTCGCCGACAGCGTCGCCGTCCCGGCCACCACAGCGCACAGCACCTACCGGCTGGCCACCGAACCGAGGGTCGGCGTGCTCTGGGTGTACGCAGACCCGAGGACCGGCGGCACGTTCCAGCGGGTCGGCGGCGGTGCCTACGACGCCGCGACCAACACCTACGGCCAAGGCGCCTACGACGCCGACGACATTGCCAGGGCGGCCATTGTGTACCTGCGGCAGTGGAAAGCGACCGGCAGTGCGCCCGCGAAAGAGCAGGCGTACCAGCAACTTAGGGGCCTGTCCTACTTCCAGACCCTGACCGGCCCGAAGGCCGGCGAGGTGGTGCTGTGGATGCAACCGGACGGCTCGCTGAACCCCACGCCGACGCCGGCCGACTCCCCCAACCCGTCGGATTCCGATCAGTCGTACTGGCTGGCGCGCACGTTGTGGGCGCTGGGCGAGGGTTATGCGGCCTTCCGGCATTCGGACCCGGCCTTCGCGTCCTTCCTTGCTGCGCGCATGCAGCTGTCCGTGGCCGCCCTCAATCGCGACACCCTGGACCAGTACGGGCACTACCAGACCATCCACGGTGTCAAGGTGCCGAGCTGGTTGATCGTCGACGGCGCCGACGCCTCCTCCGAGGCGATGCTGGGGCTGGCGGCCTACGTCTCGGCTCGTGGACCCGGATCCAGCACTGCCAAGGTGGCGCTGCGGAAGCTGTCCGACGGCGTCGCCAAAATGTCGGCCGGCACCACCACGTCTTGGCCGTACCGGGCGTTGCTGCCCTGGGCGCTGTCCCGCTCCGACTGGCACGCCTGGGGATCGCAGATGGGCGCCGGGCTGGCCGCCGCATCGAGGGCGCTCGGCAACAAGTCCTTGCTGACGCCCGCCATCGGTGATGCCGCCGGCTTCACCCCGCAGCTGCTGACCTCCACCGCCGCGGTCAACGGCCTGCTGCCCTCGCCCGTCGATACCACCCAGATCGCCTACGGCGCCGATGCCAGAGTGGAAACGCTGCTGGCCGTCGGCACTGCCAGCCATCGCGGGGGTGTCCGCGACCTCGCTGGCATCGCGGCCGGCTGGTTCTTCGGTGCCAATACTGCCGGTGTGCCCGTCTACAACCCGGCAACGGGCGTCACCTTCGACGGCGTGCAGCCAAACGGCACCGTCAACCAGGGCTCCGGCGCCGAATCCACCATCCACGGCCTGCTCACCATGCAGGTGCTCGACGCGCATCCCGACCTGGCAGCACTGGCCCGCGCGTCGGCAACCGTTTCGGTGCGCGATGGTCTGACGGTTGTCGAAGCAGAGACCGGAACACTCACCGGTAATGCCGTTGTGGCGCAGCCGGAATCTGCCTGGACAGGTGAGTCGCAGTGGAGCGGATCGCTGGTGGCCGCTGGTGCTGACAGCACGGTGCGCTGGTCGCTACCGGCAGCCACTCAACCACGGCTGGTGCAACCGGTGGTCGAACTGGTGCAGGGGGCCAAGGCCCGCACCGCTTTCAGCGTCGGCAGGCAGGCCACCTCGACGGTGCGCTACGGCCGGGTGGGTGCGCAGGGCAACGCGCCAGCGGTCGGCATGCTGGTGCCGGTCGATCTTTCGCTGACGGCGCCGGCGGCCGCCACCACGGTCACCGCCAGCACCACCGGCGGGACCGGGCGGATCGACAACCTGCTGGTGATGCCGCTGGTCGCGTCGCTGGTGGCCGCCGGTAACGGCCGCGCGACGGCGCTGCTGTCCAGCAAGGCCGGCAGCGTGCAGGTCAGGCGGGTCGCGCTGGCCGGGTCCGGCCGGGCGACGATCAGCAGCTACGACCGCAACGGCAGGCTGGTGCGGACCGAAAAGGCCAGCGGCTGCAACGTTTCCGCCGTGGTGGCACCAGGCGGCTTCACCATCGTCACCCGCTGAGCCACGTCGACCGGGGCGCCCGCTGACGTGCCGGCCGATCGGCGATCAATCCTGTTCGAACGCGGCAGAGATCTCGCCGCGATGGCGGTGCAGGATGGTCCAGGTCGCCGCCGCGGCCAGGATTCCCAACCTAGTGGCCGGTGCGCCGGCGCTTCTTCGCGGC
>JALYVF010000114.1 GCA_030853385.1 Actinomycetota bacterium | reverse complement strand
GGCATCCGGTGGCAGGTAGACCCTGACGATCTCGGACTTCTTGTTGACGACGTGGTCGATGAAACCCGGATCCTGATGGGACAAGCCGTTGTTGTCCTGCCGCCACACGTGGGAGGACAGCAGGTAGTTTAGCGAGGCGATCGGCGCTCGCCACGGAATGTGCCTCTCCTCTACGATGTTGCGAGCATCGGTCAGGGAGCGGGCGAGCCGGTCGAGCTTGGCGGCATCCAGCTTTTGAGTGAGGAGCATGCTTTCGCATGTTCCGGGTGCGATCCTTAAGGAGTTGACCAAGCTCCGACCGGGCGGGGACGGACGGCCCCAGCCGTTCGACTCGCAATGATCGCGGGACCGGCCGTGTTCGTCGGCCGAATCCGTCTGGACCGACAGTTCACCGCACGGTGGTGGCAAGTCCCCCACGGAATCTGCACCCGCTACGACAGCCGGAGGCACCTCACCTTGACTCGCACCCGCGCAACGCCGCACCACACCCGGGTCGCTGCCCGGCCAACCAGGCATCGTTCCCCTGCCAACCAGTACCGCCATGACGACCTGCGGCTGTCGGCCAGAATTGCCGACAAGGTCACCGCCGTGTTCGGGTCCTGGGCGTTCATCATCACCCAAAGCGCACTCATCGTGATCTGGCTGGGCTACAACGGCTACGTCGCCCTGCACTACCTGCGCGGCGGCGCGTTCGATCCTTACCCGTTCATCCTGCTGAACCTGCTGTTTTCCACCCAGGCTGCCTACGCCGCGCCGCTGATCCTGCTCAGCCAGAATCGGACCGCCGAACGCGACCGCATCAAAGCCGAACACGACTTTGACGTCAACATACTGGCGCTACGGAGCCTGGCCGAAATCATGGCCGACGTCCACGACCAGAAAGCCCAAGCCAACCTGCTACGCCGGATCCGCGAACTCCTCGGCACCGACGACGAAGAAGACCACGGCGGCGGCCGGCCAGACAGGGCAATCCCGAACGACTCTCAAACCTGACTCCAGAAAGCGGGATCGGTAGACCCACGCGCTGGGAATGTCATTTGGTGGACGCTGATTGCGAGGCCGTGTTTGCCTCAGGTGCGGGCTCTTGCTCCTGCCTTCAGGATGAGCACGGCTGTCGGCCTCCACAGACTGTGGAAGCCGACACACTCGGGTGGCCTGGGCTGCGAAGTCGGGGTCGCAGGGGAAGATCCAGGACCAGTGCTGCCACGGTTTGATCGCGTCCGCGGCCAGCCATCGTCGTACCGTGGCGCTGAAATCGCCTGCGCGACACCACGATCAACGGTCTCAGTGGCCGATCAACGGTGACCCTGGCTGTCACGAACCCCGCCTGGGCCGCTTCGTCCACGATCGCCCGCAGGGTGACGGTCTTACCCACACCACGAACACCAGTCAAAATGACCGAGGATCGGCCAGGAGCGCCGAAATGCACCGTGCGGGACAACATCTCATACCCGCGAGCACGAACATCATCCCGCCCAGCCAGCAACGGTGGCATCACAGCTGCGACCGCGACCACGAGATCGGCGTACGGGCGGCCCTGTTTACGCAGCCCGTTCGGGCTGCTGTGGCCATGCCGGCCGCCGAGCTGATTGCACAGGTGTCTGGTCGACCAGCGGATCTGGCCGCCTGGCGGCAGGCGTTCGCAATGCTCTCGGACGACCAGATCGCGCCGGGTGCCCGACCAGCAATGAACTTCAGGATGCGGCGGCGCTCGGGTCCTGGTCAGACATGACGATCATGGCAGCTTGGCCACTGTCAGCAAGACCGCAGCGTCCTCCAGAGCCAGCAGGCTGTGACGTGCATTGGGCACCTTGATCAGATCACCAGACCTGGCGTCCCAGGACACATCTCCAGAAGACAGCCGGACCCGGCCACGCAGCACATGGACCGTCGCCTCCCCCGGGTTCTCATGCTCCCCGAGTTCCGATCCGGCGGGCATGCCGATTACCGTCTGCCGCAGCACCCGTTCATGGCCGCCCACGACAGTGTCGGCGGCTGGTCGGCCGCCATGGGCGGCGGCGAATTCGAGCTGCTGGGTGGCCAGAGCGTCCAGCGAGATCCGTTGCATGGTGTCGAGTATGCGCTGTCGCCACTACCGGATGGCTTCGCCCATCGCCGGTAGTGCGGCGACCATCGGGTCGTCTTTGGGGATTTTGCCGGTGTGGGAGGCACCTCCCGGCGAGCAAGCTCGTCGACGAAGTCGGAGTTCGCGCGGGTGTAGTCGCTCCCCAGGCCGTGGGGACGTCGTCCTCGCAGAAGATGGCCTCGACCGGGCATACCGGTTGGCAGGCGCCGCAGTCGACGCACTCGTCGGGGTGGATGCACAGCATCCGGGCCCCTCGTAGATGCAGTCGACCGGACACTCCTCGACGCAGGACCGGTCGAGCAGATCGACGCATGGCTCGGCGATCACGTAGGTCGCGGCGCTACCCGTTGTGCACGACGGCGCTCTGCGTCGTGATGGATGCGAAATCCGTTGTGTGCACTGGACCGACTGTCTCAGTCCTGAGTGGCGTGTCGGACGACCAGCACCGGGCAGGGGGCGTGAGTCGCGACGTGTGCGCTGACAGACCCCAGGAGCATGCCGGTGAAGCCGCCGTGGCCTCTGCTGCCGACCACCAGCAGGCCGGCTCCGGCCGCCGCGTCCATCAGTACCTGCGCCGGGTGTCCCTCGACGACCTTGCGGGCGATTTGGGTGTTGCCTGCGCCGATGGCTTCGTCCACGGCGGTATCGAGTATTCCTTTTGCATTGGACGGCCAGTCGGTGGTGTCGGCGAGTGGGTAACCGCCATACACCGTCGGATATTGCCAGCCAATCACCGCCTCCATGACGGCTCCGGTCAGCGATGCCTGTCGAATCGCCCACTTCAGCGCGTCGATCGAGGCCGACGATCCGTCCACTCCCACCACGATGCGTTCCTGTGGTTGCGTCATCTTGCTCCATCTCCGTCTCGCTTGGCGGTTGGTCTCCGGAAGCCCTCAGCCGGCGCGCGACGAACCGCGACGCCGTCGTTGGCAGCCGATCAATGGGCTTGGGGGATCTTGAGGTGCTCGCTGGACGCGAGTTCGTCCAGCCCCTGCCAGCCCCGATGTGGGTGCGCCTCGCTGCGCATTCGCTCGACCATGTGCGGATGGTGCAGCTCGAACGCCGGTCGCTCCGAACGGATCCGCGGCAACGAGGTGAAGTTGTGCCGTGGTGGCGGCGAACTGGTCGCCCATTCCAGCGAGTTGCCGTAGCCCCACGGGTCGTCGGCGGTGGTGATCTCGCCGTGTCTGCTGGATTTGATGACGTTCCAGATGAACGGCAACAGTGACGCCCCGAG
>JALYVF010000112.1 GCA_030853385.1 Actinomycetota bacterium | reverse complement strand
CCGTGCGGTCGGCATTCCAGTCAAGCCAACCTCGGTACCCGCGGCGAAATTCCGCCGGGTGGACTCGCCGGACTATCGGCTAACTCAGCAGCTGCGCTGCCAGTTGCCGTGCCGCCTGGATAGGGCGGGGCTGGCTACCCTCGGCCAGCACGGCGAGTGCCACCTGGTCGGCGCCGGCCCGTCGATGTTCGTCCACCCTGGCGACGATCGCGTCGGCGTCACCCCACACCACCAACGCGTCGACCAACTGATCACTCAGGCTGCTGATCTCGTCGTCGGTGAAACCCATTCGTCGCACGTTTGCGGTGTAGCCGGGGATCCCGCCACCGAGCAGGAACCGCAGTGGCCCGCGGGCGGTCTCCCGGGCGCGGCCAGGGTCGGTGTCCAGCACGACGAATTGGCTGACGATCAGGGTCGAGTCGACGCCAAGAATCCTTCTGGCCCTTGCGGTGTAGCCGGGCGTGACGAGCAACGGCATCGCGCCGGCGAACCGGTCGCGGGCCAACTCCAACTTGCGCGGACCGTTGGCCGCCAACACCCTCCGACCTACGGGCACCGGCGGTTCGGCGGTATCCAGCCGGTCGAGGAAATCGTTCATTGCCTGCAGTGCCTTCGGCCGCTGCGGACCACCTAGGCCGACGATGAACCGGCCAGAGTGGTCTGTCTCGATGTCGGCAAACGTGGCAGCCACCTGTTCGGACGAGTAGACGTCGAGCGGAATGATCGACGAGCCGACCAGGATGCTTGAGGTGGCCCTGATGATCTCGGTGAGTGGATCGAGACTGTCCAGTTGACCGCCGGCCAGCCAGATGGTCGAGTAGCCGAGGTCCTCGAGCTCGGCAGCTTCGCGCAGGTGCGCGCCGTCCGTCGAGACATTCAACGACATCCCGCTCGGGCCCAGTTCCAGCTTCTTCATGCCGCACCTCCCTTGTCGTCTTCATCGGTGGATCCGACGGTAAGACTTCAAGCATGGTTGAGGTCAACCGACAGCGACCGGCCAGGATGACGGATGGCCACGAGGTTGTGCCGGGAAGGCCATCGGCGCTGTCACGCACGTTGCGCGGGATGGATCAGGGCCCTCCCATGGTCCATGGTGCGTACGTAGGGCTCGGAGCGTGCCACCATCAGACGCATGGATGTCCCGATGATTGTTATCGAGTTGTGACCAGAAGTGTTGTCCTGCAGGCTCTTTATGGAGGTCGACTGTCGGACCTGGTTCGTAGAATTGTCGGTATGGACGAGGCAGGAACTTCGGAATCGGTGGCACAGAATGTGTCCGCGACCTTGCCGGCGTCTGCCGCGCCGAACATAACGGCGTCTGCGCTGCCGCTCATGCCGGTGTCGGCGCCTCTGAGCATGGCGCAGGTACGCGGCCTGGTGGCCGCGACAGTTGCTGCACTGAAACAACTTCCGACCATCGGATATCAGGCAGCCAACGCTGAGTTGCTGTCTGTCGTGGGTGAGCTCGACGAGCTCGCCGCATTCGGCACCGCCGGTGTGGTCACTATGACTACCGAAGCCGAGCAACGCGGGGTGATCGCCGAGTCGCAGTTCGCTTCGACCGCGGGGTGGGTGCGGGATGCAGCCTGGCATCTACGGACCGGCGGGTCCGGTGTCGTCGCGAAATGTGTGGCGATCCTGCGCCGCCACGACCTAGCGGCGTTGGCCGATGCTGTACGCACCACCGACGTCACACCGAACGTGGCCGTGACAGGGGGCATCGGAGTTCGACAAGATTTCACCCGACCTCGCTGCTGGTGCCGGTCCGCTGGTATTGGACAAGATGATCGGGATGGGCGCCGACCACGGCCCACGCTCGGTGAAACAACTCCGCCAACTACTGCTCGCCCAGCACGGGCTGGACGGTGCGTTTTCAGGATGAGCAGGACTCCAAACGTCGTTACGTCGATTTGTCCGCTGGGCGGGAAGACGCCGGGGTGTTCCACTACGAACTCACCCTGGACGCGGAAGGCCGCGCAGTACTGGAAGCGATCGGGCCGCTGTCGAAGCCACAGCCCGAACCGAATGGTGAACCAGACCCGCGCCCTGTCGGCTGACGCCGGGGTGAGGCCCTGGTCGAGGTGTGCCGCCGGGCTACCGCGGCCGGTGGACAAGTCCCGTCGGCGGCGAAGGCGGCGCTCTATGTGACAATGACTTTCGAAGAGCTGCAGAAGGCTATCGGCGCCGGCACGACGATCGGGTCGGTGGACGGCGGGGCGCTCCTCGCGCCGGAGACGGTCCGGAAACTGGCCTGCGATGCGGCGATCATCCCGGTTGTGTTGGGCTCCGATGGTGAGATTTTGGATGAGGGACGGGCTCAGCGGCTGTTCACCCCGCCCCAACTGAGAGCACTGTGGCTACGCGACAAACACTGCACGTTCCCGGGCTGTGAGGCTCCGGCGCACTGGTGCGCCGCACACCATCTCATTCACTGGATCGATTGGGGCCCAACAAATCTCGACAACGGAGCGCTGCTCTGCGGGCGGCATCATACGATCGTGCACCGCGATCAACTCGCCGGCACCCTGATCGACGGGCAAGTCCTGTGGGATCGAAGACCCAGCTCCCATCAACGACGCACCACCAGCTCGGGGGCATAACCGCGGGCCACGACGACCCGCACTGCCCGGCCATCAGTACCCGCCTCTCGGTGTCCGCCGTTCGCGGACCTCCGCAGCAGGCGCGCCGAACTGTGACCGATGCAGACCGCGTCA
>JALYVF010000129.1 GCA_030853385.1 Actinomycetota bacterium | reverse complement strand
GAGTAGGCCGCGACGCCGGCACCGAGCAGCATGGCCGGCGCGATGTCCGGCAGCAGGGCGGCGTGGGCCGCCGGCATCGGCACTCCGGCCCGGGCGAGACCTTCGGCCGGGCGGACGATCTGCTGCCATGGCAGCCGTCCGAATCTTTGATGCAGGGCAGCGACGCCGGCGGGTGTGCCCGGCACTGCAACGGTGGGACCACCGACCTCGTAGGGCACCGCCACGCCGCCGAAGGACACCTCGATGGCCCTGGCCGGTCCCCGCCGGCTGCCGTCCAGGCCCGGCACGGCGACGAAGAAGTCCAGACAATCAACAGACCGGGTTTCGGCGGTGTAGAAGGTGGCGAACCCGCCGCCGCCGAGCCCGGAGAAGATCGTCTCGGCGGCGCAGCCTGCCAGGATCATCGCTGCTACCGCGTCCGCAGCCGTCCCGCCGGCGGCCAACATCTCGTAGCCCACCTCGGCGGTGGCCGGGTGGCCGGCGGCGACGGAGGCTGAAAGGCGCATGACGGCAGACTATTTCTCGCCGATCAGCGCCCGGCCACTGCCTGCGCCAATGGTCGGTACAGGTCGCCCTTGGCCGCGACCACGACATGGTCCAGCCCAAGCCAGCGCGCCATCTCGGCGAGCTGTTCGGCGGCCGCCTCCGCGGTCGGGCCTGGCTGGGACTTCGGTTCTAACCAGCTGGCCTGTACCAGTAATCGACCTGTCGCCCTGTCCGCCTTCAGGTCGAACCGGCCGGCCAGCACGTCGCCCACCAGCAACAGGAACACGTAGTACCCATGTACCCGCTTGTGCTGGGGTGTGTAGATCTCGATCCGGTAGCGCACCCCGAACATCCGCTCGGTGCGCGGCCGGTGCCAGATCAGCGGATCGAAAGGCCCCAGCAGCGCCCGCCCAGTGGCAGTGCGCGGCATCACGGCGGCGGCGGACAGCCAGGCCCGCTCCTTCCACCCGCGGACCGCGACCGGCAGTACTGTGCCCTCCTCGGCCAGCTCGATCAGTGCTCGTTGGGTGTCGTCATTGCGCAGTCGGTAGTAGTCGGCGATATCGCCCACCGTGCCGATGCCGTGATGCTCGATCGCGAGGGCCGTCAGCGCGCGTTTGGCGGCGGCGATGTCCGGCGTCGGACGGGCCAGCACCTCGGCGGGCAGCACCTTGTCGTAGCGGTCGTATTGCCGCTCGAACGCCCGGCGGCCGGCCACCGCCGTCCGACCGGAGACGAACAGGTACTCGCAGATCTGCTTGGTGGCCGACCATTCCCACCAACCCGGCTTGCCCTTGCCAGGTGCCTCGAGCACCTTCTCGATGTCGCCGGCGGAGATCGGCCCGTGTTCGTCAATTGCCGCGAGCACCCTCGGCAGGAAGTCCGGGTGTTGCTCCAGCAGCTTCGTCGGCCGCCAGCGGTCGGCCATCAGTTGCTGGCGGTATCGCAACAGCGGTTCCGTCTCGACCGGGACGAGCGAGGCCACGTGCGCCCACGACTCGATCAACAACCGATCCTTCGGCCTGGCCGGCCACGCCGCGCCGTCCAGCAGCCCAGTCGGGTAACTGCCGAGCCGGGCGAACACCGGCAAATAGTGCGCCCTGGCCAGCACGTTCACCGAGTCGATCTGCAGCAGTCCGATCTTGCCGACCAGCCGGCGCAGATGGCCGCGGTCGGCCACCGCGCCCGGCCGCGGCCGGTGCAACTGCTGCGCGGCGATGGCGGTTCGGCGCGCCTGCGCAGCGGTGAGTGTGAGTGCCGGTGCCGGCAAGGCCGTGCTGGTCGCAGCGGAAGAGGTCACAGCCCTGAATGCTGCCATCCGGGCCCGACAAGGCATCATTCCCGTCAGGGCGGACGCTCAGGGACAGGCGAAGGAGGGCGGATGGGGCCACACGAAAGGTGGACGGCGCTGCTGGACATCTTGGGCAGGGACAGCCGGCTGGAGGTCGGTGCCGCTGCCGCGGAGCTCAAGGTGTCTGCTGCCACCATCCGGCGCGACCTCGATCACCTTGCCTCCCAGCAGCTGCTCACCAGGACCCGCGGCGGTGCCGCGCCGGCCAGCGTCGCCTACGACCTGCCGCTGCGATACAAGAGCGGACACCACACCGAGGCGAAGGCCCGGATTGGAGCGGCTGCCGCCGCGTTGATCCGGCCGGGCGCCGTGGTCGCGCTGAACGGCGGCACCACCACCTCGGAGGTGGCACGAGCTCTGGTAACGGCGGCCGCACCGTCCGCCGAGGCGATGGCGGACGGTCGCGCCTTCACCGTAGTGACCAACGCGTTGAACATCGCCAACGACCTGGCCGTCCGGCGCACCATCAAGCTGGTGGTGACCGGCGGCGTTGCCAGGCCCAGCTCCTACGAGCTGATCGGCCCGCTGGCCGAACCAGGACTGTCCAAGCTGCATCTGGACTACGTGGTGCTCGGAGTGGACGGCTTCGATCTCGAGGTGGGAGCGACTGCGCATCACGAGGGTGAGGCCGCCGTCAACGCGATGATGGTGGCGCAGGCGTCCACGGTGATCGTGGTCGCGGACGGGTCCAAGTTGGGGCGGCGGTCCTTCGCCAGGATCTGCGGCGTCGATCAGGTGGATGTGTTGGTCACCGATCCGACTGCCGACGAAGCGCAGCTCGCCGAGTTCGCCGCTGCCGATATTCGCATCGTGACGGCCTGACTCCTCTCCCGCCGCGTTGTTGTCCATGGCGCCGACGTTGACGCCGACACAGCGGTGGGTGATGCTGGAAAGTGTCCGTCGATCCGGGCCGGTGAGCCATGAGCAATGCGGTGGTGTACCTGCTGGTCTTCGTCGCGCCCGCGGTACTGATCAAGCTAGGGATCCAAGCGGCGAAGGCGGCCTCTCATTGGTCCGACACCCACCACACCACCACGTTGCCCGAGCGATCGCTGACGGACCTCGCGGCCACCCTGCATCGGCTGCGTCGGGAATACGACGAGGTCGAGCACAGCAGCTTGCCGGCCCGTGCGGTGCGGCTCCGGGCGCTCGGGATGGCCTACGACGACACCCTGTGCGGATGCTGCTCGACGCTCGGGGTGCCGGCGCCGACCGGTCTGCCGCTGGGCGCCCTCGATCGGCTCGAGGCGGAGGCCACGCTGGCCCAGCACGGACTGGTCTGGTAGCCGGTTTCTGGTTTGGTAGCCAGTTCCCTCAGGTAGTCAGTTTCGGCCGGTCGGCTAGCGGAGGTCGAGCAACGGCTCCAGCCCGACGGTGAGCCCGGGCCGCTTCGAGACGGCGCGGACGGCGAGCAGCAAGCCCGGCATGAAGGATTCGCGGTGCAGCGAGTCGTGCCGGATGGTGAGCAGTTCGCCGTCGTTGCCGAGCAATACCTGTTGGTGGGCAACAAGTCCGGGCAGTCGCACGGAATGGACCCTGACCCCGTCGATGTCGGCACCACGAGCCCCGCCCACGGCCCTGCTGGTGGCGTCTGGCATCGGCGGCGCTCCGGCCTCGGCCCTGGCCTGTGCAACCTCTCGAGCCGTGGTGGTTGCGGTTCCCGACGGCGCATCGACCTTGCCGGCATGGTGCATCTCGATCACCTCGACTCCGTCGAAGTAGGCCGCCGCCTGGCTGGCGAATCGGATGGCCAGCACCGCGCCGATGGCGAAGTTCGGCACCACGATCACTCCGAGCCCGTCGGTCCCGTTGGCCCCGTTGGCACTGTCGAGCAGCAGCTGGCGAATCGCGTCCAGTTGCTCGTCGCCCACACCGGAAGTGCCGACCACGCAATGGATCCCGTTTGCGATGCAGTACTCGACGTTGGCCATCACAGCATCCGGTCGAGTCAGCTCGACGGCCACCTGGGCGCCGCTGTCGGTGAGCTGCGAGAGCGGGTCGGCCGACCCGACGCCGGCTACCAGCTGCAGGTCGCCGGCAGCCGAGATTGCCTGGCCGGCCAGGGTTCCCATCCGGCCATTGGCACCGACGACGCCGACTCGCAGTAGGTCCGTGGCCACGGTCACCGTCCCGATCGGCGGGCGACCTTGGCGACCTTGGCGGCCTGCCGGCCGCCGCCGGTACGCGGCACGGTTGCCGCTGGCCCGGTCTTCTCGGCCGCGAGAGCGCGCACACTGGCCGGCAGGTCGCCCTGTCGGCGGTATGGCCCCACCACGGCGGCCGACAACGGCGCCGCCAGCAGTTCACGCGCCAACGCATCGACGCCCGCGCGTTGCACGGCCGCGATCGCGGACAGTTCACGGTCCACCGAGGTGAACGTCTTGCGCACCAGCAGGTTTCGGCCGATCCGGCTCATCCTCGATTCGGTGTCCTCCAGGCCGAGTACCAGCGATCCGGTGAGCTGGCCCTTGGCCCGCTGTACCTCGTCATCGGTGAGTCCGTATTCGGTCAACGCCGCCAACTCTGCCCTGATCAGGGTGGCGACCTGGGCTAGGTTGGCCGGGTGACAGCCGGCGTAGATAGAGAACGCCCCGACATCGGCGTAGCTGTGACAAGTGGCGTAACAGCTGTAGGCCAGCCCGTGCTCTTCCCGGACGGTGCGGAACAGCCGCGAGCTCATCCCGCCGCCGAGCGCGGTCGTGAGCACCGCCATCGCGTAGCGACGGGGGTCGTCGCGGGCCAATCCGGGGCCACCCACCATCAGGTGCGCCTGCTCGGAGTCCTTGTCCAGCACCCTGATTCGCCGGTCTGCAGCGGCCCGACCGATCGTCAACCGCGGTTCGGCGGGGGCAACTGGCCCGGCGAGTCTGGCGCCGAACGCCTTCTTTACCCACCGCACCACGTCGCCGTGCTCGACGTCGCCGGCGACCGAGACCACCATCTTGTCCGGGGTGTAGCGGCGGCGGTAGTAGCCGGCGATCTGCGTCCGCGTCATGGCGGCGACGGTCTGCCCGCTGCCGATCACCGGTCCGGCAACAGGGTGGCCGGCGAACACCGTCTCGGCGAACGCGTCGGCCAGGGTGTCCTCCGGGTCGTCGTCACGCATGGCGATCTCTTCCTGAATCACCTGCCGCTCGACCTCGACATCGGTCGCCGCGACCCTGGCGTCCAGCACCACATCGCTGACCACGTCGATGGCCAGCTCTGCCTGTTCGGAGAGCACATGGGTGTAGTAGCAGGTGTATTCGTGCGAGGTGAAGGCGTTGAACTCGCCACCGACGGCGTCCATGATGGAGGCGATCTCGTGCCCGCTGCGCTTGCGGGTGCCCTTGAACAGCAGGTGTTCCAGGTAGTGCGAGGCGCCGGCCAGCGCCGGTGTTTCGTCGACCGAGCCGACGGCCACCCAGATGCCCACCGACACCGAGCGGACACCGGGAATGCTCTCGGTGACGATCCGCAGACCGCCATCGGTGACCGACAGGGTGACCGCGGAGCCGGCTGAACGGGCGGCACCCGGGCCCCGGCGCGATTGCTCGCGCTCCAGGACCCGGGTGCTCCGAGTACGTACCGCCATGCGGGGCAGATCAGCTCTCGTCGGAGGACTCTGCACCGAGGGAGGCCGGCACTGTCGACTCAGCCGCCGGAGCGCCATTCGATTCAGCGGAGGCGTCAGCTGTGTTTTCTGCCTTTACCGGAACCAGTGAGATCTTGCCGCGGGCATCGATCTCGGCGATCTCGACCTGCAGCTTGTCGCCGACGTTGACGACGTCCTCGACCTTGGCGATCCGCTTGCCCTGGCCAAGCTTGCTGATGTGCACCAGCCCGTCGCGGCCGGGCAGCAGCGAGACGAAGGCACCGAAGGCGGTGGTCTTGACGACCGTGCCGAGGAACCGCTCGCCGACCTTGGGCATCTGCGGGTTGGCGATGGCGTTGATCATGTCGATCGCGGCCTGCGCCTTGTCGCCGTCCGGCGCCGACACGTAGATGGTGCCGTCATCCTCGATGGCGATCTCCGCGCCTGTCTGCTCGGTGATCGAGTTGATCATCTTGCCCTTCGGCCCGATCACCTCGCCGATCTTGTCGATCGGCACCTTGATGGTGGTGATGCGCGGCGCGTACTGGCTCATCTCGTCCGGTGCGTCGATGGCCTCGTTCATCACCTCGAGGATGGTGAGCCGAGCATCGCGGGCCTGCTTGAGCGCGGCACCCAACACATCCGACGGGATGCCGTCGAGCTTGGTGTCCAGCTGCAGCGCCGTCACGAACTCCTTGGTGCCGGCAACCTTGAAGTCCATGTCGCCGTAGGCATCCTCGGCACCGAGAATGTCGGTGAGCGCGACGTACTGGGTTTCAGAATTGCCAGCTGCGTCTTCTACTTCGGCCGACACCAGACCCATGGCGATACCGGCGACGGCCGCCTTCAACGGCACACCGGCGTTCAGCAGCGACATGGTGGACGCGCAGACCGAACCCATCGAGGTGGAACCGTTGGAGCCCAACGCTTCCGACACTTGACGGATCGCGTACGGGAACTCCTGCTTGGTCGGCAGCACCGGCACCAGGGCCCGCTCGGCGAGCGCACCGTGGCCGATCTCGCGACGCTTGGGCGAACCGTAGCGACCGGTCTCGCCTGTCGAGTACGGCGGGAAGTTGTAGTTGTGCATGTAGCGCTTGCGGGTGACCGGCGACAGCGTGTCCAGCTGCTGTTCCATCCGCAGCATGTTCAGTGTCGTGACGCCGAGGATCTGCGTCTCGCCACGCTCGAACAGCGCCGAGCCGTGCACCCGCGGCAGGTACTCGACCTCGGCGGACAGCGGACGGATGTCCGTCGGGCCGCGGCCGTCGATGCGGACCTTGTCGCGGATGATCGACTGCCGCACCACGTTCTTGGTGACGGACTTGAAGGCCGCACCGATCTCGGACTCGCGACCGGCGAAGTCCGGGCCGACCTTGGCCAGCGTGTCGGCCTTGATGTCGTCGGTACGGGCCTCCCGGTCGTGCTTGTCGGCCATGGACATTGCCTCCGTCAGCTGATCCTTCGCGGCCGACTCGATGGCCGCGTAGACGTCCTGCTGGTACGGCGGGAAGACCGGGTAGTCGCCGGTCGCCTTGCCGGCCTTGGCCTTCAGCTCCGCCTGTGCCTCGCACAGCGCGCGGATGAACGGCTTGGAAGCCTCCAGGCCTTGGGCGACAACCTCTTCGGTCGGGGCGGTAGCGCCGCCGGCAACCAATTCGATGGTGTTCTCCGTAGCCTCGGCCTCGACCATCATGATGGCGACGTCGTCACCGGAGATGCGGCCGGCAACGACCATGTCGAAGACGGCTTCCTCGAGCTGGGTGTTGGTCGGGAAGGCGACCCACTGCCCCTTGATCAGCGCGACCCGGACGGCGCCGATGGCGCCGGAGACCGGCAGGCCGGACAGCTGGGTGGAGGCGGAGCCGGCATTGATCGCCAGCACGTCGTACAGCTCGTCGGGATCCAGCGCCATCACCGTGATGATGATGTTGACCTCGTTGCGGAAGCCATCGGGGAACGACGGCCGCATCGGCCGGTCGATCAGCCGGCAGGTGAGGATCGCGTCCTCGGACGGCCGGCCCTCGCGACGGAAGAACGATCCGGGAATGCGGCCGGCGGCGTACATCCGCTCTTCGACCTCGACGGTCAGCGGGAAGAAGTCCATCCCGTCGCGGGCGCCCTTGGAGGCCGCGGTGGCGGCCAGCAGCATGGTGTCGTCGTCCAGGTAGGCGGAGACGGAGCCGGCGGCCTGCTGGGCCAACCGACCGGTTTCGAAGCGGATGATGCGCTGACCGAATGAGCCGTTGTCAATGGTGACTTGGGCGGTGGTTTCGGTGGGTTCTGACATGTTTCTCCTTTGTCGGAAGACGCCATGCCAGTCGCTGCGCCCGGTGTTTTCAGTTCGGTAACTGAGTGTCGGCCTTCGATCGAAGCCGCCGGACTGCTGGTCGACCCTCTTCGGGTGACGTTCCGGCTGGCCACTACCGAGGACCGACCCAGATCGCGCTTCGGTGGCGATCTCGGGCATGCAACTGGCCGTGGCGGTGGGTGTTCAGTTGTGGGGTGGGGCCGCCATCGCAGCAGATGACGACCCTGATGCACGTCGCCGGGAGGCCCGTTGGGCGCTCCCGGCGAGGTGAAACTATCGACGCAGGCCGAGCCGCTCGATGAGGGCGCGGTAGCGGGTGATGTCGACGGTCTGCAGGTAACGCAGCAGCCGGCGGCGGCGACCGACGAGACCCATCAGGCCTCGGCGCGAGTGGTGATCGTGCTTGTGCATCCTGAGGTGCTCGGTGAGGTCGGAAATCCGCTTGCTGAGCATCGCGACCTGGGCTTCTGCCGATCCGGTGTCCGAATCGTGCAGGCCGTACTCGCCCAGGATTTCTTTCTTCTGCTCGGCGTTCAACGCCACAGTGATGCTCCTTGTGATCTGTACCGTGCTGGCGCCCTGGCCACTCTCGCGCCGAGGTGAAGCTGCGCTGGTGGCACTCGTGGGCTGACAGGATGTCCGGTGCGGCCGCCACGGACCGCAGCTGCACTGTTGACTGACTTTACCAGCCGGCGTCCATCCCGCCGACCAGCCGCCCCTCCCCCGCGTAGCCCACCCCAGGTAGCGCGTGTTTGCCTGAGGTAGCACGAGTTATCGCCCGCCAACCGGCAAACCTGCGCTACCGGTGGAGTGGTGGTTATCCACAGACGACGATCTATCCACCACCCCGGCGGTTGACCATCGACGCTTCGCAGGCTCGGCGGTCAAATGGATTGATGACCGAATCCCACCCACAGCTGATCACCAGAGAGCGAGCACTCGCGGGAGGGCTGCGCGATCCGCAGATCGCCAAGGAGCTCAGGTCGGGCAGCTGGTCCCCGGTTCGGCCGGGTGGCTACGCCTCGGGCATCTTCGAATTTCCCGAGGGTCGGCATCGACTCCAGGTGGAGGCTGCTATCGGCAAGCTCAACGGGGCCTGTGATGCTGTCGTCAGCCACGCATCCGCAGCGGTTGTGCACGGGTTGCAGGTGTGGCAACTCCCCCTCGATCGGGTCCACCTCACCCGTCCAGGTCGGCCCGGAATCGCCAGCACCAAGTCGATCCGGCCACATCGAGGACAGCTCACCGATGCAGAGATCACGGAGGTCGGTGGGTTCCGCGTCACCACTGTTGCCAGGACCATCCTCGATATCGCACGGACGGTGCCATTCACCCAGGCGGTGGTAGTGGCCGACTCCGGGTTGCGGGCAGGAACTACCAAGCACGAATGCGTCGAAGTGCTCAACATCGCCAACTCACACCGCTCCGCGGGTGGCGCGGCCAGGGTCATTGCATTCGCGGATGGACGCTCGGAGAGTGCGGCAGAATCGCGATCACGTGTCTTGATGGCCCGCCACGGTCTTCCCGAGCCGAGGCTCCAAGTCCGTATCACTGGTGTCCATGGCCACCAGGTCGCCATCGTCGATTTCGACTTCGACACGATGGACACCGTTGGAGAGTGCGACGGTTTGTCCAAGTACACCCGTTACCTGCGGCCGGGCGAAACTGCTGCCGATGTCGTCATTCGCGAGAAGCGCCGCGAAGATGACATCAGGGCCACCGGCCGGCAAGTGGTGCGTTGGATACCGCGGGAACTGGTGACACCCCAGCGCATCCTTGACCGGTTCGTTGCAGCGTTCGCCAGAGCCGGGTTCCCCGATTGGCGTCCCGAGCCACCGCCATTGGTTCTCGGCGCCCACCAGCGGTAGCGCAAGTTTGTCGTTCAGCGCACAGCATTTCGCGCTACCGCGAGCAAACAAGCGCTACTGCTCAGGCGTGACTTCCAGAATGGCGCGGGTTTGGTCGACGTCGGTGCCGATCTGGGCGATCAGCGGCGCGATCGAGTCGAACTTGATCTGGCCGCGCAACCGCTCGACGAAATCCAGCGCCACCCGGCGACCGTAGAAATTGGCTCCGCCATCGATGACGAACGCCTCCACCGTCTTGTTCTTACCGGAGAACGTGGGATTGGTGCCGACCGAGATGGCCGCCGGAGACCGCCTGTCCCCCAACACGAACCAGCCGGCATACACACCATCGGCTGGGACGGCACCGTAACCGGTGACGTCCAGATTCGCCGTCGGATAGCCGAGCTCGCTGCCGCCGCGCCCGTCACCGCGGACCACCACGCCCTCCAGCCGGTGTGGCCTGCCGAGCGCGTCCGCGGCAGCGCGGACGTCACCGGCGTCGATGCACGATCGGACGTAGGTGCTGGTGACCGGGATGCCGGCGCCGTCGACGATGCCGATGCCCTCGGCGGTGAAGCCGAATCGCGGCCCGAGCCGCTGTAGTAGCGCCAGCTCGCCGGCCCCCTTGTGGCCGAAGTGGAAGTTCTCCCCCACCAGCACCGCGGCGACGTGCAGCTGGTCCACCAGGAAGTCGTGGACGAACTCCTCGGGTTCGGTGGCGGCGATGGCCGGGGTGAACGGCAAGACCAGCAGCACGTCGACACCGAGCTCGGCGGCCAGCTCCGAGCGGCGCCGCAAACTGGTCAGCGCCGCCGGATGCGAGCCGGGCCGGACGACCTCGGCCGGGTGCGGGTCGAAGGTCATCACCACCGTCGGCAGTCCGAGTTCCGCGCCCTTGGCGACGACCCGGGCGATCAACGCCTGGTGGCCGCGGTGCAGACCATCGAACACTCCGATGGTGAGCACACACCGACCCCAGCCCGCCGGGATCTGCTCGAAACCACGCCACCGCTCCACGCAGCTGCCTCCGTTTCCTCGGCATCAGTGTGCCGGATACCGGCATCCAGCCTGCACGCTGAGGTCGACTTGAGGTCAAGCCCTGCAGCACCGGAGGACCGGCGAGCGATCAGCGGGCGTCGAACACCAAGCGTGGCTTGGCTTTTCCGTCGCCTTCGGCGACCAGAGCCAGCAGATGAGTCCCGCTCGAATCGAGCACCGCATAGCTGCCGTCGATGCCCACCTCGGCCAGCGATCGTCCGTACGAAAGGTCGAGAGCCTCGTCGTCGGTAGCCGTCCTGACGCGAAACGCCAGTCGGGCGGCGGCCGCAGCCGGTATCAACGATCCGGCGACGGCAGCGCGCAACTCATCGGGGATCGGCGCCCGCTCGACGCCGCGCTCCGGTACTCCCGCGGCTCCGTAGACATCGACCGCGCCGGCGATCTCGAACGGTCCGACCTTGGTGCGGCGCAGCGCCGTCAGATGACCGCCGACACCCAATCCTTCACCGAGATCCCTTGCCAGCGCCCGGATATAGGTGCCGGTCGAGCAGTCCACCGCGACATCAAGATCGACCACTGGCCCACCGCGCCGCGGCTCGCCCAGCAGCTCGAACCTGGGGACCGTTACCGGTCTGGCCGCCAACTCGACCGCCTCCCCCGCCCGCACCCGCTCGTAGGACCGCCGGCCGCCTACCTTGATCGCCGACACCGCACTGGGAACCTGCATCAGCTCGCCGGTCAACGCCAGCAGCCCGCCGGCAATGGCATCGTCGGAGACCCCGGAGGCATCGGCCGTTCTCGTCGGCGCGCCCTCGGCGTCGTCGGTGCTGGTGGCCACCCCGAGCCGAATGGTGGCCAGATACGTCTTGTCGGTCAGCGCCAAATGTCCGAGCAGCTTGGTACTGCGGTTCACCGCGATCACCAGCAACCCGGTGGCCATCGGATCGAGAGTGCCGGCGTGCCCAACCCGGCGGGTACCGAGGAGCCCGCGGACCCAGCCGACCACATCATGCGAGGTACAGCCGGAGGGCTTGTCCACCAACAACAATCCGCCACCCGCTGGTAGTTCGACGGCCGGCAGCCGGGCCTCTGATCGGCGGTTCACGATCGCGGCCCGATCGGGATCGGACCCGTCGGAGTGTCGTCGCCGGCAGGTCCCGGCTCGCCTGCAGGTCCCGGTACGCCGGCAGGTCCCGGTACGCCGGCAGGTCCCGGCACGCCGGCAATCGACAGGCCCCCAGCCACCCGCGCTTCCTTGGCCAGCCGCGCTTCCCTGGCCAACAGCGCATCGTCCACCAGCTCCCACCGATGCGGAACGATCTTGACGGGGACTTCCTCGCCACGGGCCGCCGCCAGCAAAACCACTGCCCTGGTCCGCAGCCACCAGGTGAGCAGCCGCCACAGGCCGAACGCCGTCATCAGCGCCACCGACCCGAATGCCCAGCGGAACGCCGTCGCGCTGTGCACCGGGGTCGGGCCGTCGATCCAGTCCAGGATCTGACCGACGGTGAACACCCCGATCACCGCGCCGCAGAAGCCACCGATGTTCACCATTCCGGTCGCGGTCGAGATCCGATGCCGCGGGTTGTAATCGCGCGCCAGCTGGAACGCCACCGCCGATGCGGGCCCACCGGCAGCGAAGATCACCACCGCGACAGCCACCACCCCCAGCGGCGGCCGGCCGCCCGGCCAGCTGATCAGCAGCAGCCAGCCGAGCAGACAGGCAGTCGACACCACGACCGCGATCGGCGTCCGAATCTCCGGCTTGCGCGCCAGCGCCCTGCCGACACTCAGGTTGGCGACCAACCCGACCAACACCAGCAGCATCATCATCGACGACGCCACCGACGCACTCGTCCGGATCACCTCGGTCAGGTACGGGTATCCCCAGAGCGTCGCGAACACCACCGGTCCGCCCATGGTGGTGAAGTGCACCCAGAAGCCGAGCCGGCCGCCCGGCATTCCCCAGGCGGCCTTCACCTCCGTCCACACCCGGCTACCGGCGACCGGGCTGGTCGCCGCGGCCGTCGCCACTTGCTGGAACGGTGCGGCGGTTGCCTTGCGCAGCAACAACACCCCGTAGATCAGCGAGACGCAGCCGGCGACCAGGAAGGTGGGCGTCCAGCCGAACTGGCGCAGCAGACCGGTCAGCGGGACGGTGGCGATCAAGTTGCCGGCGGTACCGAACAGACCGGTATATGAGGTGATGATCGGATAGCGCCGCGACGGGAACCAGCCGGCGGCCAATCGCAGCACCGAGATGTACGTCATCGCATCGCCGAGTCCGAGTAGGCCGCGGGCCAGTAGCGCCAGCGGATAGTTCGTCACCACCGAGAACAGCACCTCGGCGCACCCCATGGTGAGGGTCGCCGCCAGCAGCATCCGCCGCGGGCCCCAGCGATCGATCAGCAACCCGGTGGGCACCTGCATCAGCGCGTACACACCGAGCTGCAACATCACGAACGAACTGAGCTGGCCGGCGTCCAGGTGCAAGCGTTGGGTGGCCAGCGGGCCGGCGACGCCGAGGGTCGACCGGTGAAAGACCGCCAGCACGTAGACGCCGGCACCGACACCCCAGATCAGCCAGGCGCGTCTGGGGGTGCCGGTGGTGGGTGCGGCCGTGGTCACGTCAATTCCCGTTGATCGGTTCGTGCCCGCAGCGTCGACTGCACATCGATGCCGACCTCGTCACCGAACCATGCTCACTGAACGAAGGGCGCCACGACCGGCGCTGGATCGAGGGCCTCGGTGAGGGCAGCGATGGCGCCGTCGTAGTCGCCGTGCCAGGTGAAGCCGGCGGCCCGTGGATGGCCACCGCCGCCGAGCGCGGTGGCGGCCGAGCCGACCAGCACGTCGCCACGGGATCGCAGCGAGACGTGCCACTGCGCTGCGGCGGTCTGGATGACGACGGCGGCGGCGCTGGCTTCGCAGCTGGTGCGCAGGATGTCGATCACCGAGTCGGCTTCCTCCTGCCGCAGCTGCTGCAAATCGTCCAGGGACACGTAGGTGTGCACCAATCCGCGGTCGCCGATCGCATCCGGGTCGAGTGCTGCGCGCCCCAGCACGTCGGACAGCATCTGCATCCAGCCGAACGGATGCGAATCGGTGATCGGTCGCAGCACCGCCTGCGGATCCACCCCAGACTCCATGAAACGCGCGGCCAGCCGGTGGGCGCCGGCCGAACCGTGCCGGAAACCACCGGTGTCGGTGGCAAGGCCGGCGTACAGCAGGGTTGCCAGGTCGATGTCCAGCGGGACGCCGAGCGCTGCCAACAGCTCGTCGACCAGCGCAACGGTGGCGTCGGCGGATGGGTCGACCAGATTCTGGTCGCCGAAGTAGGTATTGGACAGGTGATGATCGATCACCAGCAGCGGAACCCCGCGACCGAACAGGCCGGCCAACCGACCCAGCCGTTCCGCGGAACCGGCATCAAGGGCCACGATCAGGTCGAGTCCTTCGACGGCACCGTTGAGCCAGCTGTCGGCCGGCGTCACCAGATGCGTGCCTGGCAGCTGGGACAGCGACTGCGGGACGACGCCAGGCACATCGAAACTCACCGCGACGGTGGCGCCGCCGGCCTGCAGCCCGAGGGCCAGCGCTACCGCGGACCCCAGCGAGTCGGCATCGGGATTGTTGTGCGCCAGCAGGAGGACGG
This sequence comes from Actinomycetota bacterium, assembly GCA_030853385.1. Classification (GTDB taxonomy): domain Bacteria; phylum Actinomycetota; class Actinomycetes; order Mycobacteriales; family Nakamurellaceae; genus Nakamurella. The sequence continues at coordinate 3,307 of JALYVF010000129.1, read as the reverse complement.
AGCGGGCCGCGCGCAGCGTGCTGACGGCTGCCACCAGCTCAGCCTCGCGGGTGACGTCCGCGGGGCCGGGATGAGTCGATGCCTGATCGCCCGTCACCGCTCGGCTGTCCCTCTCGCACCGTCAAGATCGGCACCGTCAAGATCGGCACCGTCAAGATCGGCCTCGTCTTCGCGCGGCACCCGATACGGGTCGGCCTCGCCGGCATAGACGGCGCCCGCTGCCTGCTGGGCGACTTCGGCGTCGGCGGCTCTGGCAGCGGCCAGCAGCGCTTCGATCTGCTGCGACGTCTCCGGCACTTTGTCGGGCCGGAATTCGAGGGTGGGGGTGAACTTGATGCCGGTCTGTTTGCCGACGGCGCTGCGCAACACCCCGAGGGCGCTGGCCAGCGCCATCGCGCTGGACTGCTGATCGTCGTCGTCGCCGTAGACCGTGTAATACACCACCGCCTCGCGCAGGTCGGGCGTCACGGTAGCGGCGGTGACCGTCACCATCGCCAGCCGTGGGTCCTTGACCTGGTGCTCCAACTCGGTGGCCACGATCGTCACGATCCGTTTGGCCAACCTGCGCGCCCGTGGGGTGTCGACCACCGGGCTACCTCCCTCGCCTTACGGCCGGACTCAGTCGTCCGGGCCGATGATCCGCCGCCTGGCGGACAACAGTTCCAGCTCTACCTCTGACGCCACCTGCCGCTCGCAGGTGTCCAACACCGCCTGCAGGTGACCGGCATCGCCCGATACGCAGGCGATCCCGATCAGTGCTCGGCGATGCAGGTCCTGCTCACCGGCCTCGCACACCGCGACGTCCAGCCGGCGCAGCCTGGCCAGCACCGGGCGAATCACCGCCCGCTTGTGCTTCAACGACCCAACTGCGCCGAGCAGGACATCCAGCTCGAGAACTCCGGTGTACATCGGGGGTTACTCAGCTGCGCGGCTTCTCGCGCATCTCGTAGGTCTCGATGGTGTCTTCCACCTCGATGTTGTTCCAGGTGCCGAGGCCGATACCGCATTCGAAGCCCTCACGAACCTCGGTGGCATCGTCCTTGAAGCGCCGCAACGAGTCGATCTGCAGGTTGTCGTTGATCACCACACCGTTGCGCAGCAGCCTGGCCTTGGCGTTTCGCCGGATCTCCCCCGACCGGACGATGGAGCCGGCGATGTTGCCGAACTTGCTGCTGCGGAAGACCTCTCGGACTTCCGCGGTGCCAGTCTGGATCTCTTCGAACTCCGGCTTCAGCATGCCCTTGAGCGCCGCCTCCACCTCGTCGATCGCCTGGTAGATCACCGAGTAGTACCGAATGTCGACACCCTCGCGGGATGCCGCCTCGGCCACTCCACGAACGGGTTTGACGTTGAACCCGATCACGATGGCATCGGTGATGACGGCCAGGTTGACGTCGTCCTGAGTGATGCCACCGACACCGCGGTGCACCACTCGCAGGTCGACCTCGGCGCCGACATCGAGCTTGACCAGGGCATCTTCCAGCGCCTCGACGGTGCCGGAGTTGTCGCCCTTGATGATCATCGTGAGCTGCTCGATCTTGCGTTCAGCCAGCGCGGACTGCAGCGACTCGAGCGACACGCGTGGACGGTTCGCCACCTGTGCCTTGCGGTTGCGGGCCTGCCGGCTCTGCGCGATCTGCCGAGCCACCCGGTCTTCCTCGACCACCATGAAGGAGTCGCCGGCACCTGGCACCGAGGTGAAGCCCAGCACCTGGACCGGACGGGACGGCAGCGCCTCCTTGAGGTTGGCGCCCTTCTCGTCCAGCAGCGCCCGAACGCGGCCGTAGGCCTCGCCGGCCACGATCGAGTCGCCGACGTGCAGCGTGCCGCGCTGAACCAGCACGGTCGCCACGGCGCCGCGGCCACGGTCGAGATGTGCCTCGATGGAAACGCCCTGCGCCTCCATATCCGGGTTGGCCCGCAGATCCAGTGCGGCGTCGGCGGTCAACAGCACCGACTCCAGCAACCCGTCGAGGTTGATCCGCTCGCGAGCCGACACGTCGACGAACATGGTGTCGCCGCCGTACTCCTCGGCCACCAGCCCGTACTCGGTGAGCTGCTGACGGATCTTCGCCGGGTTGGCGCCTTCCTTGTCGATCTTGTTGACGGCCACCACGATCGGCACGTCGGCCGCCTTGGCGTGGTTGATCGCCTCGACCGTCTGCGGCATCACGCCGTCGTCGGCAGCAACCACCAGCACCACGATGTCGGTGGACTTCGAGCCGCGGGCACGCATGGCGGTGAACGCCTCGTGGCCGGGGGTGTCGATGAAGGTGATGAGGCGCTCGTTGCCGCCCAGCTCGGTGGCGACCTGATAGGCGCCGATGTGCTGGGTGATGCCGCCGGCCTCGCGGTCGACCACGTTGGTGTCGCGGATGGCGTCGAGCAGCTTGGTCTTGCCGTGGTCGACGTGACCCATCACGGTGACGACAGGCGGCCGAACCTGCAGCTCTTCCTCGCCGCCCTCGTTGTCGCCGTAGGTCAGGTCGAACGAATCCAGCAGCTCGCGATCCTCGTCCTCCGGGGACACGATCTCGACCTCGAAGCCCATCTCGGAACCGAGCAGCTCAAGGATGTCATCGGACACCGACTGGGTCGCCGTCACCATCTCGCCGAGACTGAACAGTGCCGATACCATCGATGCGGGATTCGCGTCGATCTTGTCGGCGAAGTCGGCCAGCGACGAACCGCGGGCCAGCCGAATGCTCTGACCGTTACCGCGGGGCAGCGTGATGCCACCGATCGACGGCGCCTGCATGTTGTCGAATTCCTGCCGACGCTGCTTCTTGGACTTGCGGCCCTTGCGGGCCGGTCCGCCCTTGCGGCCGAAGGCACCAGGTGCGTTGCCGCGCCCGGCGCCACCACCACGTGGGCCACCGCCGCCACCACCGCCACCGCGGTAGCCGCCCCCTGGAGCACCGCCACCAGGACCACCGGCACCGCCGGGGCCACCGCCGCTGGGTCCGCCGCGGTACGGACCGCCGGCGCCGCCGGCTGGGGCACCCGGTCGACCAACAGTCGTTGGGCGTCCGCCTGGGGTTCCAGGACGGGCAACTGGCCGTGGCGCGACCGGCACACCGCCAGGACGAGCAACTGGCCGTGGCACACCCGGCACACCGCCGGGACGAGCCGCTGCGCTACGCGGTGCATTGATGAACGGGTTGTTGCCCATCCGCGGTGGGCGAGGTGCGCCTGGCACCCCACCCATCCGAGGTCGGGCGGCAGCGTCACCTTCGGCGTGCGCTCCGTCGGTCGCCGGAGCGGTCGGCTCGACAGCATCGGTGGCAGCTGCGGCCACTTCCTCCGG
>JALYVF010000104.1 GCA_030853385.1 Actinomycetota bacterium | reverse complement strand
CCGTTGGCGGTCCCCGCCGCCACCCTGACGGCCCTGCGGAGCCGGCGCAACGACAACGCGTCCAGGCCGCCGGCGCCGCCGAGCGGTGCGGCCAGCAGCTCTTGCGCCCTGGCGCCGTCCAGCAGGGCCGGGTCGAGGCCGCACTCCACCAGCATCACCAGCGCAGCCGCCACCGGATCGCCGAGCGGGCCTCGATCGTCTGCCGACACCGCCATCGGCACCCCGGCCACCGAAAATGCCCGTCGCAGGGTCGGCAGCGACGCCGCGGGCGACCGGACGATTACAGCCATCTGTGACCACGGCACTCCGTCCGTCAGGTGCGCACGGCGCAGCCGGTCGGCAATGTAGGCCGCCTCCCGAGCCGCTGTCGGCAGCACCCTGATCTCCACCGCACCGGCCGGAATCCCTTCCGCCGCAACGAGTTCCCGATGGTCGGCAGTGCCGGGCAGTAGCGCGGCCAGCCGTCTGGTGGCGGCCAGCAATGCGGTACCCGCCCTCCTGCTGACCCGCAGCGCCACCGTCGCATCGGTGTCGATCCGGCGCAGCGCCCCAGGATCGGAGCCGCGGAACGCGTAGATCGACTGGTCCGGGTCGCCGACCACCACCAGCTCGTCGGCGCCGCCGGCCAGCCGCTCGACCAGCGCCGCCTGGGCGGGATCGATGTCCTGGTACTCATCGACGAATACCCGGCGGATCCTGGCCTGCTCCGCCGCCAGGACCTCGTCCCGACCGAGCAGATCCAGCGCGGCAAGGGTGAGCTCGGCCTGGTCCAGTGCCGTGCCGAGGCCGGTGGTGCCCATCCGCAGATCGACGACCTGCTGGTACTCCTTGGCCAGCCGGGCGGCCGCCACCCACTCCGGCCGCTTGTGCTTGCGCCCCAGTTCGGCGATCTTCGCCGGCGACAACGCCCGCTCCCCGGTCCGCAGCACCAGATCGCGGAGCTCGGCAGCAAACGCCCGCGACGCCAACGCCGGGCGCAAGTGGGCCGGCCAGCCAGCGGCACCCGATTCCAGCTGCCCGGCCAGCAGATCGGCCACCATCCGGTCGGATTCGGCGGCGCCCAGCATCCGGGGCGCCGGCGCGCCACCCCTGGCAGCCTCCGCCTTCAGCAGGGCATACGCGTAGGAGTGCAGGGTGCGGACCAGCGGCTCGGCGGTGGTGACGGCCAGCCGATGGATGAGCCGGTCGGTGAGGTCGGTGGCCGCCCGGCGGGAGAAGGTGAGCACCAGGATCCGGGCCGGATCCACTCCCCGCTGCTCGACCCGCTGCGCGACCGCCTCGACGATGGTGGCCGTCTTGCCGGTGCCAGGACCGGCCAACACTCGCAGCCGGCGGTGCGAGTTGTCGATCACCCGTCGCTGATCGGCGCTCGGCAGCAGCTGCCCTGCCTGGTGCACCGGACGACGCAACCGATAGCGGACGGCGGGCGCTGTCGCCGTCTCGCTCTGGGTGCTGTGCGTCGGCGCAGCGGTCGGGGCCATCTACCGAGCCAATCACGGGCGGCCGACAATGTCCGGCATGGACATGGAGCTGGCTCGCCGGATGCTGGAGCTGGTGGCGGCGATCCCGGCTGGCCGGGTGGCGACGTACGGCGAGGTGGCGGCCGCAGCCGGCTCACCATCGCCGCGGCTGGCCGGCCGGGTGCTCGCCGAACTCTCCGATGACGACACCCCCTGGTACCGCGTGTTGCGGGCCAACGGCAGCTTCGCCCCGCAGGTGGCTCGCCGACAGGCCGAACTGTTGCGTGCCGAGGGAGTGTCGGTGACCGACGGCCGGGTACGGCTGGCGGACTACCGGCACACGTTCTAGCCGAATTCTGCCACCGAGCAGGCCCCCCGTTGTGCACCTACCGGTGGTTGTCCACAAGATGATCTTGCCGGCTGTCGGAGCTGAATTGCCCGAGGTTGGCTGTCCGGATGACCAAGACCCAGGACACCATCGCCGTGCACGACGCAGCCGGATTGATCGCGGTGATCCCGCCGTTGCTCGGATTCCCGCCGGAGGAAAGCCTGGTGCTGCTGTGCCTGCGCGGCAAACGAGCCGGTCCGGTCATCCGGTGCGATTTGCCGTTACCGGGGCACGTGGCACCGCTCGCCGAACACCTCGCGCAGACGGCGATCCGGCACGGCGACTCGGTTGCTCTGTACGTGTATTCGGCACACCCAGACGCGCCGGCGACCCTGCAGGCGACCCTGGATATCGTGGTGGCCCACGGTCTTGCGGTGGTGGACGCGATCATCGTCAACGGCTGCGTCGCCAGCTTCCTGCCCGATCAACGCGGCAACACAGCAGCGCCGATCCATGTTCCGCTGCCAGCCGATCCGCTGGTTTCCACCCTGCAGGCGGCCACCGTGATGGCCGGCCGGACAACCCTGCCGACCCGGGCCGCCCTGGTCGCCAGCATCGCCCCGCCACGGGCGTCCAACCTGCGCAGGGCCAGGCGGACGATGAAGGGGGTCCGCACCCTGTTCGACGCGCCAGCCACCACCGCCGCGGCCCTCGAGATACTCGACGGTGCACTGTTCGAGACCCAGCAGAATGGAACGGTTGGGCCGCTGGTCGCCGCATCGCTGGCGTTGGTCGCGCAGTCGAAACTGGTGCGGGACTTGATGATCGCCAGGATCTTTGCCGACCGGGAGTCGGAGTGGCTGCCGATGCTGATCAGTTCCATCACCCAGGTGCCGGCCGACGAATCGGAGGATCTGTGCGTGGTGCTCGGGTTGGCCGCCTACCGGGACGGTGACGGCGCGCTTGCTCAGGTCGCCGTCGACCGCTGTTTACAGACCGAACCGGAGCACCGGCTGGCGGAGCTGCTGCGGGACATCATGGCCGCCGGACTACCGCCAGCGTTCCTGGACGAGCTGGGCGCGGACCTGGAGCCTTAGTTGTTCAGGAAACCGTCGAGAACCTCTGCCGCGGACAGCATCTCGACCAGCGACTCGGCTGTCGACCGCGGGTGGGCAAGGCTGACGGCCAACCGGAACAGCAGCGCTCTTCGCAACATCTCCGGAAAGTCCTGACGGTCGGCCGAGCCTTCGACCAGGTCGGTCGTTGCTCCACCCCAGGAGATCGCGTCGACCACAATCACCGCCGCCGCCCACGACGGCGGGCGCCAGTAGGGGGTGATATCGACGACGGCCGGCGGCGCCGATGCCGCGAACAGCACGTTGCCGAACAGGTCGCCGTGCACCACCTGCGGCGTTGCGGTCGGCGACACCGGCCGGCGGCCGCCGGCCAGCTCGGCGAACAGCTTGGCGCCGTGGCCACCGCCGAGTTTGCCGTCGGTGTCCTCGATCTCTCCCCAGGCCAACTTGTCTGCCCATGAGTACAGGTCGTCACGCTCGCGCAGGAACCGGGGCTCGCGGATGCCGGCCAGCGCCTCGTGCAGCCTGTCACCGGTCTGCAAGATCTCGCTGTACCGGTCGTCGGCGCGGCCGGCCACGAAGCGCTGTGCCGTCCAACCGCCGACCACCCAACGGCCGTCCATCGATCTGATCGGCCGGGACAGCCGCACCCCGTCTACCTGAAGGTGTTCGAAAGTGCTGGCGATCCAGGCGGTTTCCGCCGTGTTGATGGTCGGTTTGAGCACCGTGTCGTCGCAGCGCCAAGTAGTGCCCTGACCACCGGAGAGCAGCTCGGGCTCGGCGGCAGCCACCCCGAAGGCGGCGCGCACGTGCTCGGCGGGTGGTGTCGTCACACCTGCGGACGCTACCGGCCGAACGGCCGCGAGCTGGGCAGCTGGCTGCCGTGTCGCCACATCTGGACGTGATGACAGCCAAGAGCTGCTGAACGGCGCAACTCCCGGTGACGCTCAGTAGCGACTCAGGCACGGATCGATCTCGTCGATCCAGGCCAGGATCCCGCCTCGCAGGTGCACCGCGTCGACAAACCCGGCGCCGCGCAGGGCTTTCAGTGCCAGCGCGGACCTGGCGCCGGACTTGCAGTGCAGCACGATGGGTCGGTCGCCGGCCAGCTCGGTCAGCCGCGGCAGGGCGGACCCGGACACCAGGTCACCGACCGGAATCAGCGTCGAGCCGTCGATCTTGACGATCTCCCGCTCGGCCGGCTCCCGCACGTCGATCAGCAGCAGGTCCTCGCCGGCGTCCAGTCGAAGCTTGAGTTCACCGGACGAAATGCTATGGGCCGCAACGTCATCGCTGTCCTGGGTCGCGACCGGACCGCTGGCGCAGAACTGTTCGTAGTCGATCAACGCGGTAATCGAGGCGCCCTGCGGGTCGGGTCTCACGTTCACTGTCCGGAAGCTCAGCTCCAGCGCGTCATAGATCAGCAGCCGACCGAGCAGTGGTTCGCCGATTCCGCAGATCAGCTTGATCGCCTCGGTCACCATCACCGAACCGATGGTCGCGCACAACACCCCGAGTACGCCGCCCTCGGCGCAGCTGGGCACCGCGCCGGGCGGCGGCGGTACCGGATAGACGTCCCGGTACTGCGGACCGTGCTCGGCCCAGAACACACTCGCCTGACCCTCGAAACGAAAGATCGACCCCCAGATGCACGGCTTGCCGGTCAGCACGCAGGCATCGTTCACCAGATATCGGGTGGCGAAGTTGTCGGTGCCGTCCAGCACCAGGTCGTAGCCGGCCATCACCGCCAGCGCATTACCGGAATCCAGCCGCTCCGCATGTTGGATCACCCTCACCAGCGGGTTGATGGCGGCCACCGCGTCGACGGCCGACTCGGTCTTCGGCCGGCCGACGTCCGCCGTTCGATGGATCACCTGACGCTGCAGGTTCGACGCGTCGACCGTGTCGAAGTCGACGACGCCCAGCGTTCCGACGCCGGCCGCAGCCAGATACATCAGGGCTGGGGAGCCCAGCCCACCGGCACCGATCACCAGCACCCTGGCGTTCTTCAGCCGACGCTGTCCCAGGACACCGACATCAGGAATGATCAGCTGCCGGGAGTAACGCTCCACCTCTTCCCGGGAGAGTTCGGCGGCCGGCTGAACCAACGCGGGCAACGTCATCGGTCCAGTCTGCCCTTCGGCGCCCTGGCCCGACTCATCGTCCCGAAGCCCCGGTCGGAGTACCGCCGCTGCGAGGATCAACATTGCCCTGAGCGGGACCCGTAGGACAGGACGAACTGACCAGATCCTCGCAGTCACAAGTTGATCCTCGCCAGGACTGGAACGCGACCAGGGAACCATCAGCCGCCGGCGCCGCGCGGATACGGGAAAGCGTTGTATCGGCAGACCTTGTGGTCGTCGGGAACCGGACCCCGCGGGTCGAGCGCGAACAGCTCGTCGTCCGAGGTGGAGAACGACTGCTGCATCATCACCGGAGCCAGCCCGCCGTTCTGGCCGCAGGGCTGGTGCCCGTAGCCGAGCGCATGCCCGACCTCGTGGTTGATGGCATACACCCGGTAGGAACCGAGGTCGCCGTTGAACGACACCGCACCGCGCACCCAGCGGGAGTCGTTGATCAGCACTCGCCCGACAGTCTTGTTGTAGCAGGACGACTCGAGGTTGATGTCGTGGCCACATGGACCGCGCAGGGTGATCGGGCTGGTCAGCGAGACCCGAAAACTCGGTGTGCCGGTATCGATCCGCTGCAGGGTCAACTGCCCGCCACCGACCCACGATCGTGGGTCGGCCAGCGCTGCATCGACATCAGAGGCGAATGCCTCATCGGCCTCTCCCGACTCGATGCCGTCTTCCACGTCGACGGTGTAGGTGTACACCTTGGTGCCCTTGCCGACCCGCGGCGTCGTCCCCTTCACCGTGTGCCAGCTGCCCTTGCCCACCTGCGCATAACTCGCGCCAGGCGGCAACATCCCGTCCTTGATGGCCGCCGCGAAACGGCCGTTCGGGTTGGGACCGGTCGGCAGGCTCGAGCGGACGGTCGGGGTGCCGGACATCGCAGTGGTGACGACGGTGGTCGTCGGGCCGGGGGTCGATACCGTGACGGTGGTGCGTCCCGAATCCTTGAGCGCCGCCGCGCTGCTCGACGTTGGGTTACCGGCGGCGATCGTCGGACTGATCGCGGCGACGGCTGGCGGGATCCCTGGCCGGAACGCCTGGACGATCACCACCACGGTGACGGCCACCAGCGCCGGCAGGGCGTATGCCCGCCATCCGTAGCGGTGTACGAACCAGCCGAACGCGCTGCGCCGCTTGGCCTTGTTCGCCGGCTTCGGGTGGCCCTCGGGGACCGGTTCCGGCGCAGTCGGATCGGCGGTGATAGCCGCCGGCCGAACGGGCCGACGCGGGCGGCCCGTGCTGCGCCCGGCCGGGTGAACCGACTGTCGATCGCCCGCACGGCGGGCCGGACCGTCGTCCGGAACGGGCGACCAACTGGCCTTGAGCGGCTGCGGCCCCGGCTCCTGCGCCTTGGTCGAGTCGTCCCACAGGCTCGAGCTACCCACAGATCGACCGATCGGGGAGGACGGTTCGCTGCGGCGCCGACGCGGGTCGGGTCCAGGGCGATTCACAGGCTCGAGGTTGCCACAGTCTGCCCGGCCGGCCCGCACGGCACGCCCTGTACACCACGCGCACTGTCCGCGGGCCGGCCAGCGGCGTCCTGCCACAGCGCCAGTACCGCCCTGGCGGTGGTAGCAGGGGCCTCCATCTGTGCGACATGTCCGCAGCCGGATATCACCAGCAGCCGACTGTCGGCGAATGCCGCTGCGGTGGGGACCGAGAGCGCGGGGTCGACGAGTCGGTCCTTGGTGCCCCAGATGACCAAGGTCGGGACCGTGACGGCGGCCGCGGCCGCTCGGAAGGACCAGCGTCCTGGGCGCAGGTAGCTGCGCATCAACGCGCGCAACGACAGCACGGTCGAGGCGTGCCCCCACGGCAGTTGATAGCGCCAGCCGAGATCGGCTGCGGCAGTGTCGATGTCGGCATCGGTGAGCACGCTCGGATTGCCGTAGCAGAGTGCTGCCATGCCGCGGGCTCGTTCCAGCGGCCCGATCGATGACAGCCGCCTGGTGGCAGGGACAAGGGTGCCAGGTGCCAGCAGCATCGCCAGTCTGGGATCTGCGCCGCGATCCGTCGTCATCCGCAGATCGGGGACGGCCGGCGAGATGAGCGTCAGCGTCCGCACCCTGGCCGGATGCCTGGCCGCCAGCGCCGTTGCCGTCATCCCACCCAACGAGTTCCCGATCACCTGCACGGGGGAATCGGGCGAGATCCGATCGAGCACGTCGGCCATCAACTTCGCATCGGACAGCAGCGAGTACCGACCACCGGGGGGCGGATCGCTGCGACCGAATCCTGGTAGATCCACCGCGTATCCGCGGGTGTGGCCCGCCAGCATGGTGGCCAGCGAGTCGAAGTTGGTGGACGAGCCGGCAAGGCCGTGGATGTAGAGCGTGACGGACGGGTCGGCATCGTGGCCGGTGTAGGGCATCTCCCTGACGAAGACGCCCCTGTCGTCGAACAACCAACTGCCGCCGGGTGCCGGCGGTGCGGCGATCGGCGGTGTCGGGGGTAGCGGGTCGTCGGCCAGCCGGGCGTTCGATGCCAGCGCGAAGCGCTCCCGATCCGGTACCGGCGGCATGAGCCATGGGGTCGTCACCCCTCCATGGTGCCAACCCAGGCGACCGGGGCGCCGGACTTCGGGTCGATTCATCCACCTACCTGTGGTTGTCCACAACTGCGCCGTCGGCGCCGCCGGCCGAGGTCGCCGGTCGGACATCATGCACAGACGCCGGGCATCGGTCGCCGGGCGGAGGGGGCAACTGTGGACGTGGACACCGAGGCGGTGCGCTTCGTGGGCGCCGAGCTGGGCATCATCGCGCTGGGCTGGATCGGCACCGCTGGCCTGCGGATGGTGGTGCCGGACAGTTCATCCGCCTTCGGCACCTCGCCGGCGGGTGCCGAGCTCGGGCTCGGACTTGCCAGCTTCGGTCGGCGCGCCCAAGACACCCTGCGCGAGCTGGCGTCCAGGGCGGACGCGGCCGGTACCGCTCTGCTGTCGGCCGCTGCCGGATTCGAACAGGCCGAGGCCGCACTCGGGATGGGGCCGGCATGACGGCGCCACCGATGCCGCACCACAACCTGGGCAATTGGGCCTTCGGCCATGGCATGGAATCGCCGGACAAAGACGCCCGGCTGATCGCCGAGCTGCAGCCGGTGGCCATCCGGCAGACCGCGCAGGTGCTGGACAGCCTGAGCCCTGCCCTGGCCAGCGGCGAGCGGGACCTGAAGGAGCAGGCCCGGCAGCTGCGGTCGGCGTGGTCGGCTGCCGAGCCGGTCAATTATCTACTGGGACTGGCGGTGGCCAGCGGGGACGCGGGCCGGGTGGTGGACTCGGCGCGAGCTCGACTGAACCCGGCGGTGGAGGCGCTTTCCCAGGCCCAATCAGTGGCCGGACAGACGATCACGACGGCGAATGCCGCGGTGGACTGGCGACTGTCCTACGTCGCCGAGGGATCGCCGGAAGGCGACCGCAGGACGGCCGTCTGCCAGACGCTGTGCGCCGTGCTACAGACCCAACGGCGCGTCGTGGAGAACACCATCAGTTGCCTGGCAGGGGTGTTCGCTGCCGACCCGGAATTGGCGACCGCTGTGGTGCGCCCACCGGCCGACTATGCACCTGCACCGGCACCGGTGACCGCCGCCCAGGTGTCGCACAGCAACCTGCAACACCTGCATGCCGACCTCGGCGCGGCCGACAGCGGGACGCGGACGTTCGCCGCCAAGGTGCTCGGCTCGCTCGACAAGGCGGCAGCGGACGGCACGGTTGCCCAGCTGTTGATCTACCAACCGGGCGTCTTCGACGGCCAGGGCAGGGCATCGATCAGCGTCGGCGACGTCGCCACCGCCCGTCATCTGGCGATCCTGACCCCGGGCATCCTCACCTCGCCCTCGGACATGAACGGCACCATCAGACTGGCCGGGAACCTCAAGGCCGACGCCGAGCAAGTAGCGCCTGGAGAGAGCACAGCAGTGGTGGTGTGGTTCGGCTACGACATCCCGGGGTCAGCCGGTAAGGATTCGGTCGACCAGGGCGGCATCGGCGACACGGTCCGACTGGTCTCGGACGCGACCAAGGCCCTCGACGCACACGTCGCGCAGATTGGGGGCACCCTGCTGGCCGCCGACACCCGCTGGGTCAAGAACCTGTCATCGCCCGGGTCGAGCATCACGATGATCGGCCACTCGATGGGCTCCGTGGTCACCTCCGAGGCAGCCAGGTACTCGATCCCGGCGGACAACATGGTGCTACTGGCGGCCCCTGGAGCCGGCTACGACGCACGGTCCGCCGCGGACTATGCGTCGGTGGATCCGGATCAGGTGTTCGTGTTGAGCTTTCCGCAGGACCCGGTGACGGTCGGCGAGACCGACTTCGGTGCGGCGCTGGGCGAGGCCATGATCAACGGTCCCAGCGTCCAGCAGCCGTTCGGAACCGATCCCGCCGGGCACCTGTTCGGCGCCCAGCAGATCGATGCCCCGTCGAACAGCTCGATCATGTTCGACGGCAGCTCCTTCTACGACTCGCACGGCATGGACAACTACCTCGGCGGCGCTGCCGGGATGGCCGTCGCCCAGGTGGTCACCGGGCGCACGTCGAGGGTCAAACGCAAGGAGGGCAGGTGAAGCGCAGTATGGCTAGGTGGACACGTTCGACCAGCCGGCGATTGCCGGGTACTACGCCGCCGCTGGGAGCACCCTGGCCCGCCAGCTGGCCGGCCGGCGGATCCACGCCGGCGGGTGGTCCGCCGGCCAACGGGCCTTGCCGCAGGCACCGGGAACAGGAGCAGAGATCACCGCCGAGGCCGGCGGCGGCGCCAGGTGGTTCGCCTGGGAGGTAGCCGACAGCACGCCGTCCAGCGTTCAGGTGAGCGCCGGTAACGGCGCCGACATCGCCACGGCGGCCACCGCAGCGCTGGCACTGATCGAGGCCATCACCGCGGCCGGCGGGACGGCGGTGCCGGCCACCGACGGCCAGGGCGGCCTGCTGGTGTTCGTCAACGGCATTGACGATCTAGCCGACCTGGCCACTTCCTTGGCCGATCGGGCTCCCGAGATCGCCACCGTTGACGCGGCCGGCACCGACGGCCGGGCTTGGCTCGCCGTCTCGCCGGCCGGCTCGCTGGTTCCGGCGCCGTACAGCCTGGTCGATTCCGTCGATGGCACCGGCGTCGTGCTGCCGCTCACCGTCGACGAGCTGGCGGCCGTCACCGCTGGCATGCCGTTGGACCCGCGGCCGGAAGGGGTGGCCGACCGGCTGGTATTGCACGGCGACCTCGCCGCGTCGCTGATCGCCCCCTGAACGGTCGGCCAACTACCCTCGACCAGGGCATGGTGCCGCCGCCGGCGGGTGCCGGCGGCGAAAGGTGGCGAGCACGCGATGAGCAACCCTGGGCGCGGCATCACCAGGCTGTCCAGGAGCGATCGTCGAGCGCAGCTGCTGAACGCCGCCAGGACGATCTTCGTCGACCAGGGCTACCACGCGGCGGCGATGGACGGTATCGCCGAGCAGGCCGGCGTCAGCAAACCTGTTCTCTACCAGCACTTCTCGTCGAAGCTGGAGCTCTATCTGGCGTTGCTCACCGACTCGGCGAACGAGATGGTCCGGATGGTGCGGGCCGCGTTGGCCGCCACCGAGGACAACCAGGACAGGGTGCACGGGACAATCAGGGCGTACTTCACCTTCGTCGCGGACAACGACCAGGCCTACCGGTTGATCTTCGAGTCCGACCTGCGCAGCGAGCCGGAGGTGCAGGCGGTGGTCGACCACGCCGCGGACGGGTGCATCGAGGCGCTGACCGAGACCATCACCACCGACACCGGGGTGGATGCCGAGCGCGGTCGGCTGCTGGCGTCCGGTCTGGTCGGGCTGTCCCAGGTCAGTGCCAGATACTGGCTGGCCCAGGGCGCGCGGATTCCCAAGGACGAGGCGGTGGAGCTGCTCTCGACGCTGGCCTGGCGCGGCATCTCCCGCTTCCCCCGCCAGGAGGGCTGAGACATCAGGACGGCTCAGCGAAGCAGCTCAGGACCCGAAGCCGACCTTGCGGGAATCCGAAGGGGCGATCTCGACGTAGGCGATCCTGGCCGACGGGATGACGACCTTCTTGCCCTTCTCGTCCTCGAGCACCAAGGTGCCGGACGAGTCCTTCAACGCCTTGGCCACCTGCGCCTGGATCTCCTCGGGCTCGGACGCCGAGCTGACCACCAATTCGCGGCCGTTGTCCGCCACGCCGATCTTGACCTCCACGCCTGTCCCCTTCTTGTCGTCCATGGGATCGCTGCACATCCCCAGTCTCGAGTGAATTGCGTCTACCGATCAAGGCTAGTCGAGCCGCGGCCCGCCGCTGCGCCGGTTCGCCACTGGCGGAACCAGCAGTCGGTCAGAACAACCGCCCGCTCGGGTCGTCGACACCGCGCATCACGTTGTAGTCCAGGACCACACAGCGGATGCCGCGGTCCTCGGCCAGCGTGCGCGCCTGCGGCTTGATCTGTTGCGCGGCAAAGACTCCGGACACCGGAGCCAGCAGCGAATCCCGGCCGAGCAGCTCCAGATACCTGGTCAGCTGTTCCACCCCGTCGATCTCGCCGCGGCGTTTGATCTCCACCGCCACCACGGCCCCGACGTCGTCCCGACAGAGCAGATCGACCGGTCCGATCGGTGTCGGATGCTCACGCCGGATCAGTGTGTAGCCGGCGCCCAGCAGCTCCACCTGTTCGGCCAGCAGCTTCTGCAGGTGCGCCTCGACCCCGTCCTTCACCAGCCCGGGATCGGCCCCGAGCTGATGACTCGAGTCGTGCAGGATCTCCTCGATGGTGATGATCAGCTTCTCCCCCGTCATGTTCTCCACCTCCCACCGATCGTTGGTGGTGGTGAGTCGACAGGGTGGGCTCATCCAGTTGAGTGGCTTGTACGCGCGATCGTCCGCGTGCACCGATACCGACCCGTCGGACTTCACCAGCAACAGCCGAGGTGCCATCGACAGATGAGCGGTCAATCGACCGACATAGTCGACAGAGCACCGAGCCACGACGAGACGCACCGGCTCACCCTACCGACGGTCAGTCGGTCCAGTTCGCCCGGCGCTTGGCCATGAACGCGGCCATCCCTTCCTTGGCACCAGCGCTCTGTGAGGCCGCGGCCATCGCCTCGGCGGCGATGCCATAGGCCTCCGCCTCCGGTCGATCCAGCTGCGCGTACAACACCTTCTTGCCCCAGGACTTGGAGGCCGCGCTGCCCTTGGTGGCCCTGCCGAGCAGCTCGTCGACGGCGGCATCGAGCTGCTCGGGTTCGACGACCCTGTTCACCAGGCCCCAGTCCAGCGCGGTGGCCGCGTCGATGACATCGCCGGTCAACGCCATCTCCATCAGCCGTTTGCGGCCGATGGCCCTGGCCACCGGCACCGCTGGGGTGTGGCAGAACCAGCCGCCCTTGCCGCCTGGCAACGCGAAGCCCGCGGTACTGGCCGCGACGGCCAGATCCGCGGAAGCCACCAACTGGCAGCCAGCGGCGGTGGCCAGCGCATGCACCCTGGCGATCACTACCTGCGGCATGGCGTGCATGCGCTCCATCACGCCCTGGCACAGCTCAAGCAGCGATCGCACCCCGACCACGTCGCGAGCCGCCACATCGGCGAAGTCGTGCCCCGCCGAGAACGCCGGGCCTTCGGCGGCCAATATCATGCCGGTGGCACCGCTGGCGGCCACCTCGTCGAGTGCGGTGAGCAGATCGCGCAGCACCGGTTCGGACAACGCGTTGCGCCGCTGCGGATTTGCCAAGGTAATCGTGGCGGTTCGACCGGAATGTTCCAGCCGCAGATAGTCGCTGTCCATCCTGCGAGCCTAACCGTGCGCCGGGACGGCAGTGCCGCGGCCGAGCGCCGCCCGCAACGCCCCCAGGGCCGCGGCCAGTGCCGAGGTGTCGATTCCGGTCGCGATTCCTTGCGCAGCACAGTGTTCGACCAACTCAAGGGTATCCAGGTTGCCGGGTGCGCCAGCGGCGAACGGGCAACCGCCGAGCCCGCCGAGCGAGCTGTCGAACTGGTCTGCCCCGACGCCGAGCGCCGCATCGACGGTGTCCAATGCGTGGTCGTGCGCGTCGTGCAGGTGCAGTCCGAGCGACAGCTCGGGAAAGGCCGCCAGGACGGCGCCCACGGTGTCCATCACCTGGGTGGTTGGTGCGGTGCCGAGGGTGTCGGCCAGCGACACCCTGCTGACGCCGATGTCGACGAACCGGGCGACGATGCGGACCACCTCCGCCGGATCGACCGCTCCGTCGAACGGATCGTTGAAGGCCGTCGACACCGCGCCGGTGGTCTCGAAGTCCGTTGACCCAGCACCGACAGCCTCGGCGTATTCGTCCAGCGCGGCGTTGGCCGTTCTCCCTGAATTGGCCTTGCTGTGCGCCGCGCCGGCCGAGACCACCAGCCGCAGCTCATCCAGCAGGGCGTCCCGTGCCCGAGATACCCCACGACCGTTGAGCGTGATGGCGCAGATCCGGACGCCGGCCAACGCGCCGGCCGATGCCTCACGCGCCAGCGCGGCGAGCACGTCAGCGGAGTCGGCCATCTGCGGAACCCGCTGCGCCGCAACGAAAGCAGCGACCTCCAGTTCCCGCAGTCCGGCCTCGGCCAGGGCCCTGGCGATCGACACCTTGTCGCCAATGCCGACCATCACGTCTTCGTCCTGCAGCCCGTCCCACAGCACCACATCGGTGATCCTGATGGATCTGCTTGTCGGCACGTCAGATCACCTGCTGCTCGCGAAGTGCCTGCAACTGGGCGGATGTGACGCCGCAGAGCCGGGTCAGTACCTCGTCGGTGTGCTCGCCCACTTCTGGACCCACCCAGCGAAGTTCTTCCGGGTTGCCGTCGATCTTGGGCACGATGCCGGGGAAACGCACCTGCTCGAGCTGCTGCTCGACGCGCACTGGCATCGGTTGCAGCATCCCGCGGGCGGCGAATTGTGGATCTGTGCCAATACTTTCGGCGTCCAGCACGCCGCCGGCCGGCACGGCGGCCGCGTCCAACACCGCCATCGCCTCGTCCATGGTGACCGATGCGACCCAGTCGCAGATGATCCGCTCCAGCTCGTCCGCCCTGGCCGATCGCCGGGGCCGTCGGCCAGCTGCGGATCGTCGGCCAGGTCGTCACGGCCGATGGTTCGCATCATCCTGCCGGTTCGCGATCGGGTAGCCGGTAATCGACCGGAGTCCGCCGAACGCTTCGGCGACGCCGCCGAACCCGGCCCGGTCCCGGTACGGGCCGGTCTGCCCATAGCCGGAGATCAGCACCATCACCAGCTCCGGGTTGGCGGTCAGTAACGAATCGGGCCCGAGGCCCCACTTCTCCAGCGTGCCAGGGCGGAAGTTCTCCAACAGCACATCGCTACTGGCAGCCAGCCGGCGCGCGAGCCGGCGGCCGCCATCGGTGCGCAGGTCGAGCGTCACCGAGTGCTTGTTGCGGCCGATGGTGCGGAACATCATCGAGGTATCGCCGCGCAGGGTGCGCCAGCCGCGCAACTCGTCGCCGGCGCCAGGACGCTCGATCTTGATCACCTCGGCACCGAACTCGGGGAACACCTTGCCGGCGAACGGGGCCGCGATGAAGTTGCCGAGCTCCAGCACCCTGATGCCGGTCAGCGGGGCGCCTGGTCATCGAATGGCTCCGCCGGCCTTGCTCATCGCAGGGGCTACCGCGTTCACCTCGGTCAGGGTGCGGCCGGTGGAGCGCGGGCCGAACAGGAAGATGTCGGCCGAGACGATCACCATCGCCACTGCCACCACCCCGAACAGCGCGCCGGCCGAGGTGTGGTGGAACAGCGGCAGCAGGATGAACGGCATCAGTCCGCTGGACAACCTGGACAGCGAATACGTCCAACTGGTGGCGGTTCCGCGGATCCTGGTCGGGAAGATCTCCGCCTGATACACGTGGTAGGAGTTCGAGAACACGTTGCTCAGCGCCGTGTAGCAGAAGCCAAAGACGATGATCGCCCATTCGGCATCCGAGAAGCCGAAGAGCATGCCGAACACCGCCATCGCCAGCGCCGAGCCGACCACCAGAAACTTTCGTTCCACCCGCTCGATGATGGGTAGCGACAGCAGCGCGCCCACCGGATACCCGATGTAGGTCAGCGCGACGAACAACAGGCTGGTGACGATGTCGTAACCCTTGGCCACCAACACGATCGGCACCAGCGTGCCGAACCCGTAGTAGCCCCAGCTCTGCAGGAACTGGAACAGCACCATCATCCAGGTGCGCTTGGCGAACGGCGGCCGGAACAGCTCGCCGACGGTGCCGCCCTTGCTGGTAGTCGGGGTCTGCAGGGCCGGCTCCGGCAGCGGCAGGTTGCGTGCCCGCGCCTGCTGCTCGAAGTCGTCCACGATGGCGGAGGCCTCGTCGTCCCGGCCGACCGCGGACAGCCACCGCGGCGATTCCGGCAACCCGCGACGCAGGAAGAAGATGATCACCGCACCGAGCGCGCCGAAGATGAACATCCAGCGCCAGCCGTCGATACCGAGGGGTTTCAGCGGCACCAGCCAGCGGCCGAGGAAGCCGACGGCAGGAACACCGACGAACGACAGTGTGTACGCCCAGGCGGTGAACCTGCCGCGTTCCGTGGGAGGCAACATGTCGCCGAGATAGGTGTCGGAGACCGGCGGCTCTGCGCCGATGCCGAAGCCGGCCAGGAAGCGGAAGATCACCAGGAACCAGGCATTCGGGCTGAACGCTGCCAGTAGCGAGAACACCGAATAGCTGCCAAGGCTCAACAGGAATGCCCGTCGACGGCCCAATCTGTCGGCGATCCGGCCCATGGTGAGCGCACCGAGGAACATCCCGAGGAATGCCGACGACAGCAGCCAGGTGACCCCGTTACCGGTCAGGTCGAACTTCTTGGTGAGCACCGTGCTGAGGGTGCCGGACAGGAATATCTCGTAGATGTCGAAGAACAGTCCGAGACCGATGATGACGGTTGCCTTGATGTGCAACGGGGTGATCGGTAGTCGGTCCATCCGAGCCGCGATGGATGCGGTGGGCGTTGGGGTGGCCGTCGGCATGGACGAATCCTTCCAGGCAAGTCCACATAATGAGACAGGACTCCCGACAAGTGGGCAGTCAGACGGTAGACCTTTTCGTTAGTTTGGACAAGTACCTTCAGCGGCCGAGCCCTTAGCTCGCCTGCCGTCCGGCAGGCGGCGATCGGTATCGCTGTTCGACCGTCGGGCAGGATAGGGCGGTGACGTCTCCTCCGCGCTGTTCGGAAGCGTCGTTGGCCGTTGGCAACGATCCGGCCGGGTCGAGCAGTGCGTTTCGCTCGTTCCTGCTGGTGACCGACACCGGGCATGGGGCAAGTCGGCAGCGGACGCTGCCGCCGCCGGGCAGCTTGATCCATCGACGACCGACACATCACCGAGTCAGCCACCTCCGGGGTCATCGGTTCGCCGGCACCCTGGCGGTAATGCCGTTGCGGTTACAGCTACGGGTTTCTCGACCCCGGCTCGGCCACCGGATCGCCTGGCGAGCTGAGCTGGGCCCGGCCGCGCCGAGCGCCGTTGCCATCACCCGTGAGCAGGTCGACGGCGAGGTGACGACCGTGACGGCCACCGTCGACGGTCGCGGAGAGCAGCTGAACATGCGCTACGCCGGCGGTGAGCGCGTCACCGAAACCGCCTGCGGCGGAAAGCTTTTCGGCACCGGACGGTGGCTCGCCGACAGGGAGTGAGCATCGCAGGCACGAAGCGTGGGGGCACCTCCCGCGAGCGCAGCGAGTGGGGGAGCACGAGCCAGTGCCGTGGGGGCACCTCCCACGAGCGAAGCGAGCGGGGGAGAGCGGAACGACGCGGAGGCGAGCAATCAGACATGGATCGCCGACACTGATTGAACTCGACTCGATCAGTTCTCGGCAGCAGAAACACGGTCGAGCAGATGCGCGCGCACCAGGTGCCTATTCGTCGGCGGTGTTCGCACCGTCGGGCGGATCAGGTTCGTCGGGCGGGTGCCACATTCGGGGTGGCGGAGTGCGGGCACTGGTACCCAGAGGTGTGGTCCAGGTGAGCGAGCCATCGGGGTGTCTGATGAGGGAGTGTCCGCCACCGTCTTTGGCGCGGTGGTGGTGTTTACACAGCGCCGACAGGTTCGCCGCAGAGGTGGGGCCACCGGCGGTGTGGAACGGGATGAGGTGGTCGGTCTCACACCGTTGGGACGGCTGCCGGCAGCCGGGTGCGGTGCAGGTTTGATCGCGGGTGAGGACGAAGTCGGCCAGTTCAGGCGTGGGCTCGTATTGCGTCCGCCCCAAGTCCAGCAGAGTTCCGGTCAACGGATCGCAGACCAGTCGGCTGAGGGTGGCGTCTGCGGCGATGCGGCGGGCCTGTCCAGCGGTGATCGGCCCATACCCCCGCAACTCGCACGGCGACCCCGATCCGAGCAGGGCATCAAAGGGAATGGTGACCTGCACGTGCGGCCGGCGCCGGTGGAACTTCGGTAGGTCGCGCCCACGGAACTGTCCGGTGTCCAAGATGTCGGTACACACATCGACCAGCGCGTCGACCCGGCGTTGATCCCCGACCCGTGGATCGCCAGGGACCTTGGCATGGGCGGCGACCGCGGCCAGGCAGTCGTAGATCGTCGCGATATCGGGTGCACTGGAGGTCACTTGCAGGCCGGCCATCCCGTCGGGCAAACCGAACCGGGTGATCTTCCTGCGGGCGACG
>JALYVF010000102.1 GCA_030853385.1 Actinomycetota bacterium | reverse complement strand
TTTCCCGCAGCGGTTGTGGCGCTGGGCGAGGCTGCCGGCTGCGATGTAGCCGATGTCGGCCAGCTGGCGTGCCAGGTCTTGGTAGCGCTGCTCGTAGGTGGCGAGTTGGTTCGCTGTTGATCGCGCCATGGTGGGTGTGTTCCTTTCGGCGTGTCGGGACGATTCTGTCACTCCGGTTGGCCGATAGTAGGACTACTTACGGATATCGGAGTGTCTGATGGAACCATCGGTATCGACCCCTGCCACGACGCTCAACGCAGTCACTGGCCAACGCGAGCTACGGGACTTCCGCACCGGCTTCTACGCTTGCCTGACCGGTTGGGCCGACGCGGCCTTCGAGCTCACCGACGCCATGTTGTGCTCACCGTCGCCGGTGGCCTCGGTCCCGACGCTGAGTCTGGAGCCAGCGTTCCGGCGAAGCCATGGCAGCCTCTACAAGGCGCTGGACCGCGGCAAGGTCGACGACGAGGCGATGCGTGACCTGATCGTGGAGAACCGGCCGGATGCGTGGCCGCTGGTGTTCGCCGTGGACGCCAGCAACGTCGGTATACTTTTTGTATGACGTCCACGACGATCAAGGTCTCGAAGCGCACCCGTGATCGGCTCAAGGCACAGGCGGGCGCCGCGCACCTGTCGTTGGGCGAGCATCTGACGCGGCTGGCCGACGCGGCCGACAGAGCCTCGCGGTTGTCAGCGCTCGGTCAAGCCATTGCTAAAACGCCAGTAGACCTCGCCGCCGGCTACGCGGCGGAGGCAGCGGTTTGGGAGGCGGCGGAGCTGAACGACGCGCGTGGCGCCTGACGTCGCTGGTTCGTTGGGGCTGGAATCCGGGGCCGTTGCCTGGGCCTCACTGGTACCGGTGCGCGGCAGGGAACAGGGCGGCCACCGGCCGGTAGTGATCGTCGCCAGCCGCGGGTACCTCGACACGGTCACCACACTCGCGCTGGTGGTTCCGATCACCACCACCGATCGCGGCTGGCCCAATCACATCCGGCTGACCGGCGACGTCGGGCTGGACGTCCCATGCTGGGCAATGACCGAGCAACTGCGGACGATCTCTCGCACCCGGCTGACGAGAGTCAGTGGACAGCTGAGCGAGGGCTGTCTACGCGACATCCGCACCTGGCTGGCAGACTTTCTCGATCTGTTCACAGGCTGACGTTGGCGCGGAGTTCCTGTCAGTAGCAGCCGGGTTTTGCCGGCGTGGCGACCTGGGCGTTGGCATCGCCGACCAGCACGGTGCGCAGCTCGGCGATGTTGATGCCGGTGGTGTTGCGGGTTTCCAGCACGGTGGTGCCGCCGACGCCCAGGTTCGAGGTCCAGGTCACCGTCCACTGGGTGACGGCCGTGACGGGCCACTGGCACGACTGGCCTCCAGCCCGGCCAACATCCACACCAAGGACGGCGTCGAGAGGCTGCACCGATACTGCATCGACGCCGAACGGTTCGGGCCGGCAGCCGGTGCATCACCGAGGAATCTGGCCAGGGTCAGCGAGCTGATCGGTGCCGCTCTGGGGGCCACGCGGGTGGCCACTGGCGCGCGGGCGTTGCTGGCCCGGCAGGCGCGTCGGCCGTACGACAGGAATCGGACCGAGCGGTTCGACGTCTTGGTGGCAACGCTGCTGGCGTCTACCCCGCAGAATCGCCCGCAAGATCTCCACCATTCGGGGGCGTACCGATTTCTGCCGTTCTTCGAGGCGTACTTCCCCAACTACATCGAGGGCACCCAGTTCAATGACCCGGCCCTTCGGGTTATCGGACTACTGGTCGAAGAATCCGAGTTCTGGCAGGAGCATGGTCGCGCTGCTAAGGAATTCGTGAACGGTAGCAATCGCCGCTCGAACCTCCTGCGGGTCAACTGGATCACCAGGGAACGTCGGGTATTGAAAGTCGTTGCGGCGACGGCGAAGGGAGTCCAACTCCTTGAACGACCCGTCGAATTGATCAACGATGGATTTAACCACTGCCAGGTGGCCGCCTGCTGTGGTTGGGCGTAGCCCCTGTGTGCCAGCAGCCGTGTGCCGACCTGACGGCCGGCGGCGTACGCCAATACGAAGGCGCTTTCTGGATCGTCGTCAACAATGGCTTCGGCGGTGGTCAGGGTGCGCCTCCCTCTGTCGAGCCATGCTTGGCCGTCTGTCATTTCACCGGCATGACTTGCAGCTCACGGTTGGCAAGCTGTCGGAGGATTGTCGCTTCTCCGCGATTCCAACTGGTCATCGTGCGGGCCCATCAGCCTTAGTCAGCTCGACCAGCCGAGAGATGCGGATGCTGCGGGTGAGTGCATCTGAAGCGTCGTCGGCTGCTGACCAGCGTTCCTCAGACATCACCGTCGGGTTCACCGGAAATCCGAGCCGGGTTTCCGCACGGCGGGCAGCTTCGTAGGCCGCGGAGCGGCCTACCGATCCGATCAACACAACGTCGACGTCGTTCGGTGGTGGTCCAGCCTCGCCCCGGTAGCGCGCCGCCCAGGAGCCGAAGATGGCAATACGAGTAGCTCCTAATCCGAAAATGAACTTGCGTGGACGTGGTCGGGTGACCCCTGCGGTTTGCAGGGGTTGGGTGGCGGTGTGGGTTATGCGGCGGCTTCGAGGGTGACTTTGTAGCCGAGGGCTTCCAGTCCGGCGATGTGGTTGCGGGTGGCTCGGCTGGCGCTGATGCGGTTGTCGTAGAAGCCCGCTTCTACGACAGTCTGACGAGCGTCGGACAGCTGAGTGACGGCTGTCTGCGCGACATCAGCATCTGGCTGGCAGACTTTCTCGATCTGTCCACCAGCTGACGTCGGTGCGGATGGCCGCTTCGCCTGGTCAGTAGCAACCGGGTTTGGCAGGTGTGGCGACCTGGGCGTTCGGATCGTCGACCAGCACGGTGCGCAGCTCGGCGATGTTGATGCCGGTGGTGTTGCGGGTTTCCAGCACGGTGGTGCCGCCGACGCCCAGGTTCGAGGTCCAGGTCACCGTCCATTGGGTGACGGCCGTGACGGGCCACTGGCACGACTGGCTTCCGGTCCGGGCGATGGTCGAGCGCCACTGATAGCTGTAGCCGCAGGCCGGCTTCCAATCGGCCGGGCTGTCGGGAAGATCCTGCGGCGCCGGCGCGGGGGTGCCTGCGCCGGGACATTCGACGACGGCTTGCCGCTGATTCTTGCCGCTCCCCGGTTTGCCGACGGTTTCGCCCATGTTCCAGGTGGTTTTGGTCAGCTTGGCGATAGCGGTGACCTGTACCCCCACCAGGTTCGCGGTGGCGGTGATCGGTCCGGGATCGTCGACCCACAGCCACAACGGCTGATGCACCACCGCGCTCTCCCGGCCCGGACCCATGTTCAACGTCGGGGCCGGCACCGGAAGATTGGCGATCGCAATCTGCGCCACTTCTTCCGGTGACGGTGGTGGCGGCGCAACCGGAGCTGCGGGTGGCGGCTGGCCAGGAGCGGGAGGGTTGTACGGAACGAAAGTCTGATTCCCTGCCTGATAGATAACCCGCTTCTTGAAATTGTTGGTAATCTTGATAGCGATGTCCGCCGGGCAGTAACGAGTGACAGCGAAGCCCTGGTCGCGGGTATGGCCCTTCATTGCCGACGAGGTGCCTGAATTATCGGCTTTGTAGTAGCAGGGATCAACAATGTCTTGACCTCCACCCTTGACATCCTCACTACGGTTCGCTTGGCCACTGCCGGCACTTACCTGGCCGGAACGACTAGATTCGCGCGCAACAGATATGCGATGCTTATTGAGCTCTGCCACGATCTTGAGCTGAACCGCGGCCGTTTTCGGTGAAGTGGAGGTGAGACCACCCTTCTGCCTCACAGCATTGACTCCTGAGTGCAGACAACGACCTTCGAAGAACGCCTCGCCCGCTGGACATCCGGCTACAGATGCGGTCCTGTCCTGAGAGTAGCGGACAGCGGCCAAGGGAACACTTATAGTGAGGCCCACGAGCGTGATCAGGGCCACCGACCTCGGCGTCAGCATGTCGTTCCATCAGGTGAGAACATCTTGGCCAACTTCCAGCCGGCCTTCGTCTTCTCGAACGTGGCCTGAACGTTCACCCTTGACGGTCCATAGGACAGAATCGTGTCATTTGTTGTGTCGAAGACGCCGAACTTTGATTGATCCTGACAGTCGGCCATGACAGCCGAGTTCTCGCCGTCGACGGGTGGACCCCAATGAATGTCATGGGTGACCGTGCCGTAGCCGTTCCAATGATTCTTGTCATTGACGGCGGCAGAAGCCAACAGCTCATTCAAAGCTGGATTCATCATCGCGGCTCCGAACGCGGCCGGGCGCTGGGGCGCAGGTATCTTCTGCATCTTGTAAGCGATCTGCCAATATTGCAGCCACACCTTCTCGATGGCTTTGCGGTCGGCAGCCTCCGACGCGCTGATCGCACCGTCGGGAGGAGTGGAGCTGACCGGGCTGCTCGGCGGGCGCGAGGTACCCGACGTCGCCGAGGTCGCCGACGTCGCGGTGGACGAACGTGCGCCGCTGCTGGTCGTCAGACTGCTTGCTGTCGGGCTGCTGGCCGACGGGCTACTGGTGCCGACCGAGGTACTGGTTTTCGAGGTCGTCACCGACGAACTCACCGTCGAAGGCGCCACCGACGGCCCCGAACTCTCCGATGGCCCGGAGGGCGTCGATCCGTCCGACGAAGGGCTCGCGATCGTGGAGGGAGTGATGACCTGCTCGCTCGGGTCGATCGACACCAGACTCGTATCGGACGTTGGGCCGCTCGAGGTGTTGCTTGTACAGCCAGCCAGTGCCAGGGCGCCAGCGACTAGCAACGCGGCGCTCCGGCTCGCTCTCGACCTCATCACACCCCCAACGACTCCATTCGTGCGATCAGTCTTCCCGAACTGGCCGACGAGCACCGAAAGTTGTCCACAATGGGTCATGGTGACCGCACATCGCCGACACCCACCAACACCCTTCGACTCACTGCTTGGCCCAGAAGCTACCTGCTGATCAGCCCACACGCATCCGCGCCGAGTCAGCCGACCATGAGCGGCTCAGTTGCGCACGCACGGGCGAGAGAGTCAAGCCCGGGGGCAGCCGCAAGAAGCGCGTCGCCGGATTCAGCAATTCGCTTGTCCAGAGGTCTGGCGGCAGGCTTCTCGCGAGAACCATCGAAGGCTGGGACCGTGCGCATCGAGACAAGGGGCAACAAATGCCTGTTGGTACACAAGTCGACCAGGGGAAGCATACAGCTCAGCTGGGCGATCATGCTGCACCCGTCGCCCGGCGGAACGAGAATGCACCTGCGGCTACGGATGGTCGGCATCAAGCACCGCCGGATCGCCGAAATCGGTGGTGGACTGGTCGATCTGCTCACCGTCGCCGGGCTGGCCGGCGGCCTGCGCGAGCGAGTCGCAGCGGCCGGAAAGAACACCGCTTGACGCGGGCTACCGCCGGAGGCGCTGGA
>JALYVF010000073.1 GCA_030853385.1 Actinomycetota bacterium | reverse complement strand
CCAAGCACACGCTGCTGTCCGCCGACGCACTGCACGCATCCTGGGCCGCCACCGAGGCTCGCCTCGGTGGACCGGGCGGATGGTTGCTGGCGTTGCCGGCCTGGCACATCGCCGGCCTGCAGGTCCTACTCAGAGCCGCGACGGCCGGCTCCCCGATCTCAGTGCTCGACACCGCGCAGCCTTTCACCGCAACGACTTTCACGGCTGTGGCCGGCACGCTGTCGGCCGATCGACGGTACGTGTCGTTGGTACCGACCCAGCTGCACCGCATTCTGCAAGACATCCCGGCCACCGGCGTCCTCGCCGACTTCGACGCGGTGCTGGTCGGCGGTGCAACTACCTCGCCGGATCTGGTGGGCCGCGCCGAGTCTGCCGGCATTCGCATCGTCACCACCTATGGGATGAGCGAGACCTGCGGCGGCTGCGTCTACGGCGGCCACCCGCTGGACGGCGTCGGAGTAGACATCGACGCCGACAACCGGATCGTGCTGTCCGGACCCGTGCTGGCCAGCGGCTACCTCGGAATGCCTGCCCACCCAGCGTTTCCCGCGCCGAGGACGTTCGTCACCGACGACCTCGGCACGTTTTCGGGCGGCACTCTGACGGTGCTCGGACGAGCCGACGACGTGATCGTCACCGGTGGGTTGAAGGTTCCGCCGGCGCCGATCGAGCAGGCCCTGGCCGGCCTACCTGGCATCGGTGAACTACTGGTCGTCGGCGTGCCCGATCCGGAATGGGGGCGGGTGGTGGTCGCGGTCGTCACCGGGGCCGTTCCATCCAACGGCGCGGTGGACGCCGCGCTGGCCGACCTGCCACGACACTACCGGCCGCGCCGCTTCGTCACGGTGGACGCGCTGCCGCTGCGCGGACCGGGCAAGCCCGACCGCCGGGCGGCGGCCACTCTCGCCGAGCAGACTGCCGGCTGACCCTCATCAACTAGCGCCGCCGCGGTCGGTGGCCCGGCTTCGGCCTCGTCGCCTGCTGTCGCACCGCTGTCGCTCGCGCTTCCGCCTCCCGAGCCTTCCGCTGCTCGCGTTCGACGATGCCGCCGAGGATGTGCGTCTGGCCGAGCGTCCAGAGGTTGGTGGCCAGAAAGTACAAGAGCATGCCGATCGGCAGCGGGAACAGCGACCCGGCGATCAGTACGCCGACCGGGGCCAGGTACATCATCAGCTTGCCGACCTTCGCGAGCTGCGGACTCTGCGGGTCCCCGGCTCGCTGCTGACGGCGCATCGACACCCGCATGGTGAAGTAGCTGGCCAACCCGGCCAGCAGCATCAGTGGGACCCCGACGGCAATCATCGCGGTCCGATTGGTGCCGAAGTGCTGCAGTGCGGCCGCCGGCTGACTGAGCCAGTTGCCAAGCTTGGCGCCGAAGATGTCGGCATCCAGGAACGACTGCACACCGGCGCTGTCGAAGATGTGGTTGCGCTGCGCGGTCGGGCTGAAGCCGCGCAAGACGGCGTTCAGGCTGAGGAACACCGGGATCTGCAGCAGTGCCGGCAGCAGGCCGCCGAACATGCTGCTGCCATTGTCGGCGTGTAGTTGCTGAATTTCCTTCGCCAGCCGGTGATTGTCGGCGCGGTACCGCTGGCGCAAGGCACTGATCTGGGGGGCAAGCCGCTGCGTGACGCGGGCCGATCGCAGCTGCCGCATTGCTGCCCTGATCAACAGCGACCGCACCGTGAACACCAGAAGGACCACTGCTAGGGCCCAGCCGAAGCCGTTGGCCGGCCCGAGCAGACCACCGAAGATGACATGCCAGAACCACAGGATGGCCGACACCGGATACAGGATGAAATTGAACATGAGAGGGCACTCCGTCTTGTCTTGGGGATGACGGCTGAGGATGAAACAGACAGGCGGAAGCGGCTACGTGCCAAGGGTTTTCAATGGGAGCGGGTAGGCCGTCGAGGCCATACCCGCTTGGTCACGCGGCCGCTAGGCCGGTGACGGAGCTCTGGATCGGATGCGGCCACGGGCGTCCGGGTCGCGGAGCCGCAGAAATACCGTGTGCTTGGCGCATTCGCGCAAGGTGACAGCGCGGGATCTGGCCGGTAAGGACGACGAGGTCGGCTGCAGCTGGACCGCGGCGACAACGACCAGCAGCACCAGTCCTGCGGTGACGGCGCTGGCAAGAGCGAGCGAACCGGCGGTGCCGACCGGCAGAAAGTCGCCGGTCGCGAACACCGCGAGCACGGCGGTCGGCAGCAACGCCAGCACATATCGCAGGCGAGCCAGCACGCTACCGTTGGGCACGATGACAATTCTACCCGGGCCTCGCCGACTAGGGTCTCGGCGGTGACCTCTGTATCCGAATGGCTCTCGGCCGCCCGCCCTCGCACGCTGCCTGCTGCCATCTCACCGGTCGTCATCGGAACAGGGGTGGCGGTCGCGCTGCACCAGTTTGTCTGGTGGAAAGCGCTGCTGGCGTTGCTGGTCAGTCTGGCGCTCCAGGTTGGCGTCAACTACGCGAACGACTACTCGGACGGCATCAGAGGCACCGACGCGAGCCGGGTGGGGCCGATGCGGCTGGTCGGTTCAGGGGCAGCGACGCCGCGCAGCGTCAAACTGGCCGCCTTCGGCTGGTTCGCCGTCGCCGCGGCCGGTGGACTGGCGCTGGCCGCCACCTCAGGGTGGTGGCTGTTGATCCCTGGCGCGCTGGCCATCGCCGCGGCCTGGTTCTACACCGGCGGCCCGAAGCCCTACGGCTATGCAGGTTTCGGCGAGCTGTTCGTCTTCGTGTTCTTCGGCCTTTTCGCGGTGAACGGCACCACCTACGTGCAAGCCGGCCGGATCACCTACGGCTCTGTCGCCTTCAGCATCGGTATCGGGCTGATGGCCTGCGCGTTGCTGGTCGCCAACAACCTGCGCGACATCGGCACCGACACCGATACCGGCAAGCGCACCCTCGCCGTGATGTTGGGCGATGCGCTGAGCCGGCGGGTCTACGCGCTGATGGTGGCCGGCGCACTGCTGGCCGTGGCCGTCGTCGGGCTGCGCCACCCGTGGGTGCTGCTCGGGCTACTCACGCTGCCGCTGGCGGCGGTGCCGGTTCGCGCGGTGTTGCGCGGCGCGCGGGGACCGAAGTTGATCTCGGTGCTGGTTGCCACCGGCCGGTTGGAGTTCAGCTACTCGATCCTGGTTGCCCTCGGCATGATCATCAGCAGGCTGACGATCTAGCGGGGCGTCATTCGCCGCCGGTCACCAACCCCAGCTGCCGTCGCCACCCTTGAACGGTCCCGCCACGTTGCTGGTGATCCAGCCGCCGTAGAAGCCGCCCAGCTGCGGTGTCACCCGCTCGTCGTCGACCCAGCACGTCAGCTGGCCGCCCGGCATCACCGCCCAGTGATCGAGCAGCTCGGCGAATCCGGCGGCAGGTTCCGGGTAGGTCCAGGCTGCCCGCTGTGCCGTCGATCCGCCACCGACCAGGTCGGCGTAGCCGGCCAGGCCCTTCCACTCGCACACCGTGGAGCCCGCCGCCGGCAGCAGTACGCCGTCGGCAAAGGCAGCCCGCGGCAGATAGTAGGTCGGCGGATGGCTGGTCTCCAGCACCCGGAAAGACCGCCGGGTCTCGGCCAGCACCACCTCGCCGATCTGCACCCTGACGCGGTCGTGGCTGCGTTCCACTCGCGGCGGCCGCGGGTAGTCCCACACCGATTCTTGTCCTGGACCTGGTTGCACGGGAATCGGTTTCATGGCTCCTTGCTACCACCGGCTTGCTCTCCTAGCTACCCTGGTGGACACACCGGCGTTGACGGGAGTGACGATCCTCGAGCTGATGTCGACTGGTTCCCGTCATCGAACCGAGTGAAAGGCCGACCGATCCGGTCGGTGAAGGTGTGGTGGCACCGCGAGCTCCCGATCGCCCACACCTCCCGGGTTTGGAATCCGAGGAGGTGGCGAAAAACCATGTACCACAACACATCCGCTGCAGGCGCGCGCACACTGTGCGCCGACCTGCCGACAGCCGG
Source organism: Actinomycetota bacterium (assembly GCA_030853385.1). Taxonomy (GTDB): domain Bacteria; phylum Actinomycetota; class Actinomycetes; order Mycobacteriales; family Nakamurellaceae; genus Nakamurella. The sequence continues at coordinate 51,935 of JALYVF010000073.1, read as the reverse complement.
ACCCGGCAACGGCCTGCTGACGATCGAGGGCTGGATCCAGCGCCGACGCCGGCTGGCGTCGGTGACGTTCCTGATCGTCCGGGACCGCTCCGGCACCGCGCAGGTGGTGGTGACAGACCCGGCGGTTCGGGCCGACGTCGACACCCTCGGCGAGGAAACTGTCGTCCGGGTGATCGGCGTCGCCACGACCAACCCGCAGGCGCCGGGCGGAGTGGAGATCACCTCGCCGGCGGTGACGGCGTTGTCATCGCCTGCTGCTACCCCGCCGGTCGAGTTGTGGCGCCCGGAGCTGTCCGCCACTCTCCCGGTACTGCTGGACAACGCACCGGTGACCTGGCGGCATCCGACCAGGAAAGCGGTATGGCAGCTGGCCGCGGCGTCGCTGCGCGGGTTCCGACAGACCCTCGACCGGCTCGACTTCACCGAGATCCAGACCCCCAAGATCGTTGCCGGATCGACAGAGTCGGGCGCCAACGTGTTCGCGCTGGACTATCTCGGTCGGCCGGCATTCCTGGCCCAGTCGCCGCAGTTCTACAAGCAGACGATGGTCGGGGTGTTCGAGCGGGTCTACGAGACCGGCCCGGTATTCCGCGCCGAGCCGCACGACACCGTGCGACATTTGTCCGAGTACGTGTCGCTGGATGCCGAACTCGGTTTCATTGACTCTCACCTGGACGTACTGGCGGTGCTGCGTGAGGCACTGGCGGGGATGGTCGAATCGGTACTGGCTACCGCCGATGCCGTCTCTCTGACCGATGCCTCCATACCCGTTGTGCCACAGCAGATTCCGGTGATCCACTTCCGCGACGCTCTCGAGCTGGTCGGCGCCGATCCGGCGGAACCGGACCTTGCGCCCGAGCACGAGCGAGTCCTCGGCGGCTGGGCACTGCAGGAATACGGTTCGGATTTCCTTGCGGTGGAGGGCTATCCGGCGGTCAAGCGGCCGTTCTACACCCACCCGCAGCCGGGCGACCCGCGCTGGACCAACTCGTTCGACCTGCTGTTCCGTGGGCTCGAGCTGGTAACCGGTGGCCAGCGGTTGCACCGCTACGACGACTATCTCGGTGCGCTGGCGGCTCGCGGTGAGGACCCAGCAGAGTATGAGTCGTACCTGCAGGCATTCCGGCACGGAATGCCTGCGCACGGCGGATTCGCGATCGGGCTGGAACGCTGGACGGCGCGGCTCATCGAGGCCGACAACATCCGGCTGGCGACGTTGTTCCCGCGTGACGTGCACCGGCTGACGCCATAGCGGGCGGTCCCCGTGGCTGGCGGTGGCCCGCGGCTATGCGGTGCTGATGCCGGACCTGGCGATGTCGACCGGCTACGGCCACACCGGACTGAACAGGGGTTGGCCTCGGCTTGCCGACGTGGTGTGGCGCGAGGTGGAGGCACTGGCCGATCACGTATTGCGGCGAAAGACGTTGGACAGCAACAGAACTGCACTGCTCGGCGCGTCCTTCGGCGGCTTCATGACCAACTGGATTGCCGGGCACACCACCCGGTTCAAGGCCATCGTCACGCACGCGGGCCTCTACGCCCTCCACCAACAGCACCCCACTACCGACGCGGCGGTGCTCAAGGTCCGGGTGCACAGGACTCCGGACGAACTGCCGGGCTGGTACGCCACATACTCACCGCATCATCATGTCGGCAAGGTCAGCACTCCGATGCTGGTAACCCATGGCACCAAGGACTATCGCGTGCCGATCAGCGAGGCGCAGCGGTTGTGGTTCGACCTGGTGTCCGGATACCGCGGTAGCCGCAGGACATGCCACACCGGTTCTTGCAGTTCACCACCGAGAACCACCGGGTGCTGTCGCCGAACAAATCAACATCGATCGCGCTGATCAAACTTCACGGTTTGGGACGCGTGGGACGTGCGCCAACGACTTGGTAAGCGCCGCCTGTGGGCACTGAGTGGGGGCACCGACCGCGGCCTAGGCAGTTGGCGTCTTGCGCTGCTCGACCAGTCCGACGAGGTTGCCTTCGCTGTCCCTGACGAACGCCTGCCACTCGTCGGTGCCAGCGGGACCCAGCGCCCCGTCGGCATGGCTGAAGATAATGTGCGGATCGCTGACGATCTCGACCCCGCCAGCGCGCAGCCGCTCGATCGTGGCATCGATATCGGCGACGCTGATGTACAGCACGGCACTCGGTGCGCCCCGTTCCAGCAACAGCCTGGTGCCACCCAGGTCGAAGAACAGCAACCCGGGCGGCTCGAACTTTCCCGTCGGTTCGGCGCCGAGCAGGTCGGTGTAGAACGCTGCGGCCCTATCGAGATCGTCTGCGTGCTGGGCAACCTGGATGAGAGTCATGCCGGGGACTGTAAGACTCGCGGTCGACAATTGCACTCATTCCGCCCGGCACCCCCGCAGCTGCCACCGCAAGATCGAAGAACCACTCGCTGCGCTGATCAACGTCGTGGTTTTGGGACAGGAGTGGCAGAAGCCACCGAGTTCATCAGCGCCGCTGATGTTGATAAGCGCCAGGGGTCAGGAAGGCCAGCTGCCAGTGGCAAGAAAGGTGGCGACGACGGCGGCGGCCGGGGCGAGGTCCCAACCCTGCGCCGTCACCCAGCCATCGTCGTAGTAGGTGTGCGCATACCGGTCGCCACTGTCGCACAGCAACGCGACGATGGATCCGGGCCGGCCGGCGTCACGCATCTCGGCGGCCAGCGCGAAGGCCGCCCACAGATTGGTCCCGGTCGACGGACCGACCTTCTTGCCAAGGATGGTTTCGACGGTCCGCATCGCGGCGACGCTCGATGCGTCGGGCACCGTCACCATCCGGTCGATCACCTGGCCGACGAAGCTTGGCTCCACCCGCGGCCGGCCAATGCCCTCGATCTTCGAGCCGGCCCCTGTCACCGTCGGATCCGATGTGCACCACGCCTGGAAGAACGCCGAGTTCTCCGGATCCGGTACGCAGAGCCGGGTTTCGTAACCGCGATACCTGATATACCGGCCGATGGTGGCGCTGGTGCCACCCGTTCCGGCGGCGATCACCACCCACTCGGGGATGGGGTGCTCCTCCCGACCGAGCTGGGCGAAGATGGATTCGGCGATGTTGTTGTTGCCACGCCAGTCCGTCGCCCGCTCCGCATGGGTGAACTGGTCCAGGTAATGCCCACCGCACTCGGCGGCCAGCCGCCGCGACTCGTCGTAGATTGTCGCGGGGTTGGAAACCAGATGGCAGGTCCCACCCTGCGCCTGGATCAGCGCGACCTTCTCCTGCGACGTCCGCTGCGGCATCACCGCGACGAACGGCAGTCCGATCAATCTGGCGAAATACGCCTCAGACACCGCCGTCGAACCCGACGACGACTCGATCACCGTCGTGCCCTCCGCCAACCAGCCGTTGCACAACGCGTACAGGAACAACGACCGGGCCAGCCGGTGTTTGAGCGAACCGGTGATGTGCGTCGACTCATCCTTGAGATACAGATCGACACCGAGGCTGTCCGGCAGCGGGAACCGCAACAGGTGAGTGTCGGCGCTCCGCTGGGCATCCGCTTCGATCCGGCGCACCGCTTGCGCCACCCAGGAGCGCTGTCCGGCATCCGACCGATCAGCGGTGACGCCGTTAACCGTCACCCTCTGTCCTCATCCCGCACCACTTGAGGATTTCCGGCCAGCGCCGACCGCAGATCTTCGTGGACGCGCCGTCGGCGGCCGGCCGACGCGGCCATCGCCGACGCCGCCCGATCCCGTTGCTTGGCCAACAGTATCCAGGCCAACGGCAGCTGCAGGACGATCGCCAGCATCACGGCTACCAATATCGGCATGCCGAGCGCTACCAGCGCACTGATCCCGAGCAAGACGGCGGCGATCACCACAGTCAGCAGTAACCGCAGCAGCACATACCCGATCACCGGCGGCCAAAGCGCGGGCCCGGCAGCAGCCGCATCGGTCGCCGGCTGGACCGCATTGGCAGCGGCAGGCTCTGGCTCGGCAGACGTCACTCGACCAGGCTACTTCGGCGGCAGGGCCGCGTCGCCGCCGGATTGATGCTGCAGTGGGCTCGGGGTGGCGACCCCGGGCACCGGCTCGAGCAGGTGCGGACGCATCTCGAAGCGGGTCGCCAGCACCACGGTCGTTCTGGTCCGCGCGACCCCCGAGATCCCGCGCAGCCGGCCGAGGCATCGGTGCAGCTCGTCAACACTGCCGACCCTCACCTTGACGACGAACGCCTCGTCGCCGGCCACTGCATAGCAGCTTTCCACCTCGGGGAGGGCGTCCAGGGAGGCGGCAATCTCGTGGTCGAGACCGTTCTCCCCCGGTTCAATGCCGATCAGCGCCGTCACCCCGAGGCCGATCTCGGTCGGATCGACGACCGCCCGGTAGCCGGCGATCACCCCGGACGATTCGAGTTTGGCCACCCGCTCGTGCACGGCGGACGAGGACAACCCGACAGAGCGGGCGAGCTCGGCATAGCTGGCCCTGCCATCGGCACGCAAGGCGTCGATGAGTCGACGATCAACGGCGTCCATCGAACCTCCCCGGCGGTTGCCTGACAATGCACGGCCAACCTACGTCAGAGCGGCGTGTCCGATTACCCAGCAGGTCGAATCAGCGGACCCGCGCTTACCGATCGACCGGAAATCGAGGCCGGCGAACGGGCCCGACGTAGACTGACATTGGGATGCAAACCACGCCAAAGGTACGCAGTTCGGACTTTCGGCGTTTGACGACTGCATCCAGTGGGCACCGAACAATACGAACGGCACCGCACCACCACCCCCGACGAGAGCCAAGTCGGGGCCTGACGAATCGGGAGATGACACATGGCCGCAGACAACGCCGAGAAGCTGCTCACCCCTGGCGAGGTCGCCCTGATGTTCCGGGTTGACCCGAAAACCGTTACCCGCTGGGCATCCGCAGGACGGATCGGCTCGATCCGCACACCCGGCGGCCACCGCCGGTTCCGCGAGTCGGAAGTGACCGCACTGCTCGCAGATCTGACGGTCGAGGCCTCCCGCGATACTGCCTGAGCAACTTCGACAAGAGTCGACAGAACAGGGTCCAAGACCGCCGGTGAGGGCGGTCGTGGGCCCCTTTTCTTACCGGTTGAGTACCAGCTCGGCGGCGGGCCGCAAAGCCAGCCGGGACTGCGTACGCTGAGGGAAGTCCAAGGAGGAAGCCGATGTATCTGTTCGTGGCACTCGTCGTGACGATCGTGGTGATCGCTCTGGCTTGGCGCGGACTCGATGGTCGAGCCGATTCCGAAGCCACACCGCCCCGGCCCCCGCTGCAGCGCCGCGAGGCGCGTCAGCTTGCCCCGGACGACGATCCAGAGTTCCTCAGCGAAATCGATCGCAGGCTGCGCGGCGAGGACAAGAACGGATCCGGCGGCGCCGCAAGCTGACGGTCGCTATGACGTTGCTTCGCTATGTGAAGCAACGTCATAGCCCGACCAGCGTGTCTGATCGGCCGTGTCTGATTGGCCGTGTCTGATCTGCCGAGCCGGTCAGCGCGTGATCAGCCGACGCCCGCATAGCTGTGCAGGCCGGAGATCACGAAGTTCACGAAGAACAGGTTGAACACGATTGCGGCGAAGCCGCAGATGTTGATCCAGGCGGACCGCACTCCCCGCCAGCCAGAGGTCGCCCGGGCATGCAGGTAGCCGGCGTAGAAGACCCAGCTGACGAACGCCACCGTCTCCTTCGGATCCCAGCTCCAATACTTGCCCCAGGCCACCTCGGCCCACAGCGACCCGGCGATCACCGCGAAGGTGTACAGCGGGAACGCCACAATGGCCGTCCGATAGGCGATCTTGTCCAGCACCTGCAGGCTGGGCAGTCGCCCCCAGATCGAGGTGGCCAGCAGCGGGTCGTCCGGCGTGTCCGAGATCTTCCGGTCGAACCGGTGCCGCAGCAGGTACATCACCGATGCGGCACCACTCACCAGCAGCACGGAGCCGGAGATCGACACGGTGGTGACGTGGATCCACTTCCAGTACGAGTTGAGCGACGGCATTACCGGGCCGGCCGGAATCCACAGCACGGTACCGGCGATGAACGCCAGCAACGCCACCGGCGTCATCACGAAGAGGCCGAGCGGGCGGGCGCCGGTCACTCGCAACACGATCAGCCAGCAGGTGACCGATGCCAGGCAGAGCATCGAGGAGAACTCGTAGAGGTTGGCCAGCGGCAACCGGTCGGCGGTCAGTCCTCGAGTGACGACCGAGATCGCATTGGCCAGCACCCCGACCACCGTGACGACCACCGCGGCGCGGCCGAACCGCACTCCCCACGGGGCCAGCGGGCGGCGCGGGCCGTCGTCATCGTCGTCGTCATCGCGGCCTTGATCGGCACCGTCGACTCTGTCGGAACCGCCACCGCCGCCGTAGGAGTAGGTGCCGTCGAACGACACCGCGGTGACGCCGACACCCGCTTTGGCCTCCACCCGGCGCTGCATGCTGGCCGCCTCAAGTGCGGTCGGCACCAGGCCGCGCCGCGACGCCAACTCGATTCCGTAACAGACCAGCGCGACCAGGTAGGCGGCCATCGCCGCCTGGAACGCCAGATCGGAGAACGCTGACATCGCTCAACTCCTGTCTTCGGCGGGTTCGTCACCGTCGGCGAGACGGGAAACCGCATCGAATTCCGAACCGTAGCCCGCCTGATCGGTGCGGGCCAGACCGCCGACATGCACCACGGTACGACGGCCGGTCGGCTCCGTCTCGTCCGACCCGGCTCCGGGGGCAGCGGGTACGAACCGGAACCACAGCCGGCGGCGTTTGATGGTCAGCGACAGCATCAACCCGCATAGCAAGGTGATGGCGAAGATCAACGCATAAAACTGCGCGGGATCGTAGCTGGTTTGCAGCGCCACCCAGTGTTTGTAGCCGGTGAAGGTGATCTTGGTGCCGTCGCCCAGCGACACCGACTGGCCGACGAACAGGTTGACTCGCTTCAACTTGACCAACCTGCCGGCGTCGACCTGGCCTTGGTCGATGGCGTACACCGACTGCGGCACACCACTTTCCATCCCGAGGTCACCGCGGTAGACGTCGACGGCCAGCCCAGGCTTGTCGGCCGCCGGGAAAACGCTGGTCATAATGCCGCCGTTGACCACGGCGGTGGGAGCGAACAGGCCGGCGATGGCCAGCTGATGCTTGGTCAGCTGATCGGCAGCAATTCCTGGCGGGTCGGGCACCTTGATCGCGCCGGTGGACAGCAGCGACGAATCGCTCGAGATGAAGTCTGCGGTCTCATCACGGACCGCCCCGTTCGGGAAGGTGATGCGAACCGTCGGTGCATAGCCCTGGCCGAGCAGATACAGCCGCTCGCCGTCCATCCGCAGCGGATCGTTGACCTGCAGGGTGGCCGAATGCCAGGTGTCGCTACCGGCGTCAGCCCCGGCCTGGTACTGGACGCCGGAGGAGAAACTCACTGCCTGGCCGGAGGGGGCGTAGCCGGCTTGAAAAGTGTTGAGCCGCACGCAGAACGGGGCCATGTCGGTGCCATCGACGGTCAGTCCTGGGCGGAAGTTGTCGTAGGCAGCGGGCGAGGACGAGCAGAAGGGTTGGCCGTCGACATCCTTGATGACGCTGCCGTCGAAGCCGAACAACTCCCCGACGGCCACCGCGATCAACAACCCGACCAACGAGAAGTGGAACACCAGGTTGCCGATCTCCCGCAGATAACCCTTCTCCGCCGAGATCGTCTGCACGCCAGCGGATTCGGTCCGGGCGGCGACCCGCCAATGCTTGGACCGCAGCGTCGCCTCGACCCTGTCGGCAGTATCCCCAGCAGCAGTGTCGACCTGGTAGACGGTGTTGAGCGGCAGCCGGGACAGGTTCCGCGGAGTGGCCACCGGCTTGTCCCGCAGGTGACGGGCGAAGTCGAGGGTGCGCGGTACCAGGCAACCGATCAGCGAGATGAACAGCAGCAGGTAGATCGCCGAATACCACACCGATCCGAACACATCGAAGAACTCGAGCTTGTTCAGCAGCGGACCCCAGAACGGGTGCGCAGCAATGTATGCCGAGGTCTTGTCGGTGTTCAGCGCCCACTGCGGCAGCAGTGCGCCAGGCAGGCTGGCCAAGGCCAGCAGGAACAGCAGGATGAGCGCTGTGCGCATGCTGGTGAGGCCGCGCCAGGTGTTGCGCAGGAACGCGAGGGCGGACCTGAAGGGCCCTGGGTGAGGTGGCAGCCGGCCGCTGTCCACTGCAGGTTCCTGATCGGTGGTCGTCGCCACTAGAGCACCGTCCGTACGTCGAAGTAGCGGTACTGCAGCCACGACATGAAGTGGCCCCACGTACCGGTCACCATCAGCACGCCGATAGCGATGAGCGCAACGGCTCCGACGATCTGAATCACCCTTGAGTGCCGACGCAGCACGCCTACCGCGGTCGTCGCCCAGCCGAACCCGAAGGCCAGCAACAGGAATGGGATTCCCAGGCCGAGGCAGTACACGACGACCAACAGCAGGCCGCGCCAGGCGTTGCCATTCCAGTCGCTGGCAATGGCCAGTGACTGGACACCGGCCAGGGTCGGGCCGATACAGGCCTGCCAGCCCAGCGCGAAGATGGCACCCAGTAGCGGCGCTCCCAGGATCCGGCCCGACGGCCTGGCGTGGATCCGCACCTCCCGCTGCAATGGCCCGACCCAGCCGAGCATCGCCAGCCCAACGATGATCGTCACCACCCCACCGATTCTGGTGAGCAGGTCTTGATTTCCGACCAGAAATCTCGACAGGCCAAGCACTAGGAGCGATTCGGCCAGGAAGACAACCGTGAAACCGGCGACGAACATGGCGGCTCCGCGGACGGCTCTGCCGCGCACCGTCTGGAGGCGCACGGCGGACGATCTGGTGCCCCCGGCGTCCGTCTCGTCGGCGCCGACCAGCCCCACCAGGTACGACAGATACCCGGGGACAAGGGGTAGTACACAGGGCGAAGCGAACGACACCACGCCGGCCGCCAATGCCAGCGCCGCGGCCACCAGGAACGGCCCCGACTCCACCGTATCGGTGACGGATCCGGCCGCCAGCAACACCGGGCTGGTCATCAGGAACCCTCAGCGGCAATCCGGCTGGCCACGTCCACCAGCGGCGCCGGGCTCTTCAGGTCGACCAGCCAGATATGGGCGACGCGATGCTGTCGGTCGAGCACGATAGTGGCCGGAATGGAATTGACCGGGAACCCGCGGATCGATAGCAGGGTGCGCTCCTGCTGGTCGAAGATCGACGGGTACGGGACCCTGTGGGACGCCTCGAAGTCCTGCGCAGCCGCCTGCGTGGGCTCCCGGACATTGACCCCGATGAACTGCACACCCTTGGCCTTGAGTGCGTCGGCCGCCGTCACCAGATCGTCGGTCTCGGCACGGCACGGCGGACACCACGCGCCCCAGAAGTTCAGCACGATGACGGTGTTCGGGTAGTCGGCCAGGGAGACCCGCTTGTTGCCGGTCACCGCCGGTCCGGAAATGGCGCTCAGCGGCTTACGGTCCGCGACGGGGTAGTCGAATTCGACCTTGCCGCCGGGCGTCACCAGCTGGAAGGCCCCACCCTGGGCAGCCACCGCGTTCTTGTCCGAAGTGCAGCCGGCCAGCGCCACGCACCCCAACAGCAGCATTGCCAGCAACGCTGCCGGAGTGCGACCGTGGATCGCAGCGCGGCCGTGGGTGGCTTTCCTCGTCACGCCCCCACCCCCGTGCCGGCCGCAGCCAGCTGGGCGACCGGCTCCGAGTAGCGCACCGAAGTAATCACCCCGTCGGCGAAGTGCACGGTGGTGAGCGACGCCAGATTGCATTGGCGGCGCGCCGGGTTGTGCCAGAGCCGCTGGCCCTGCAGATAACGGCGCAGCGTCCAGATCGGCAGCTGATGGCTCACCAGCACCGCGACGCCGCCACGTGCCGCCTCTTCGGCCGCGTACAGCGCGCCGGACATCCGATGGGCGATCTCCAGGTACGGCTCCCCCCAGGACGGCCGGGTGGGGTTTCGTAGCTTGGCCCAGTGCTGCGGCTTGCGCAGCATGGACGCCCGGAACTTGCTTCCCTCAAAGGCATTTGCCGCTTCGATCAATCGATCGTCGGTGACGATCGGCAGCCCGCCGGCGGTGGCAAGCGGGGCCGCCGTCTCCTGGGCGCGGATCAGACTGGACGCCGCCAAGTACCGAAGGTCGAGGTGCCGGCGGCCGATCAGGTCGTCGGCAACAGCCTGCGCCACCTGCCTGCCGAGCGCGGACAGGTGAAACCCGGGTAGCCGGCCGTAGAGAATTCCATGCGGGTTGTCGACCTCGCCGTGTCGCAGCAGATGCACCACTGTCTGCGTCGTCGTCACGGACTTTGGTGGCGCGGTGTCGGTCGGATCCACTGCTGGCACCGGATCAGTGTTCCAGGTGATCATGTGTGACCCGGCGCACCCGGCGCCACCGCACCAGGTCGGCTACCGCAGCCGTCACCAGCAAGCCGGAGAGCAGCGTCAGCCCGACGGCGCCGTCGATCCACGGCGTCGAGTAGCGGACGATGGTGACCTTCGGCGAGTTCGGCAGATAGGGGCCCCACAGGCTGCTGCTGATCGACTGCCGGTACAGCAGCACCGCCCCGACGAGCGCCGCGATCGCGCCCAAGAACGCCAGCAGCATCCGGCTGGCCAGCACCGTCGCCACCTCGCCGGCGGCTCTGCCGGCGACGCGCTGGACGAGTGCCGGGTTGGTCACGCCGCCTGGCGCCGCATCCGCGTCATGGCGAAATACACCGAGCCCCTGCCGAGGTAACACATCAGCACGGCGATCACCAGGAACAGGGTGGCGGCCATCGTCAGCAGGTTCGAGACGCCGAGGAACATCGTCAGAATCATCGTGACGACCACCAGGCCGACGGTTGCCCGCCTGGCCCAGGCCGTTCCAGTTCGCAGGAACCAGCCGGCACCGAGTGAGACCAGACCGACAATGATCAGCACCCAGGAAACCAGGGTGTAGCGGGACTTGGCGCTGGCCTTCATGTCCGCGGTGACGGTCGGCTGCAGGATCTTGTTGCATTGGCCGACTGCGGTGGTCACGTCGGAGCTGGCATTGGCCGGCGACTTCGCTTTGCCGTTGATGCCGCCAGCAAGGCTTCCGTCTGTGGAGTATTTCGCGCAATCCGCGACCGAGCTGTTGTACGAGGTAACAGCAGCGTCCAGATCCCTGTTCAGGTTGATCAGCGAATTGGCACCGAGGAACAGGAAGACAACGCCGGCGAGAATCACCAGCGCGGTGGCGACCTTGAGGCCGGTCGGCAACACCAGTGGCTTGTCCGGATCGTCGTCGGTGACCACTGGTGGGGTGAGCGCCGACGAGATGTTGGACAGGAATCCGCCACGTCGAGGCTGAGGCAGGGACCCGGGAGTTGTCATGTGCGCAAACTTACCTGTCGCTAGGAGGTATTCCGGAATCCCGGCCGCGGTAGCCCGGCCGGTGACCCTCGACTTCGCGGGTCTGTTGGTTGTTATCGAGCGCGCTGCCCGCGATCCATAACAACCACAGAGCCCGCGAAGTGGGGGTATCAACGGGCCCGCCGGGGCTCATAACAACCACCAGACCCGCGAAGTGGGTAGGTCAGCGACGGCGGGGGGTCTTCCGCGGCGGCGGCAGGGCGCCCTCCTGACGGAGCTGCTGGGCGTGGGCGGCGAGCGCCTCCACCAGCGAGGCGATCTCCGGCTCCTCCGGCTGCACGTCGACCCGCAGGCCGAACTCCCGCGCGGTGTCGGCGGTCTTGGGGCCGAGACAGGCCACGATAGTCCTGGCATGCGGCTTACCAGCAATCCCCACCAGGTTCCGTACCGTCGAGGACGAGGTGAAGCACACCGCCTCGAAGCCACCGGACTTGATGGCCTCCCGGATCGGCGCGGCCGGCGGGGCCGCCCGGACCGTGCGGTAGGCGGTGACGTCGTCGACTTCCCAGCCACGGTCGCGCAGGCCGGCGGCCAGCGTTTCGGTGGCAATGTCGGCCCGCGGCAGCAGCACCCTGTCGACCGGGTCGAGCAGGTCGTCGAACTCCGGGAAGTCGTCGAGCAGCGCCGCGGAGTCGGTCTGGCCGTGCTCGGCCCGCTCGGGTACCAGATCGGCGGTGATGCCCAACGCGCGGACCGCGTGCGCCGTCGCAACATCGACGCAGGCGATCCGGACGCCGGAGAAGGCGCGAGAATCGAGGCCGAAATCGGTGAACTTCTCCCAGACAGCCCGCACCGAGTTCTCCGAGGTGAACAGAAGCCACTGGTAGCGACCGTCCACCAATCCCTTGATGGCGCGTTCCATCTGCGCCGGGGTCCGCGGTGGCTCGACGGCGATGGTCGGCACCCGTTCGCTGGTGGCGCCGTGGCCGTGCAGCAGGCCGACCATCTCCTCTGCCGAATCCTTGGTCTGCGGGATCAGGATCCGCCAGCCGTACAAGGCCCTGGATTCCCACCACGACAGCTTGTCCCGCTGGGAGATCTGCGAGCCGATGGTGATCACCAGGGAGCCGGGAAGCTCCCTGCCGATGCCGTCAAGGGTGGCAAGGGTGCCGTCAACGGTGCGCTGGGTCGGCAGAGTGGCGCCGGCCGTCACCGACGCCGGGGTGGCCGGCGCGAGTCCGCACTCGGCAAGCGCGGCAGCGGTATCGGCCAGATGCCCCGCCGATGCCTGCAGCAGCAGGGTGCCCGGGGCTCCGGCGATGGTGTGCCAGTCCCTGGTGGACCTGACGTCCGCCACCGTGTGCACGCTGCCGACCGGGATGCCCGCGTAGCTGGCGGCCGCCGTCACGGCGCTCAGCCCCGGAATGATCTCGAATCCGATGGCGGTCTTGGCGACGGCCTGGATCTCCTTGATTACCGGATCGGCGGTCAATACGTCACCCGCTGTCAGCCTGACGACCAGCTGACCGGACCTGGCCGCTGCAGCCAACGCCTTGGCGACCTCGGCAGGCTCGCCGACCGCCGGCTGCACCTGCGCACCGACGGCCAGCAAGGTGATCGCTGCTGGCACGTCGGGGTCGGTGAGCACATAGTCGGCGGTCAGCAACACGTCGCGAGCGCGCACGGTGAGCAGCCCGGGATCGCCGGGGCCTGCCCCGATGAATGCAATGTGACCGGCTGTCCTGCGTGCCCTGGTCATGGCCTGCTCCTTCTGCTGGATGTTGGTGCGCCGACACGACAGTGCCGACCCGAATCTCTTACAAAGCCGCCGCCGTTGACAGTGCTGCCCCGAGTTCGTCGGGACGGCTGGCCTCGTGAAAGGCCAACATTTGGAGCTCCAAGCCGAGATCGACCTGGCGGACGTGAACGTCGACAGGCACATCGAGCGGACACGGAGCGAAGTTGAGAATGGACCGCACGCCGGCACCGACCAACAGATCGGCGCTGTCCTGGGCGGCGTCCGCCGGGGTGGTGACGATGCCGATGGTGACCCGTTCGGTCGCGAGAACCGTTGTGGCGTAGGCGATGTCGTGGACCAACAGGCCCGCTTGCCCGCCGACGGCGGCCGCAGTCGTTCCGACAACGTGCGGATCGATGTCGAACAGCGCCACCAACCGGAAGCCGTGGCCGGCAAATCCTGAGTAGCCGGCGAGCGCGTGGCCCAGGTTTCCGACGCCGACGAGAGCGACCCGGTGGTCGACGTGGGCGCCGAGCACCACGGAGATTTCGGCTTTCAGGGTGGCGGTGTCGTAGCCGACTCCGCGGACCCCGTAACTGCCGAGGAACGACAGATCTCTGCGCAGCTTCGCGGCGTCGACGCCGGCGGCCCTGGCAAGATCTTTCGAGCGCACGGTCCGGCCGAATGGGAACTCGTCGAGTACTCGTAAGTAGCCAGGAAGGCGGGCGGCACTGGCCTGCGGGATGTCCCGGACGCGATCGGCTCGCCGACCGGCCCGATCGCCCGAGTGCGTTGCCACTAGTGTTCGCCGCCTGTGATGTCGGTGGCAGCGGACGCCTGGCGGACCCCGCTGCCGGGGTGACGGCCCAGCTGTGATAGGTCGCCGATGCGCCACACCTTATCCATATCGGAGGCTGCGAACAAAAATGCCTTTGGGACAGCCTTCCCAAATCCTGGGACACAGTAATCCATTGCGTCGATCTTGGATTCCCTGTGATACGCCCGCTGGTTCGTCCAGCGGCAGTCAAACGTCAGGTAAGGGCGGCGCGCAACTTATTTCTGTCCACCACGAAATGCCCGTGCTCCACCCCGTCGACCAGCACAACGGGCACTCGATCACCGTATTCGGCGCGCAGTTCGGGGTCGGTGTCGACGTCGGTTTCGGACCAGTCGGCGCCCGCTGAGGTGGTCGCCGCCAGCACTTCCGCCCTGGCCGTGTCGCACAGGTGGCAGCCGACCCTGGTGAGCAGCGTCACGTGTTTGATCATCTGAATTCGGCGCTTCCTCAGCCCTGTCGCCGGTCTCGGCGGGCACCGGCACTGCCCCGTGGACCGTCGCTCCAGGATCCGACCCTGGCCCCGGTAGGGGCTCTTGAGATCACCATCTGGTGAGCTCCAGCAGCGCTCGCGCCTCGGCGGTGGGCAGCTGACGATCGACGACGGCGGGTGCGGCCAGTGCGGGCATGGGGCGACAGTCTTTCTCGACGGCTCAGCTGGGTGCGGTGCGCAACATGCTATGACGTCCGACCATCGGATGCCCTGGCTCTGGGCTGTGACGTTGCCCCAGGGCCGGCCGCCCGCGGGGGCCGTTTGCCCCCCGCGATCAGTCGCCGACAGCCGCTATCGGTCGCGGCCCGGTCATGAGCTGTTCGATGGCGTACGGATAGTCGGCCGCGCGATGCTGGAACGACAGCACGTTCGGGTTGACCACCTGGCCGGCGTCGATCTCGATCGCCCGCGAGATGGTGGAATCGGCGGCCCACGCCTCGCGGCCACTGAGCACGGTGCGCAGATGCGGCAGCAACGCCTCGCTACTCTCCCAGCTCGCCGAGTTCCACAGGTACGACGGGCTGTGATCGACCGCGTAGTAGTGCACGCTGTCGCCGACGACGAAACTCGGATCCTGGAACGTCGTCGGACGGGCCCAACTGAAGCCCATGCCTTCGTCACAGGACACATCGATAATCAGGCTGCCCGGCTGGAAGGCAGCAAGGTCGGCCTCGTCCAGGAACATCAACGGGGCCTCGGTGTCCTGCAGCACGCAGTTGACGACGATGTCGTTGTCGGCGAGATACGGGGCCAACGGCATCCGGCCCTCGTTGGTGACCACCCTGCTGAGCGTTGCGTCGTCGTCATCGTGGTCGAAGTGCACGATCTGCACCGAGTGGATCGGCGAACCGACGGCGGCGACGTGGCGGTTGGTGAGGACCCGAACGTCGCCGATGCCCTGCGCGTTCAGCGCCGTCACCGCACCCCGCGCGGTGGCACCGAAGCCGATCACCACTGCCCGCAATCGGCGACCGTAATCGCCGGTCGACCCGACGAGCTGCAGCGCATGCAGCACCGAGCAGTAGCCGGCGAGTTCGTTGTTCTTGTGAAAGACGTGCAACAGGAATCGGCCGTCGGTCGACCACAGATTCATCGCCTCGAAGGCGATCATCGTCAGCCGTCGGTCGATGGCCAGCTGGGTCACCTCGACGTCCTGGACACAGTGTGGCCAGCCCCAGACGATCTGGCCATCGCGCAGTTCTTCCAGGTCGCCGGGCAGCACCTTCGGGATCATCACGATGTCGGCGGCCGCAATCAGCTCGGCGCGCGGCAGCAAACCGGCGACCTGCGCGCGCAACTGCTCGTCGCTGACGCCGAACGGCTCGCCGTACCCGGCTTCCAGGTATAGCTGCTGCCGCAGGTCCGCATCGATCCGAGCAAAGTGCGCGGGGTGGATCGGCAGCCGCCGCTCGTACTCCTTGCGCGAGTGCCCGAAGACGCCAAGCTTCAGCAAGGCTGGGGCGTCAGCGCTTCTTGGCATGAATCGCGGTCTCGATACCGCTCTTCTCGGTGGTCTTGGCCTTCTTGTCGGCCCGCTTTTCCTTGATCGACTTGCCGGATTTCTTGGAGAGCGAGTTGCGCGGTGACTTGTCGGACACGAGTGGTCCTTACGATTTGGGAACCCGAATAGTCCCGATTCACCGAACGGTACGCCGAAGGGTCGCCGCTGTCGCTGCCCTCAGTATCACTGGGCCGGCTGCCTCCACTGCACCAATTGCCAGACGATGCCGTTGGGGTCGGCGAACTGGCAGTACCGCTCGCCCCATTTTCCGCTGGCCGCCAGGATCGGGCAGGTGGCCGGCGAGGAGATGAACTCCGCCTTCAGCGCAGCACACGCCTACCAGTTCGGCATGACCACCATGATCGACGGATTGCAGCGGCTGCTCAGCGAGCGCGCCCGGTAGCAGCTGCTTGCCACTTGTCGTCGACGCCGCCGGCCTGCCGCGGCCCGGTGGCAAGGTCAACGAGGTGACGATGCAAGGTGGCGTCTCCTGCCAACTCAGGATGGAACGAAATCCCCGTCACCGCACCGGATCTCACCGCGACGACCTCGCCGCGGTGACGAGCGATCACCTCGACACCAGCACCGACCTCGGTGACGACCGGTGCCCTGATGAACGCCGCCTGCACCGGGCCGTCCGACATCTCGACGATCGCTTCTTCCGATGCGACCTGAGAACCGAAGGCGTTGCGGCGCACCGCGATGTCCAGGATGGCGAGGCTTTGTTGGCCGGGCGCCGGGTCTTCGATTCTGCTCGCCAGAAGCACCAACCCGGCGCAGGTTCCCAGGGCCGGTAGCCCACCACGGATCCGCGCCGCCAGCGGCTCGGCCAGCTCGAAGATCCGCAGCAGCCGATCGATGGTCGACGACTCTCCGCCGGGAAGGACGATCGCGTCGATGTCGTCCAGCTGCGCTGCCCGGCGCACCAGCACCGGCTGGGCGCCGATTCCGTTGAGGATGGCGACGTGCTCGGCCACCCCGCCCTGCAGCGCCAGAATGCCGATCCGGCGATCGACAGCACAAGCATCACCCACCACCGCTGTGTCGCTGTCGCCGCCACCCACCGCCTCGGCGCTGCCGGCGCTTACCAAGTCGTTCATTTCTGTCCCATGAGTCCCAAACCCGTCAACTTCGTCAGCGGTTGCGAAGTTGATAAGCGCCGAGGGTTACCAACCGCGCTCGGCCAGCCGGTGCGGGGCGGCCAGGTCGGAGACGTTGATGCCGACCATCGCCTCGCCGAGGCCGCGGGAGGCGTCGGCGATGGCCTCCGGGTCGTCGAACCTGGCGGTGGCCTTGACGATCGCCGCGGCCCGCGCCTCCGGGTTGCCGGACTTGAAGATGCCCGAACCGACGAAGACGCCGTCGGCACCGAGCTGCATCATCATCGCGGCGTCGGCCGGAGTGGCGACACCGCCGGCGGTGAACAGCACCACCGGCAGCGAGCCACGCCTGGCGACCTCGACCACCAGGTCGTAGGGCGCCTGCAGCTCCTTGGCCGCCAGGTACAGCTCGTCCGGTGATTTGGCGGCCAGCGCCCTGATCTCGCCGAGGATCTGCCTGATGTGCTTGGTCGCTTCCGACACGTCGCCGGTGCCGGCCTCGCCCTTGGACCTGATCATCGCCGCGCCTTCGGTGATCCGGCGCAGCGCCTCACCCAGGTTGGTGGCGCCGCAGACGAACGGCACGGTGAACGGCCGCTTGTCGATGTGATGGGCGTAGTCGGCCGGGCTCAGCACCTCGGACTCGTCGATGTAGTCGACCTGCAGATGCTGCAGCACCTGGGCCTCGACGAAGTGCCCGATCCTGGCCTTGGCCATCACCGGGATGGACACCTGCGCGATGATCGCTTCGATCAGGTCGGGGTCGCTCATCCTGGCAACGCCGCCCTGCGCCCTGATGTCGGCCGGCACCCGCTCCAGCGCCATCACGGCGACGGCCCCTGCGTCCTCGGCGATCCTGGCCTGCTCGGCGGTGACCACGTCCATGATGACGCCGCCCTTGAGCATCTCGGCGAGACCGCGCTTGACCAGGTCGCCACCGGTGGCCGGCGGCGGCGAGTCGGACAGCGGGCGGGCGGCGGGCGAGGATGTCACGAGATCGGTCATGCTGCCATCGTGCCGCGAATTAGTGGATCATTCCAAGAGCCACTCATGGATACTTGCTCTGGACCACTTACTCCTTGACGCACGGCGGGAGGCCAACCAGATGGATCGCACTGAGGTCGATCTACCGATCACCCTGCGTGCTGACGGGGCGTCGCTGCCGGTGCAGATCGCCGACGCGGTTCGGGAACTGGTCACCGGCGGCGTGCTGCAACCAGGAGACCGGCTGCCGGCCAGCCGGCCACTGGCGACCAGGCTCGGGGTGTCCCGTGGCACCGTTGTCGCCGGTTGGGACCAGCTGATCGCCGAGGGTTATCTGACGCCACTGGCTGGCTCCGGCACCGTAGTGAACCCCGACCTGTCGCTGGTTCACCCGGCGAGCAGGGCCCAGCGCAGCGCCCCGCCCGCCGCGACACCCGGCGGGCCTCCACCGGCCGGTGACGGGACCAGCGACCGGTCCGGCGATCCGGACATCGTCGACATGCGGCCGGGACGCCCCGATGTGCGGGCGGTGGCCGGCAGCGCCTGGCGGCAGGCGTGGCGCAGTGCGGCTGCCGACCCCAGTGCCGACGGGGTCGACCCGGCTGGGCTGCCGGCCTTGCGGGCGCAGCTCGCTGCGCACCTGCGGCAAATGCGCGGGGTGCTGGTCTCGCCGGACGAGCTGCTGGTGACCGCGGGCGCCAGGGATGGCCTGGCGACCGTGCTGCAGGTGCTGAGCGCGCGTCGTGGTCGCCCACTGACGGTGGCCGTTGAGGATCCCGGCTATCCCTCGCTCCACCAGGTGCCGCGCAGGCTGGGTGCGACCGTCGTCGAGATCGGGGTGGACGGCGCCGGTCTGATGGTGCCGCAGCTCGATGCCGCGGCCGCACGGCCGGATTTGGTGATGGTGACGCCGAGCCATCAGTACCCGCTCGGCGCATCGATGACGGTGACCCGGCGGCTGGAGTTGCTGGACTGGGCGGCCAGGAACGACGCGGTAGTGGTCGAGGACGACTACGACTCCGAGCTGCGCTACGTCGGGGCGCCGCTGCCGGCGTTGGCGGCGTTGGACAGGCGCGATTCGCCGGGCGGTGAACGGGTCGTCACCCTTGGATCGTTTTCCAAGACGGTGACGCCGGCGCTGGGCGCCGGATTCCTGCTACTACCGAATCCGTTGCGGGCCACCGTGCTTGCCTTCCGGGCGGACGTCGGCCCTACCCTTTCCGGTCTGGTGCAACGGGCGCTGGCGGAGTATCTGGCCGGTGGTGGGTTGCGCCGGCACACCGAGCGGATGCGCCGCGACTACCGGCGCCGTCGGCGGATCGTCGCCGAGGTTCTCGACCAGATCGACGGCGTGACGGTGCGCGGCATGGACGGCGGTCTGCATGCGGTGATCGAATGGTCGGGGGCCGACAGCTCGCAGCGCGAAACTACGGTGCAGCAACACCTTTCGGCTGCCGGGATCATGACCGGATCGCTGAGCGACTATTGGGCCCGGTCCACTCCGGACGCGCACTTCGGGCTGGTGATCGGCTATGCCGGCATCGACGACACCTCCCTGCGCGCCGCCCTGCAGGTGGTCCGCGGAGTGCTGTCGGTGAGTGGACACGGCGCCGACCGGACCGGCCAGCAGGCCGCAGGGCAGTCCGGATAGCAGCCCACCGAATTCGGGCAATAACCAGGGGATGACGACGGTGCCGCCGGCCAGATTCCTGCTGCGTGCCAAGGATCTCGCTGATGCCCGCTACTTCGAGCCGCTGGACGTCGACGATCTGGCCAGGGCGGCCAGGCTGTCGCAGGCGCATTTCAGCCGCGAGTTCCGTCGTGCCTTCGGCGAATCGCCGCATGCCTGTCTGCTGATCCGCCGGCTGGAAAGGGCCTCGTGATGCGGGACACATCACAACGGTGACACTGGGTCGTCGCGCCCCGCTCGCATCGTTGCCCCCTGACCACAGACACCGCGCCCCACAAGACGTCACCAACCATCAGGCGCCGCCCACCGACCGCGAACTCAGCTGTAGTCGTCGCCGAACAGGTCGTCGTCGCTGTCCTTGGCACCGCGGCCGCCACGTGAACCGGCCGACGGCAGCCGTTTGCCGAGCTGATCGAGCGGTGCTGCCACCTCCGGCGAGACCTCAGCAGCCGGCGCCACGGTTGGTTTCGCCTGGTCCGGAACCGTTGCTGTGTCGGCCGTCTCGGCGTGATCGTCCTGCTGCTCGGCGGCAGGCCCAGCGGCGGCCGCGACGGTAGCTGCCGGAATCTCGGTGGGCACCGGTGCCAGCGTGGAAGCCGGCTGGCTGGACAGGTCGATGCCGGCGGCCTCCGCATAGTCGGCCAGCGCTGCCGGTCGGTCGACCCTGCCGAGCTCGGTCCGCGGCAGCTCGGACACCAGCTGAAAAGCGGTTGGCCGCTTGAACGTCGGCAGCCGGTCGGCGAGGAATTCGGCAATATCGTCATCGGTCGGATGTTTGCCGGCCCGGGGCGCGATCACCGCCACCACCGCCGTACCGGTGTCGGTGCGGTAACCGACGACGGCGGCGTCCGCCACATAAGGATGATCAGCAAGTACCCGTTCGATCTCCCGCGGATAGACGGTGAAGCCGGCCACCACGAAGGTGTCGGCCGCCCTGTCGACCAGGTGCAGTTCGCCGCTGTCGTCGGCGTATCCGACGTCGGAGGTCAGATACCAACCGTCGTCGGCCGGTCCATCGGCCGCATCCGGCCAGTAGCCGAGGAACAGCATCTGTCCGCGAATGGCGATCCGGCCGACCTCGCCGATGCTGCCGACGTCGGCAAGGGTGTCGGTTGCCTCTTCCTCCGGTTCGACGTCCGGAACGACCCGCAGCTCGAGCCCCGACACCGGCAGGCCGACCGACCCTGGCCTGGCGTGCGAGGTCATCAACGAGGTGGCGATCACCGAGGTCGATTCGGAGATGCCGTAACCCTCCCAGACGCTCTGCCCGGTCAGTGCCCTGGCCGCCGAGAAGTCCTCCGGCAGCAGCGGCGCGGCACCGGACGTCATCAGCCGGACGGTGGCCAGCGCCCGCTCGGCGCCGTCGGCCCGCAGCAGCTGCCGATACACCGGCGGCGAGCCGGGAAGGATCGTCACCCGATGGCGGCGGATGGCCGTCAGCATCGGGTTGTCGACCCCGCCGGCCACGTCGGTCGCGCCGGCCGCATCAGCCCTATCGGCGGCTTGATTGGCCGGCAGCACCGCGGCGCCGCCAACAGCCGTCATCGGCAGGAAAGCGGTGACGAAGCCGGCCAGGTGGTGCAGCGGCAGCGCCAGCAGCGCCCTGTCCTCCATCCGCAGGCCAAGTCCAGGGGTGGCCACCACGGCGGCGACGGCGGCCAGCACCGCGCGGTGCGGGATCATCACCGCCCGGTGGCCGCGGGACGCCCTGGCAAGCTGGGCCAGCTGTTCGCCGCCGCCCACCGCCTCGAACTTCGAGCGCTGCGTCGTCCACCAGTCGGCGATCTGAACCGAGGTGATGGCGATCGGCAGACCGTGCGCGTGATCGATGGCGATGCCGACCGTTGCCTGCATCCTGCCGGCCACCCGCTGGGTGTCGCTGCGGGCCGGATCCACCGGTACCGCGACCAGCCCGGCTCGGGCGACGGCGATCAGCGCCAGCGCCAGATCAGCCGAGTTCGGCAGCGCCAGCAGCACCCGGTCGCCCGCCCGGGCGCCGGTCGATGCCAGGAAGGCGGCACCGGTGTCTGCCGCCGCGTCCAGCTGCGCCCAGCTGCGGTCGTCGCCGTCGCCGATCAGCGCAGCGCGGTCGCCGAAGGTGGCGGCCGCAGCACGGACCAGATCGGCGATGTTGCCGTCCGGCGGTGTCGTCATGGTCAGTGCCCTCTGGTGTCGGTGCTGCCGTCAGTGCGATGTCGGGTGCCGCCGTCGGCGTGCGACGCGGGCCGCCGCCTGCCCCGATCAGACCCTAGCGCCGCGCGGACTCGCGGGTGCGCTGCGGGGAACGGCCGGTCGCTACCCTGATGGCAGCAGCGGAACTCGAGGGCGGGAGGCGTGACGTGCGGCTCGGCAGGGGAACCCCGCGCGAGCAGGCCGAACGCGCCAAGATCGCCGGCGAGGCGGCGGCCCAGGCGGCGTTCCAGGCCGCGCACGCCGACGAAGGGTCGCTGGCACCCGGCACCGATCTGACGGCCGCCGCGTTCTTCGACGTCGACAACACGATGATGCAGGGCGCATCCACCTACCACTACGTGCGAGGGCTGGCCGCCAGGAACTTCTTCACCACCGGCGACCTGTTGCGCTTTGCCGCCAGGCAGCTGAAGTTTCGGATGGTCGGCGCCGAGGACCTGGCCGACGTCAACCAGTCCAGACAGGAAGCGCTGTCGTTCGTCGCCGGCCGCAAGGTCGAGGACATCGTGGCGATGGGCGAGGAGATCTACGACGAGTCGATGGCCGACAAGATCTATCCGGGCACCCTCGAGTTGGCCCGCAGGCACCTGGATGCCGGCCAACGGGTCTGGCTGGTGACGGCAACTCCGGTGGAGCTGGCCCAGCTGATCGCCAGACGGCTGGGGCTGACCGGCGCGCTCGGTACCGTCGCCGAGACCGAGAACGGCGTCTACACCGGCCGGCTGGTCGGCGAGCTGCTGCACGGGCCGGCGAAGGCGGCCGCGGTGCGAGCGCTGGCCGCCAGCGAGGGACTTGACCTGCGCCGCTGCACCGCCTACTCCGACTCGGCCAACGACGTGCCGATGCTGTCGGTGGTCGGTACGGCAGTGGCGGTGAATCCCGATGGCCAGCTGCGCGACGTCGCCCGCCGGCGTGGCTGGCAGATCAGAGATTTCCGCACTGCCCGCAAGGCCGCCAGGATCGGCGTGCCGTCGGTACTCGGGGCCGGCGCGCTGGCCGGCGCCGTCGTCGGCGGGATGGCTGTGCGACGCAAACTGCGCTGACGATTGCGCCGAGCCATAGTGCTAGTTTGGTCGACTGCCCGCACCCCGATCCGGCAGAAGACTGGGATGGACCGATGACCACCGCCGTTGCCGCCGTTGCGCGCACCTACGCCGAGGCAATCTGCTCCGCCGTTCAACAGGAATACCCGAACTCGTTGCGGCACACCATGTCCGGGCCGGACGACCGGCCGTTGCCGCAGCAGCTCCACCCGGCCTTCTACGGCTGCTTCGACTGGCACTCGGCCGTCGAGATGCACTGGGCGTTGGTGAAGATGCTGCGGTTGACGCCCGGGTCGTTCGACACCGCCGCAGTCGTCGCTGTGCTGGATCGGCATCTGACGGCCGAGAAGCTGGCAGTCGAATCCGACTACTTCGCCGGCGGGCGGATCTGGGAACGGCCGTACGGCTGGGGCTGGCTGCTGGCGCTGGCCGCCGAACTGCACGACTGGGCCGATAACGGCGGGACCAAGGCGGCGGACTGGGCGGCAGCCGTCACGCCGTTGGCCGACCGGCTCGCCGAGCTGATGACACAGTGGCTGGCCAAGGCCAGCTACCCAACCCGCGACGGTGCGCACATGAACACCGCGTTCGGCGTCAGCAGAGCGTTGCCCTACGCCCGGCGGCTTGCCGACAACGGCAAACCCGCACTGCTGCAAGGAATCTCGGCCGCCGCGCAGCGCTGGTTCGCCGACGACACCAACTATCCGGCCGGCTACGAACCAGGCGGTGCCGACTTCCTGTCGGGAGCACTCACCGAGGCAGAGCTGATGGCGCAAATCCTGGACGCCGACGCCTTCACCAGCTGGTTTGCCGCGTTCCTGCCGGACCCTTCGCCGCTCTACACCCCCGCGGTCGTCTCCGATGCCGCCGATGGGCTGATCACCCACCTGCACGGGCTGAACCTGTACCGGGCGTACGCATTCGGGCTGCTCTCGCCGCACCTCGGCGCCGCTGCCGGCGCTGCCATAAAGGCCCACCTCGATGCGTCGCTACCTGCGGTGGTCGGCGGCGACTGGATGGCCGAGCACTGGCTGGCCGCCTACGCGGTGTTGGCGCTGAGCTGACAGCTGTCCGGCACTTCGGGCTGGCCATCAGCCGTCGCCCATCGCTGACCGGCGACACCGATTGGCGCGACGGCGGATATGCGCCGCACCATTCGGTACGTTCCTGGCCGAGGCACTTGAGCAGGGCGGACGCGATGGCGCGAGTCTGTCCGCAACAGAGCAGCACGGCCGGCGAGGAGAGCAGCAGCGGTGACGTCCGGCTTCCTGTTCTCGACGATCGGCCTCGCGGTACTCGGGTTCGACCCGCTCTGCGCCGTCATCGCGGCGGCGTCGGTATTGGCCGGGGTGCGCACCAGGTATGTCGGCTACTTCGTGGCGATCGTGATGCTCGGTACTCCGGCGCTCGGCATCGCGCTGGCACTCACTACCACCGATGCACTGCAGAAGGTTTCCTGGCATCACCTGCTGCGCACCGGCATCGTCCCGGCGCTGGTCGAGTTCGCCGTGGCACTGCTGTCGCTAGGCTGGCTGGCATTCCGGTTGCGCCGCAAGAGATCCGCGGTGCGACGTGAGCGTTCCAGCCGCTCAGGTGCCATCGGCCCGAGCGTGCTCGGGGTGGGCATGGTGATGGCCTGGTTGCCGGATCCGGTGTTCCTGGCCAATGTCGCGCTGGGCGGCAGCACCCACAGCGTGACGGCCATCGTGGTCGGGCAACTGATCTGGACGGTCGGGTCGCAGGCGGTGCTGATCGCGCTGTTGATCGCTGCCGCCAAGTGGGGCACCGACACGGTGGTGTCCCGCTTCGATCGGCTCTGGTCGCGCAGCGCCACGCTGCGGACGCGGCTGCTGAACTCCGGGCTCGCGGTCGCCGCCGCCCTGCTGGCCATCGACGCCTGCTGGTATCTGATCACCGGCGGCTACCTGGTATTCGGCTGACCGTCCGTCAATCCGCCGGACGCGCCATGGCAAGCGGGTACTCACCGAACTCGTGACGTAGACGTTCGATCGCCGGTCGGAGTCGCTGCAGAGACACCGACTGGTCTCGAAACTGGGCGACAAGCCGTGATTCGACCATCTCGCCCCAGGTGACTCTGTCTGATCCTGTCGATTGACTCCGCAAGATCGGGTCGTAGGAACGACCGCCCCGGCGATAACCATCGATCCACCTGCGACCCGTTCCCGGTGGAAGCCCGATGAGCCGATCGACGTCAGAAAGCGAATAGATCTCCCGTCCCAGCAGATCAACAGGATTCATGGGGCAATCCTGTCACGACGCGCGGTCAGCACGACCGGTTATCCACAGCCGCAGCTGCCCGAAACGTCGCTTCAGCACTTGCCGAAGTGCTCGCGTGGCCACTCAGCCGAAGAACGGATGGCCGCGCTGCAACAGCAGCCGGTACAGCGACTGTTGAATAGTCTCCCGCACCCGGTCGCTGAGGTTGAAAACGACCATCGGATCGTCGGCGGCGCCGTCGTCGAATTCGTCGGTCCTGATCGGCTCGCCGAACTCGATGAGCCACTTGGACGGCAGCGGAATGGCCCCGAGCGGCCCTAACAACGGGAACGTCGGGGTGACGGGGAAATACGGGAAGCCGAGCGCCCTCGCCAGTTGCGGGACACTGCCGAGCAGCGGATAGATCTCCTCGGCGCCGACGATCGAGCAGGGGATGATCGGCACCCGCATCCGCAGCGCGGCAGCGACGAACCCGCCGCGGCCGAACCGTTGCAGCCGGTACCGCTGCCGGAACGGCTTGCCGACACCCTTGAAACCCTCGGGGAAGACCGCGACCAGTTCACCGGACTGCAGCAGCCGCTCGGCGTCGGGATTGCAGGCAAGGGTGCCGCCGGCCTTCCTGGCTAACGGCCCGAGCACCGGGGTGTCGAACACCAGGTTCGCGGCCAGCGTGCGCAGTGGCCGGTGCTGCGGATGGTGATCGTGGGTGGCGACGGTCAACATCCCCGCATCCATCGGGACGGTGCCCGAGTGGTTCGCGACGATCAGCGCACCGCCGCTGTCCGGCACGTTGTCCATGCCGAGCGCGTCCACCCTGAACCAGCGCTCGTACAGCAGCCGCAGGGGCGGCAGCACCACTGTTTCGGCGAAGTCGGCGTCGTAGCCGAACTCGTCAACGGTGTAGTCGCCGGTCAGTCGACGGCGCAGGAAGGCCAGCGCGCCGGCCAGGTGCTGTTGCCAGTCGGCAGCCGCGGCGTCGTCGGTGCCGTCAGCCATGCCGGCCGCGTCGGCGACGCCAGCGGGATCAGCGACGCCAGCGGGATCAGCGACGGACGAGGGCGGCTGGTCGACGGCTGGCCGCGGCACCGGTTGCGGGCCGGTCGGCTTGCGGGCCGTCATCGCGCCCCCTTCTCGCCGTCGATGCTGACCAGCTGCGGCCGCCGTTGCCGGCTGTCCGCTGCGGTCTGCGTCCGGGGAGTCGGTGCCGGCGCCGGCCGCGTCGGAGCATCGGCACCGATGGCTCGCCGCAGCAAGCCCTCGACGTTCCGCACCACCGTTGGATCGATGGCCGGGATCAGCCCGGCAGCGAAGTCGGCGAAGGCTGCTTCCGTCGAGTAACGAAGGATGAACTCGACGTCGGTGCGCAGCCGGGTGGTGTCCAGCGTCCTACCGGGCGCCAGCAGCTTCACCTGCTCTGGCGAGAACCCGCCGATCCGGACCGTCCGCAGCGCCCTGCCGAGCATGCCGAGGGCGCCGGCCGGCATCGGCAGCGGGACGCGACCGGCCCGATGGATCGCCTGGTCGACGGTCATCGTTCCCTCGCCGGCGACGTTCACCGTGCCGGCGTAGTCGCCCAATGCCAGGTGCAGCATCAGCTCGACCGCGTCCTGCTCGTGGACCAGCTGCAGCCGAGCGTCCCTGCCGATCAGCACCGGCACCACCGGAGACAGCGAGAAGTACCTGGTGAGCGGCGTCTGCACGGTCGGACCGATGATCTCGGCGAATCTCGGGATCGCCATCCGCACGTCGGGACGGCGACGGGCGAAGCCGCGCAGATAGCCCTCGATGTCGACAGCGTCGCGGGCCGGGCCGGACGTCGGCACCCGCCGCGGCTCGGTTTCCTCGGTGAAGACAGCGGGGTCGCGGGGCGAGCCGCCGTACACCGCAGCGGTCGACCGGACGATCAGGTGTTTGACCTGCTTGGCGCGTTGGCAGGCGGCCAACAGCTGCATGCTGCCCAGGACGTTCATCTCCTTGGCCATGGTGCGGGACGCGGCGCTGGACGGGCTGGCCGATGCCGACGCGTGCACCACGGTGTCGACGCCGGCACTGTCGATCACCCTGGAGATCAGCGGGCTACGGATGTCCGCCCTGACGAATTCGGCCGTCCCCATCCGCTGCCGGCAGTCGGCGTCGGGCAATGCGGCGTCAACGCCGATCACCGTGTCGATCTGCGGGAGGGCGGCAAGCCGGCCGGCCAATGACGAGCCGAGGAACCGCGTCACCCCGGTGACGAGCGCGATCGATCCGGACACCCGCACCTCCTTCTCGGCAGGCCTTCAGTGTGCCCGTCAACCGCCGTCGGACGGAAGCCGCCATCGATCGGCGGCGCTAGAACTGTCGATGAAAAGCGACGAACCCCCGGGCCTGACGGCTCCGGGGGTTCGGGCAACTTCGATGCTCTGCTCGGCGCCAGCAACCTGAGCTTGGGGACGCCGTTGTCAAGAGCTACGGGCAGCGGTTACTTGCCGGCCTTGCGACGTGCGACGCGGGTCTTGCGCAGCAACTTGCGGTGCTTCTTCTTGGCCATCCGCTTGCGACGCTTCTTGATGACAGAGCCCATGTGTTCCCAACCTCTAGACAGATGCCGCATGGTCAGCGGACTTGGATGCCGATTCGTGGTGCCGGTATGGATGTCAGGCCGAGCGCCTGAAGCCTGACGGCGAGTCTACCGGCTGCGATCAGGCCCGATTCCCACTGCGTTGGTGCTCCAGTAGCACGGGGCCGTGCCCGGCTGCGGTGAGGCAGCGAAGCACGGCCCGTCAGCGCTGTCACGATCTCCTCGATCGGCGGCAACACACTCGAAGTACACGAATAAGTCAGCCGACGTCGTTGAACGCTGTCTGCAGATAATCGTGAACAGCTCGCTCCGGCACCCGGAACGACCGGCCCACCCGTACAGCTGGCAGCTCCCCACCGTGCACCAGGCGATACACCGTCATCCGCGAGACTCGCATGAGGGTCGCCACCTCGGCCACGGTGAGAAAGCGCATCTCGGCAAGCGTCGCGTCCGAAGGGACGCTTGCTGCCTTCTTCGGCTCAGGAGCCATTTTGTGTGCACCGTCTTCCGGCACGCATCACGCCGCCGGCTTCCCCACCGGCGGACACAGTCGCGCTCGTGCTGGATGAACTCTAGCGGTACTAGTGGGGCAGATGCGACATGAACCTATATCTCATTCGGCGCAACTTTTCCTTCAGGTGCCGTCGGCATGTCGACAACCGGACCGAAAAGATGCCCCGTTCGGGTCCAGCAGGGTCCGGAGCGTTACCGGAGCGTTACTGGTGCTGGCGGCCCAGCTCCGCCGATCGGATGGCGGCGGCCTCGATCGCGGCCAACATCGCCGCCCGCACGCCGTGGTTCTCCAGTTCCCTGATCGCCGCGATCGTCGTCCCACCCGGTGAGGTGACGGCCTCCCGCAGCGCCACCGGGTGCTCGCCGGTGTCCCGCAACATGATCGCCGCGCCCACCGCGGACTGGATGATCAGATCGGTGGACACCGTGCGGGGCAGGCCGAGCAGGATGCCGGCATCGATCATCGCCTCGACCAGGTAGAAGAAGTAGGCGGGCCCAGATCCGGACAGCGCCGTCACCGCGTCCTGCTGCGATTCGGGAACCCGGACCACCTTGCCGACCGAGCTGAGCAGTTCCTCCACCACCGCGAGATGTTCATCGGTGGCGTGGCTACCGGCCGAGATGGCCGACATCGCCTCCCCCAACAGCAACGCGGTGTTCGGCATCACCCGGACCACCGGCGTACCGGCCGGAAGGTGCCGCTCGTACAACGCCGTCGGCAGCCCGGCGGCCAGCGACACCACCAGCGTCCCAGGGGTGATCGAGTCGGCCAGATCGAGTAGCAGCGGCTCGATGTCCTGCGGTTTGACGGCCACCACCAGCACATCGGCGTCCACCGCGGCCTTGCTGTTGGTGGTGGCGGCGACGCCGTAGCGCTCGCTGAGCTCCGCCCCGCGCACGTCGCTGCGTTCAGTGAAACTCAGCGTCGCCGCCGGCCGGCCGGCCGCCAGCACACCGGACAACAACGCCTCGCCGATCTTGCCGGCGCCGAGGATGGCAATGCGAGGGCTACCTGCAGTCATGTCGGTCAGCATTGCACCCCTACCCTTGGCCAGTGTCCCCAGCCGTCACCGATCCCGCTCGGCCGCAGCTTCCCTCGGCCGGCCGGTTGCAGCGGATGTCGAAGCCGCTGGTGCTCGCCGCGATCCTGGTGTTGGCGATCAACCTGCGACCGGCGGTCAACGCACTCGGCGTGGTGATCCCCGAGTTGCGCGATGCCACCGGACTGTCCGCAGGGACCGCGGGAGTGTTGCTGGCGCTGCCGACACTGTCGTTCGCGCTGCTGGGCATCGGCGCCCCGACTCTGGCGGCCAGAATCGGCTCGCATCGAACGGTGCTGCTGGCGGTGCTGCTGCTGATCGTCGGACAGTTGATCCGTTCGTTGCTGCCAGGCATCCCGCTGCTGTTCCTCGGCTCGGTGGTAATGCTGGCCGGCATCGCCATCGGCAACGTGCTGCTGCCCGGGCTGGTCCGGCTGCACTTCCCAGGCTCCGTCCCTACGGTGACCGCCATCTACACCACGGTGCTGCTGATCGGCGGCGCCGCCGGCTCTGCCACCACCCTGTCGTTACAACATGCCTTCGGCGGTGGCTGGCAGCTCGGCCTCGGCCTCTGGACGGCGCTGGCAGCCGTCGCGCTTGTGCCGTGGATCGCCACCGCGTTCGCCGCCGGTCGACCGGCCAACGCCAACACCGGGCCGGCCAGGATCCCGGCTTCCGCGCTGCGCCGATCGCCGCTGGCCTGGGCGATGGCCGGCTACTTCGCGTTGCAGTCGTTGCAGGCCTATGTGATGTTCGGCTGGCTACCGCAGATCCTGGTAGACGCCGGAATGACCCAGTCGCAGGGCGCCTTCCAGGTGTTCCTGCTGACCATCGTCAGCGTGCCGATCGCCGCGGTGGTGCCATGGCTGCTGTCCAGGTTGGGCAATCCTCGGGTGCTGATCGTGGCGATGACGGCGTGCTACCTGGTCGGCTATCTCGGCCTGCTGAACGCCCCGACCACCGCAACCGCACTGTGGTCGATCCTGGTCGGGCTCGGCGGCGGCTCCTTTCCGACCGCGCTGACGTTGATCGCCATCCGGGGCCGCACCGCCAGCGGCACGGTGGCGCTGTCGGCGTTCGCCCAATCCGTCGGCTACCTGATGGCCACCGCCGGACCGATCGTCTTCGGGCTGCTGCACGACTGGACCGCCGGCTGGACGTGGCCGCTGATCATGCTGTGCGTTCTGCTCGGCGTTCATCTGCTGACCGGGCTGGCCGTGTCGAAGCCTCGGTACGTCGAAGACGACCTGCCCGTCCCCAGGTAGCGGGACAGCAGGACGTTGCCAAGATCCGTTGCGGCGCAACAGGACTGAACCTACAGTTGGGTCGCGGCATCCGAAGGTCGGCGGCGCGGCATGGCCAGCACGCCGGCGGTCAGCTGGGAGCTGACGGCCGCAGCTGGTCCTGGCATGGCGAAGTGGTAGCCCTGCCCGAGCGTCAGGCCGAGGTGCTGCACCGCCAACGCTGTTCGCTCGTCCTCGATGCCCTCGACGACGATCGTGATGCCCAGCCGCCCGCCGAGGGTGACCACCGATTCCAGCACCGCGTCGGCGGCGGGATCGATGCCCACACCGATCGTCAGCGACCTGTCGATCTTGAGGACATCGACCGGCAGCCGGCGCAGCCGGGTGAGACTCGACGCTCCGATGCCGAAGTCGTCGATGGCGATGCTGACACCGAGCCTGCGCAGCTCGCGAACAGCGGCTACGGCGCCGTCGTCGGTGGCGAAGGCGCCCTCCGTCACCTCGAGCACCACCCACGGCAGCAACGCCTGATGAGAGCGCAAAGCGCGGACGATGCTGGCCACCAACGGCGGCTCCCGGAGCTGCACCCACGAGGTGTTGACGGTGACCTGGATGCGCACCCCGTCCGCGTGCCAGCGCTCCAGCCTGCCAAGCGCGTCCTGCAACACCCGCAAGCCAATGGCGCCGATCATCCCCGACCGCTCAGCGATCGGGATGAACTCATCCGGCGCGACGTCGCCGAGGACGGGATCGCTCCACCGGGCCAACGCCTCGACGGCGACGACAGGGCGGCCGGGCACATCGAGCGCAACGATCGGCTGGTAGTCCACCCGCAGCCTGTCCAGTCCGTCGCTGCGCAGCCGCTGCGCCACCGCCAATTCACGGACCCTGGCCCGAACCATCGCCTCGTCAAGGATCGCCACCCTGTTACGGCCGGATGCCTTGGCCGATTGCAGCGCGATGTCGCTGTTGCGCAGCGCCGTCGCCGGGTCGTCGGAAAGTGCGTAGGGGGCAATCCCGACCGAGACGCTGACGGTGGAATAGCGGCCATCCAACCCGGCCGCCAATACCTTGGCGCTGAGGTCCGCTGCCGTCTGCCGGTCCGAGTTGGGCAGACAGATCGCAAATTCGTCGCCGCCCATCCTGGCCAGATGCGCGCCCGGCGGCAGCATGCCGGAGAGCCGCTGCGCGAACACCATCAGCAACGCATCGCCGGCATGGTGGCCGTGCTGGTCGTTGACTTCCTTGAACCTGTCCATGTCGGTGGTGATCAGCCAGCCGGCCGTCAGCTCCAACCTGCTGGCAATGGACCGCCTGTTCCCCGCCTCGGTGAGCGGATCGGTGAAGGCGAAGGACCGCAGTCGCTCGATCAGCGCCCGCTCGGTGGCCCGCACCACGGCGAGCCGGGACGCCACCAGCGCCAGCGAGAGCCCCATCAGCAGTGCCGAGACCAGGTTGAGCGGATGCCCGAGCAGCGCAGGCAGCGACACCGCCCAGCCGAACAGCAACACCACCAGCGGGGCCATTGACTCCAGCTCGGCATGATCGGGGTCGGATCGCGGCTCCACTCGCTCCGGATGCCCGAGCCCGGTCGGCAGCAGCAGTACACCGACAGCAGTGAGCCCCAGCCCGGCCTTCGACGAGTACGGACCGTTGAGGACGTCGACGGTCCAGATCAAGATGCCGGCGAACATCAGCACGGTGGACACCGTGAGCCACCGATTCCGGACATCGCGTCTGGTGACTGCGCCCATCGCCTGTGGCGCGAACACCAGCGCAGCAGTGGCGATGAACAGACCGAACATGATGCCCTGCACCGGGGTGAGCCGGTGCCGCTCGACGATCGCGCCGACCAGCAGGTGCCACCACATGGTGAGCGCGCCGGCGGCGATCAGCATCGAGTCCAGCATCAACCGCACGGCGGCCATCCGCTCGGCCCGCGGCATGCCGGCGATGTGGAACCGCAACGAGGTCAACACCGTGGTGGGCAAGATCAACACGAATACGATGTCTGCCGGCGCGATCCACCCAGACCAGCCCGGCCTTGCCCTGGTAAACGCCTCGATCAGATGGCCGACCCCCCACAGCGCCAGCACCACCGGCGCCATCGCCGCACCCGCGCGGTGCTGTGCCGATTTGAGCGCTCCTACCGCCAGCGCCGCAGCCAGCAGGAAAGCCGCGGCCAACACCAGCTCGCCGAGTTCCTTGGTCGGTAACGCGATGGCCGCGACGCCGAAAGTCACCGCCACCAGGGGCATGACGCGCCTACCGACGGGTCTGGACTCCCAGACGACGACGGCGGTGGCAACTGA
The DNA here is from genome assembly GCA_030853385.1 of Actinomycetota bacterium. Taxonomy (GTDB): domain Bacteria; phylum Actinomycetota; class Actinomycetes; order Mycobacteriales; family Nakamurellaceae; genus Nakamurella. The sequence goes on along the minus strand of JALYVF010000073.1, from coordinate 19,130 downwards.
CGCCATGAGCCCTCCCGGTGCAGCTGGTCCGAGAATATGCCGCTGCACGAGGTTATGTACCGATGAGCAACGCGGTGGCCTGAGCCGCCCTGCCCTCACCACGGCCGGTCAGGCCAAGACCGTCGGTGGTAGTGCCGGCCACCGTCACCGGCGCTCCCACCACCCGGGAAAGGACGGCCTCCGCCTCCGCCCTCCTGGCCGCCAGCTTCGGGGTGTTGGCGATCACCTGGACGGCGGCGTTGATCACCGCGAAGCCGGCCGCTCTGACCAGCCGAACCGTCTCGGCCAGCAGCGCACTGCCGGCGGCGCCCGCCCAGCGCGGATCGTCGGTGCCGAACACCGCACCCAGATCTCCCAGACCGGCAGCGGTCAGCAGCGCGTCACACAACGCATGAGCGGCGACATCGCCATCGGAGTGGCCGGCGCAGCCGTCGACGCCATCGAACAGCAGCCCGGCCAGCAGGCAAGGTCGACCGGTCTCGACCGGGTGCACGTCGATGCCGATACCGACCCGCAGCGCCGCTGTCGGCTGCCGGCGGGCGCGCACCGCGGCCAGGTCGGCGGCCGTCGTCACCTTGGCCGCCTCCGGGTCGCCGGCGACGAAATCGATGGTGACGCCGAGGCTTTCGGCCAGTGCCGCGTCGTCGGTGGTCGAGCTGGACTTCTCGGCGGCGTGCCGGTAGGCCTCGCGCAGCAAAGCCGGTTCGAACCCTTGTGGTGTCTGCACGATGCGCAGTCCGTCGCGGTCGACGACACCGGTGCTGCGCTCGCCGGCGGCGACGCCGCGAACGGTGTCGGTCATCGGCAGCACCGGGACGACGGCGCGGGAGCCGGCGAGCACCGCCTCGATTACCCGCCGCACCATGGCGGGCGGAACGAAGGCGCGGGCGGCGTCGTGTACCAGCACCACATCCGCGTCAGGGCCGGCCGCCAGCAGCGCTGCCGCCACCGACGCGGTCCGGTCGACGCCGCCGGCGACGACCCTCACCTGCGGCCCCAGCAATGCGGCTGCCAGGTCGATCTCGGATTCGGGGACAGCCACCACTACCCGGTCGACGCCACCGGCCAGCAGCGCCCCGACGGCGTGCGCCAGCAGCGGCCGGCCGTCCACCTCGGCGAATGCCTTGGGGACCCCAAGGCCCAGCCGTTCACCACGACCGGCTGCCGGGACAAGGGCGACGACAGTCATGTCGGCCGGAGGTCAGCAGTGCGCGGGCTCGAGACCGGGTCGATCAGGATGCGAGAACGTCGTCGAGGATGACCTCGGCCTTGTCCTCATCGGTGTGCTCGGCAAGCGCCAGCTCGGAGACGAGGATCTGCCGAGCCTTGGCCAGCATTCGCTTCTCGCCAGCTGAAAGGCCCCGCTCTTTGTCGCGTCGCCACAGATCGCGCACTACTTCCGCAACCTTGTTGACGTCGCCGGAGGCGAGCTTTTCCAGGTTGGCCTTGTAACGCCGCGACCAGTTGGTCGGCTCTTCGGTGTGCGGAGCCCGCAGCACCTCGAAGACCTTGTTCAGGCCGGTCTGGTCGACCACGTCGCGGACGCCGACGATCTCGGCATTCTCGGCGGGAACCTTGACGGTCAGATCGCCCTGGGCGATCTTCAGAACCAGGTAGAGCTTCTCTTCGCCTTTCACCACCCGAGTCTCGGTGGCCTGGATCAGAGCGGCCCCATGATGGGGGTAGACAACAGTCTCGCCGACCTTGAAAACCATGAGTGCGGTTCCCCTTTCGATACCGCCAGCTTACCACGATTCTGGCGGCGATTCCACCCGTTGTCGCAGGTCAGACCCTATTCGGGGGCTTGACAAACCTGCCTATTCCATGCTGTCGGGCCTTGCCAACAGCAGTAGCAGAGCAGTCGGACACCCATCCGAACCCACGTTTGCGTCGGCATTGCGACGAGACAGCGGCATTGCTGCGAGCTGCCGGTGGCATAGCGATGAGCATTCAGAGGAGCTGCCGGAGCGCCCGGCGCGCAGCTGGACGCCGGCGGCAGCTAATCTGCTTGCGTCACCTCTGCTGTCGTCAGACGGCCGTCAACCGACCGCCGAATCGAAGGGATCCGCCGTGTCCCGCGCCGCCCGTCAACCAGCTGCCCGTGAACCTCGTTCCGGTGCGCGTCGCCACGGTGTCAAGGCGCTCGCGGCCGTCGCACTCGGCGCCGGTTTGTTGCTGTCGGGCTGCGCTGCCGGGCAGATCTCGCAGACCGCTCAACAGGTCGCTGCCATCGATGGCGGCAGCGGGACGGTTGGCGATGTCGGGGTGCGCAATGCACTACTGGCCACTCCTGATGCGGCGAACTATGCCAAGGGCAGCAACGTGAAACTGCTGATGGTGCTGTCCAACGACGGACTCTCCGCCGACACCCTGACCTCGATCAGCACGCCGGCCGCCAGCTCGGTGAAGCTCTCCGGCAGCATCACCCTGCCTGCCCAGTCACTGGTGACGATCAGCGCCGACAGCACGGCGACCGCCACCCTCACCGGGAGCACTCGGCCGCTCTGCTACGGCAAGTCGATCCCGCTCACCTTTTCCTTCGCCCAGGCCGGCCAGCTGACCCTGAACGTGCCGATCCAGACGCCGGCGGAGCGCACCGGCGGCCGCGACACCATCAACATTCAGCCGCCCGAGCTCACCCCGCTGTGGCTCACCGGCGCGGCCGCCAGCACGGGCGCCAGTGCGGGCGCCCCCAGCACTACGGCTGCGGCCAGCCAATCCGGCGGGGCCTCAGCGGCACCGCCCCCGGCCTGCAACGGCTGACCTCTCAGTATCAAGGTGCCCAGGACGGACGTCCGACCATCGGCGGGCCGCCCAACGATCGGGTGACGCCTAACGACGCGGCCAACCGGCCAGCAGGTAGCGCACCAGGTGATCGACCCTGACCCAGCCGGCTTGCTTGCAAGCATGATAGCCAGATTGCTATCATTTGCTGCATGTCGAACGTACTTATTCGAGACGTGCTTCCGGATGACCTCGATCAGATCCGCGCAGCAGCAGCGAAGCAAGGGGCGTCCTTGCAGAGTTATCTCCGCGACGCCGTCCACGCCCAGGCGATGTATCTGCGGCGGCAAACCGCGATCGCTCGCACCGCAGAGCGGTTGCGCGGCGGGCCGGAGGTACCCGAGAGCGAGCGGGACGCGGTCCTGGTGCTGGTCGATCAAGCACATCACGAGCGTTCGGATCAGTTGAGTGCTCGGCCTGCGGGGTGATCGTCGACGCCTCGCTCGTCATTGACGTAGTTGCCGATCCTGGTTCGCGAGGAGACGCCGCGCGGGCGGCACTGGCTGCTGTGCCCGCAGCCGAAAAACTCCTTGCACCTGGACACTTCGCATTCGAGGTGATGTCTGGCCTCGGGGCAGCCGCAACCCGGCCGAATCATCCGTTGCAGCCAGCGGATCTCGCGACAGCACTCCAGGCGGCAGCAGCTCTCGAAATCGTGATCGAGGGAACGCCCTGGTCCGACGTCGACCGAGCGTGGAACCTCGCGCAAGGCTCGCTTCGCTACGCGGACGCAATCTACGTTGCCGCGGCGGAACGCCACGAAACGGCGCTACTCACAGCCGACAGTCAGATTGAACGCTCCGGTGCACTCATCAGGTGCGAGCTCATCACCATCCAGCCCGCAGCGGAAAGGTAACTTTCGTGCCGTCAAGGTGGCGGCACCATCGACCTGATCCCAGTAGGCACCGATCTCACGACATCCAACGCGGCAAGCCCAGCCCGCGTCGAGGGTGTCGTCGTTGACTCTGACGGCGCCGCCATCGGTGGCGTCTTTGTTGTTCCTGACCGACGGACTACTTGGTTCGCTTGAGGTTTACTCCTACGACCAGCCGTTACCACTCCCAACGATTGACGCGACGGTCGGAAATTGCTGAAGGGCAGCGGATTCTGCGATCTTGAGGCCCCCTTCGGTGTAGGGGTCCTCCGGCATGCCGTCGACGTCGAAGACAGGGAAGTCCTCCTCGACCAGATACTCCATCATGGCCAGCCCGGCCTAGAATCGCGCATCATTGCGATCGGGCATCAGCGTGCCACCTCCTGCCACAGGCCATCGCCACGATCACCCGGATCACTCGCGAAGCGGCAAGAGTAACCGCAGTGTCGGCATCCGGACGTATGTTCGACCGATGACCACCTTCAGCGGCTCTCGCTCCGGCTCCCGCTCTGCTTTCGGTTCGGGCGGAGGGTCGGCGCTCGGCTCCAGCAGGTCCGCACCCAAGGTTCGACCCGCCTATGCCTGCTCGGAGTGCGGCCACACCGCCACCAAGTGGACTGGACAGTGTCCCGAGTGCCAGACCTGGGGGACGCTGATCGAGGCGGGGTCGGCGAAGGCGGTGCTCCGCAAGGTCTCGGCAGGCCCGGTCAGCACTCCTGCGTTGCCGATGGCGCAGATCGATCCCGCTGTCGCGGTCGCCAGGCCGAGCGGCGTTCCCGAGCTGGACAGGGTGCTGGGCGGCGGTCTCGTTCCCGGCAGTGTTGTGCTGCTGGCCGGCGAGCCAGGAGTCGGCAAGTCGACGCTGCTGCTGGCGGCGGCCCAAGCCTGGGCGGCATCGGGCCAGGGCAAGGTGCTGATCGTCACCGGCGAAGAGTCGGCGCCGCAGGTCCGGCTGCGGGCCGAGCGGATGGGCGCTGTTCATCCCGAGCTCTTCCTGGCCGCCGAAACCGAGCTGTCGGCCGTGCTCGGGCAGCTGGATCAGGTGTCGCCGCAGCTGCTGATCATCGACTCGGTGCAGACCATCGCGGCCGCCGAGATCGAAGGCAGCGCCGGCGGTGTCACCCAGGTGCGCGCGGTGGCGGCGGCGCTGACGGCGACCGCCAAGGAGCGCGGTATCGCCTGCGTGCTGGTCGGGCACGTCACCAAGGACGGCTCGATCGCCGGGCCGCGGACGTTGGAGCACCTGGTCGACGTGGTGCTGCATTTCGAGGGCGATCGGCACTCATCGGTGCGGTTGGTGCGCGGCATCAAGAACCGTTTCGGCGCCTCGGACGAGGTCGGTTGTTTCCGGATGACGGCAGACGGCATCGAGGGGCTGGCCGATCCGTCCGAGGTGTTCATCACCGCGGCCAGGCCGCTGGTGCCCGGCACCGCCGTCACCCTCACCATGCAGGGCAGGCGCGCGCTGCCCGTCGAGATCCAGGCTCTGGTTGCGGCCGGCGCCGAGACAGCCGGTGGCGCCAGGCGAACGGTGTCCGGGCTGGACGCGAACAGGGTGACGATCGCGCTGGCCGTGCTGCAGCGATTCGCCGGGGTCGCGCTGGCCGGCAAGGAAGTCATCGCCACCACCACCGGCGGCGCGAAGGTGACGGAACCGGCGGCCGACCTGGCACTGGCGATGGCCGTCTGGTCGAGCGTCAGAGACATTCCGCTGCAACCGAAGTCGGTGTTCATCGGCGAGATCGGGTTGTCCGCCGACATCAGGCCGGTGCCGGCGCTGTCCCGCCGGCTCGCCGAGGCAGCGCGGCTCGGTTTCACCCACGCCGTGGTACCGGCGGGCGGCGAAATGGTGGCACCGGCCGGCCTGCGGGTGGACAGGGTGGCCGATCTCGGCGCAGCGTTCAGGGCACTGGGCAACGATGATGGAGTGGTGCGCTGGCTGCGTCGCTGACGCGCCCGAATCGGGCAGGGTGCGGCGCAACTGCGACGACAGTGATCGTTACTGCCCATAGACTGGTAGCGCGCCCAGGGCACCCGCAGCACTGACGGGAGCGAGTGGGAACAACCATCCGTGACGCCCGGAACGAGGCACCTTGAGCGACCAATCGGCAGTCAGTGCCCATCGCGCGGTACTGGCACGGCTCGCGCCGGGCACCGCGCTGCGCGAGGGTCTCGAGCGCATCCTGCGTGGTAGGACCGGCGCCTTGATCGTGGTCGGCGACAACCGTACGGTCGAGGAGCTCTGCGACGGCGGGTTCCGACTCGATGTCGAGTTCTCCCCCACCAGACTCCGCGAGCTGTGCAAGATGGACGGCGCCGTCGTGCTGAACCACGAGGCCACCCGGATCGTCCGGGCCAACGTGCAGCTGACGCCGGACGCCACCATCCCGACCGTCGAGTCGGGGACCAGGCACCGGACGGCAGAGCGGACCGGCGTCCAGACCGAGGTACCGGTGATCGCCGTCAGCCACTCGATGTCGACGATCAGCCTGTACCTGGGCGGGCTGCGGCACGAGGTATCCGATCCCGCGACGATCCTCGGCAGGGCCAACCAGGCATTGGCGACGCTGCAGCGCTACCGGGCCCGGCTGGACGAGGTGGCGCACACCCTTTCGTCGCTGGAGATCGAAGACTTCACCACCCTGCGGGACGCCATGACGGTGGTCCAGCGGCTGCTGATGGTCCGCCGCATCGCCGACGAACTCACCGGCAACGTGATCGAGCTAGGCACCGACGGCCGGCTGCTAGGCCTGCAGCTGGACGAGCTGCTGGCCGGCACCGACGGGCTGGGTGAGCTGCTGATCCGCGACTACCTGACCGAGGACAACGCCGCCCAGGTGGCTGTCGTCGACGCTGAACTGAACCAGCTGACCGGCCCTGCCTTGATCGACATCGGGGCAATCGCCAGGACCATGGGTCGCAACAGCGGCGAATCGCTGGACGCCCAGGTGTCCAGCCGCGGCTATCGGCTGCTGTCGGGCATCCAGCGGCTACCCACGCTGGTGCTGGAGCGGTTGATCGGGCATTTCGGCAGCCTGCAGGTGCTGCTGGCCGCCACCGCCGCCGATCTGCAGGAGGTCGAGGGCATCGGCGAGGCCAGGGCCCGGATGGTCCGCGAGGGCCTGTCCAGGCTCGCCGAGTCGTCGATCAGCGACCGGTTCAGCTGACAGCAGTCGGTCCTGCGGCAGAACTGTTGCGGCGCAAGCGATCTGGCAGGCGTCAACCGGTGACGGTGAACTTCGTGGGTGCCGCGGTCAAGGCTCCGAGCTGCGCGACAACCGTGTAGCTGCCGGCCGGCAACGGCACTCGGGTCGCGGTGCAGCCCGGGTTCGAGGTGGTGCCGGCCCAGCGGATCGAGTAGTGCAGGCTCTCGCCAGGATCCATCATCCGGACGTCGGTTCCCTTGCCAGGGAAGCAATCCGCGGTCGACCACATCCGTTGGTGCTGCGCGCCGTAGACGGTGTACACCTGGCGTGAGCCGGACAGGTTGGCCACGCATCCGACGGTGTTCTGGTTGGTCACTGTCAGGCCGAGGATCGCTTGGGAACCCGACTGATAGCTGGTCTGGCCGGCCGTCGAGGTCAACCCGAGCATGGCGCCGGTGCACAGCAGCCGGCCCTGGGCATCGGTCGCCGGAGCCGGTGGTGCGGTGGTCTTGGGCGGGGCTGTCGTCTTGGTTGCGGATGTCTTCGCGGTCGTCTTGGTCGCAGCCGGGTGCGCGGCAGGGGTGGCGGTACCGCCGCCCTGCGGAGCGGTGGTCGACGGCTTCGTTGTACGGGCCGGCAGTGTGGTGGCGGCCGGCGGTGTTGTCGAGCGCACTGGGGCGGGAGCCGAGTCCACCGGCTGCAACGCGCTGCTGGGATCCGACGTCGGCGGTGCGCTGGTCGTTGCAAGGCTGGTGTTGGTCGGCGCCGTTGTCTTGCTGGCCGGCGGTGTCGTCTTCTGGGTAGCTGTCGTGCTACTCACGGTGGAATGCGTTGCGGCACTAGACGTCGTGGATGCCGAGCTTATGGACGAACCGGCCGATGTCGACGGCATAGTGGCCAGCACTCCCGTCAGCGGCGCACTGCTGGGCGTCGAAGCGCCGGCGAGCGCCTGGGACGCGTTACCAGGTTTGCCGCCGCCGCCCGCCTTGCTCACCACGAACCACACCAGGCCGATCAGCACGACAACAGCAGCCCCGGCTGCCAGCGATCGACGGAGCCAGTACACCCTCGGAGGCAGAGGGCCGACGGGATTCATCACGAACCCGACGGTAACCTCGGAGTCGTGCTGATCCGCGGCGCAACGCCGAGCCCCGGCAAAAAGCTGGGCGAGTTGCCGATCGGCGACCTGTTGGAATTCTTCGCTGCCAATGGCAGGGAGCTGCCGTGGCGGGATCCATCCGCCGGCGCCTGGGCGGTGCTGGTCAGCGAGGTCATGTTGCAGCAGACACCGGTGGCACGGGTGTTAGGAGTCTATCTGGACTGGATGCGCCGCTGGCCGAGTCCGGCCGAGCTGGCCACTGCCGCCGCCGGCGATGCGGTCCGGGTCTGGGGTCGGCTGGGCTATCCGCGGCGGGCACTGCGCTTGCACGCCGCCGCCGCCGCCATCACCGACGACCACGGCGGGGTGGTGCCGTCCGAGGTTGACGAGTTGCTGGCGTTGCCGGGAATAGGTGAGTACACCGCTCGCGCGGTGGCAGCGTTCGCCTTCGGCGCCAGGGTGCCGGTGGTCGACACCAACGTGCGGCGGGTGTTGAACAGGCTGGTTCGCGGCACCGACGACGCGGGTCCGGCCACCGTCGCCGATCGCAGCCTGATGGAGTCGCTGCTGCCGGTCGATCCACCGACCGCCGCGCTGCTGTCGGTGGCGGTGATGGAGTTCGGTGCGGTGGTCTGCACCGCCGTTCGGCCGCGGTGTGACGACTGCCCGGTGCTGTCGGCCTGCCGCTGGACCGCCAACGGCAGGCCGGCCAGCACGGTGCAGCGGCGCGGTCAGGCCTGGGCCGGCACCGATCGTCAGGTCCGCGGCCGGATCATGGCGGCGATCAGGGAGGCGCCGGGCGCGGTCGAGCTGGCCGCGCTGCGTCGGGGGTGGCCGGACACTGGGCAATGGCAGCGCTGTCTGGACTCGCTGCTCGTCGACGGGCTGCTGGAAACGGCCGGCGACGGACGACTCGCGCTGCCGGGCCACGGCTGAACCCCTGCCTGGCGAGGATCATCTTCGCCTTCTGGGGACCCTCTGGGGAGGATCGAATTCGCTCGTTCCGTCACTCACGTCACAGAACGCGCGATGTTGATCCTCGCCAGCTGCAGTGCACGTGCGTCGCCGCCCGGTCGCAGCAGCTCAGCCGACCGCCACCCGCGACAGTTCGGGACACCGATCTTGGAGTCCGCCATCCGTAGAACACAAAGGTCCGGCCATCGATCTCCTCGATCGCCGTCGGGAACACCACGTTGGGCACGATGCCCTGGTCTCCTCCTCGGTCTGCGGGCTGAGCAGACGGACGGCTGGCCACTCGGTGCGATGATCGAGAACACCACGGTCTCGCGCAGCATGCCGTCCGTCGTCCCTGGTGTGGCTGCGGGGCACGCCGTCCTGCTTCGCGCCCAACCGTTCGATCGCTGCCGGCGACTGCTGATTCATCCAACGGGTGCGGAACGCCACCGCGATGCACTGCGCCGCTCGAATGCGTCACCACCAGCTTTGCCTTCGATGTTGATCCCGCTGCCATCCCCGAACTGCAGGGAATCGACCCAGCGCGATCCTCAGTGCACCGCCGTCGACCTCGACGGCTTGCCACGCAGCACACCGACCAAACTCACCGCCGACACCACCGCCCACACTCCCTCCAACAGCAAGAAACCCCACTGCCGCTCGAGGACGGCATCGACGGCCAAGATGCCAGAGCCGATCAGGTTCAGCACCAGGTACGGCCGCGACTTCTGGTCAAGCATTCCCCGCTGCGCTGCGGCGAACCCGGCAAGCACCAGCAGCGACCCGACGACCTGAACGATTTGGACCATGACGACTCCCAGGGGCGTCGTCTTCGCAGACCGGGTACGGCGCGTATCTCGTCCGGGACGGGCTCCACCGCAGAGCCGCCTCAGCCATTCTGTCACTGTGCGAGTTCGGCAGCCCTGGCCCCTGCACGAGTTCGACAGCACAAGGCCCGCACCCCGTCACCGGAATGCGGGCCCTGAACCCGATGCTTGAAGTCGATCAGACCGTCGTCACGGTCGCGCCACCCTCGTCAGCGGCGGGGTCGCCCTTGACCATGGCTACACCCACCGGCTGCTTCTCCATTGGAGCCACCCTCGGCACTCCGACGAAGCTGAACTTGGCGTCCGGACCGGAGCCGTCGGCGTCGACCTTCACCAGCTGGCCAGGCCGAATCTCGTCGAACAGGATCTTCTCCGACAACGAGTCCTCGATCTCCCGCTGGATGGTGCGGCGTAACGGCCGCGCGCCCAGCACCGGATCGAACCCGCGCTCGGCCAGCAGCGCCTTCGCCGTCGCCGAGACCTCCAGATCGATGTCCTTGTTGCGCAACGCCTTCTCGACGCGGGTGAGCATCAGCTCGGTCATCTGCTTGATCGCGTCGGCGGTGTGCTGGTGGAAGACCACCACATCGTCGATACGGTTCAGGAACTCGGGGCGGAAGTGCTTCTTCAGCTCGTCGTTGACCTTGGACTTCATCCGCTCGTAGTTCGACTCGGCGTCGTGTCCCGATGAGAAGCCCATCCCGACTGCCTTCGAGATATCGGAGGTACCCAGGTTGGAGGTGAAGACGATGACGGTGTTCTTGAAGTCCACCGTCCGGCCCTGACCGTCGGTGAGCCTGCCGTCCTCCAGCACCTGCAACAGGGTGTTGTAGATGTCGGCGTGGGCCTTCTCGATCTCGTCGAACAGCACCACCGAGAACGGCTTGCGGCGCACCTTCTCGGTGAGCTGGCCGCCCTCCTCGTAACCGACGTATCCGGGAGGGGCACCGAACAGCCGGGATGCGGTGTAGCGGTCGTGGAACTCGCCCATGTCGACCTGGATCAGCGCATCCTCGTCGCCGAACAGGAACTCGGCGAGCGCCTTCGTCAGCTCGGTCTTACCCACGCCGGACGGGCCGGCAAAGATGAACGACCCGCTGGGCCGCTTGGGATCCTTGAGGCCGGCCCTGGTGCGACGGATCGCCTTGGACACCGCCTTGACGGCCTCGTTCTGCCCGATGATCCGCTTGTGCAGCTCGTCCTCCATCTTCAGCAGCCGAGTCGTCTCCTCCTCGGTGAGCTTGAAGACCGGGATGCCGGTCCAGTTGGCCAGCACCTCGGCCACCTGCTCGTCGTCCACCTCGGAGACGACATCGAGGTCGCCGTCCTTCCAGGCCTTCTCCCGATCGCCCTTCTTGCTGATCAGCTGCTTCTCCGAGTCGCGCAGCGATGCCGCCTTCTCGAAGTCCTGCGAGTCGATCGCCGACTCCTTGTCGCGCCGCACGTTGGCCAGCTTCTCGTCGAACTCACGCAGGTCCGGCGGCGCCGTCATCCGACGGATCCGCATCCTGGCGCCCGCCTCGTCGATCAGGTCGATCGCCTTGTCCGGCAGGAACCTGTCGTTGATGTACCGGTCGGCCAGGGTGGCCGCCGAAACCAGCGCGCTGTCGGTAATGGTGATCCGGTGGTGGGTCTCGTACGCGTCACGCAACCCACGCAAGATCTCGATGGTGTGTGCCACCGTCGGCTCGCCGACCTGGATGGGCTGGAAACGCCGCTCCAGCGCGGCGTCCTTCTCCACGTACTTGCGGTACTCGTCCAGGGTGGTGGCACCGATGGTCTGCAGCTCACCACGGGCCAGCATCGGCTTGAGAATGCTGGCGGCGTCGATGGCGCCCTCTGCGGCACCGGCCCCGACCAGGGTGTGGATCTCGTCGATGAACAGGATGATGTCGCCGCGGGTGCGGATCTCCTTGAGAACCTTCTTCAGCCGCTCCTCGAAATCGCCGCGGTAGCGGCTGCCGGCCACCAGCGAGCCGAGGTCGAGGGTGTAGAGATGCTTGTCCTTGAGCGTCTGCGGCACGTCGCCGCGGATGATCGCCTGGGCGAGTCCTTCGACGACGGCCGTCTTGCCGACGCCCGGCTCGCCGATCAGCACCGGGTTGTTCTTGGTGCGGCGGGACAGCACCTGCATGACCCGCTCGATCTCCTTCTCCCGGCCGATCACCGGATCGAGCTTGCCCTCGCGGGCCAACTGCGTCATGTTGCGGCCGAACTGGTCCAGGACCAGCGAGGTGGACGGCGTGCCCTCCGACCTGCCGCCCTCGGCGGCCGCGGTTTCCTTGCCCTGGTAGCCGGACAACAGCTGCAGCACCTGCTGACGCACCCTGTTCAGATCGGCGCCGAGCTTGACGAGGACCTGGGCGGCAACGCCCTCGCCCTCGCGGATCAGGCCGAGCAGGATGTGCTCGGTCCCGATGTAGTTGTGGCCGAGCTGCAGCGCCTCACGCAGGCTGAGCTCCAGCACCTTCTTGGCGCGCGGAGTGAACGGGATATGGCCGGACGGCGCCTGGGCACCCTGGCCGATGATTTCCTCGACCTGTGCGCGCACGCCTTCCAGCGCGATACCGAGCGATTCGAGTGCCTTGGCGGCGACCCCTTCGCCCTCGTGGATCAGGCCGAGCAGAATGTGCTCGGTCCCGATGTAGTTGTGGTTGAGCATCCGGGCTTCTTCTTGCGCCAGGACGACCACCCGGCGGGCCCGGTCGGTGAACCGTTCAAACATGTGCACTCCTTCTCGCCGATGCCCCACTGTAGTGCGGCTAGCTGAGTCAACCGGTGACCGTGGTGCGGCTAAATGAGTCATCTGGTGACATCCGCTTTCAACGCTCCCGGAGCATTGTCCGTTCCGCCAGCAGGTATGCCGTGGGCGAACAGGTGCGGGAGGAACGAGACGCAGCAAGACGGACAGATGACGAAGGCCCCGCACCGGGCGATCCGGGCGGGGCCTTCGGTCAAGGGAGTGGATCAGTGTGCGGCGTTGAATTCGTCAACGATCACGCCGGCGATCCGGCCCCGATCGGAGACCTCGTAGCCACTGCGGCGAGCCCAGTCCCTGATGGCCTGCAGCTGCTCGCGGCTGTTGCGGACCGATGCGGCCTTGCTACCGCGACGACCGCCTGCTGCCCCGCGTGCGGAGACATGCCGGGCATGTGCTACGTAGTTGGCGACAACATCCCGCAACTTCTTGGCGTTCTTCTCATTGAGATCAATCTCGTAGGACGCGCCATCGAGAGCGAATTCAACCGTCTCGACAGCATCTGATCCGTCGATGTCATCGACCAGGGTGGTGGTGGTCTGAGTGGCCACGGGACAACCTCCAGTTGTCAATAGTGCAGATGCGCAATCGGAATGTACGCGCGCAGCACACTATAGGTCAACCACAGGAGAAACTCACTACAAGCACACCGCACTAGCTCTGAACACTGCGAGCAGAGTCACCGAGCTCTGCTAATGGCGCCCATACCCGGTAGGGCCACCTGCACTCGTTTCCCAGAACCGCAATTCGTCACCCGGCACGGGTGGCCGGTACACATTGCCGATTCCCACCGCCCACCATCAGCGCCAGTAACGGTGCACGACCGGATCAATGTTGTTGGTATGGACGGTGCGCACCTGGACCTGGTGGCCGACGCCGGGCGCCTCCAACAAGTAGGGCGCGCCGTTGATCAGCCCGAGATAGATCGCCACATGCCCCGGGTAGCCAATGATGTCACCAGGAAGTGCCTTGTCCCAAGGGATTCGCTCGCCGCCTGCCCGCTGGCTTGCCGAGTCGGTTCCGGTGGCAAATCCAGCTTGACTCATCACAAAGCCGGTCAGACCCGAGCAATCGAATCCGACGATTCCCTGGCATGAATTGCTGGCGCCACCGGCCCGAGCGCACCCCTGGTCGGGGCCACCACCGTCCGTGCCGCCGCCCCAGACATACGGCAGACCCACTGCCCCGAGCCCGGCAGCCAAACCGCGGGCCACGGCTGCATCGGGGGCGACGATCTGCTGACCGGCGACCGTTGGGTCAACATCCGGCCCTGTCGGGATGCTCACGGTCGTTCCACTGACGTTGACAGCCGGCGGCGCTCCTGCACCCGAGCCGCCGAAATACTGGCCGAACAGAACGAAGAAGTTCCTGTTGCCATACGACGAGCATTTGTCGCCGGCAGCTGGATAGGCGGCCAGTGACGCCGCATTGGGCTGGTACGGCGTGTAGTCGTACAGCGAGGCTGTTGCGGTATTGCGGATGAATACCGGACTCGAACCGCAGCCGCTCTCGGCCACGTTCCATGCAACGTTCGCGACCTGACCGGCGTGGTAGTTGTACTTTTCCGGATCGAGGCGGTAACGCGTCCACTGCTGCGCCATGCCGTACAGCTGATTCAGAAATCCGCCATGGGCCGAATCGCAGTTGGCAGATCCACCCGGCCCGGTATCCGGGCAGAACCAACCCCAAGCGGCGTCCCAGCTGGTCTTGCTGACATCCGTTCGGGTCAGCAGCCCCGATTCCTTTTGCAGCGTTACCAACATGACCTGCGGGTTGATGCCGCACGCCTTGGAAATTCCGGCAATGGCAACCGCAGCCGTCTGCACGCCGCCGGTGTAGGCGGCGCAATAGCGGTTCTGCGGATAGTCCGGCACGGTGACGGTCAGGTTCTTCAGACACCATTGATCAGTGCAGTCGGCGCCCAGCCGGCCGATGAACGAGCCGATCTCGGCCGGCGTCATCGAATCGGTGTTGTAAAAGACCTGGTCGGAAATGATGCTGCCGGGATCGAACTGGCTCGGCGAGCCACCGACCGGCAGGCAATTGCTGGCGGGGCTGGTCGACTTGGTGCCCTGCGGGACCGCTTTGCTATTCGGGTCGACAGGGTCGGGCGTGGTCGGCTGATCCTTCGGGAAAGACGGGGCAGGCTGCGCAGGGTCCGGATTGGACGGGTCGTCGCTGGGCGGAGCCACGGTGGGCTTGCTGGCCGGCTTCGGTGCGGTCGTCTTCGGTGTCGTCGTCTTGGGTGCCGTCGTCTTCGGTGCCGTGGACTTGGGTGCCGTCGTCTTCGGTGCCGTCATATCCGGTGCCGTGGACTTGAGTGCGGTGGTCTTAGGCACCGTCGTCCTAGGCACCGTCGTCCTAGGCACCGTGGTCCTAGGCACCGTGGTCCTGGGCACCGTGGTCCTGGGCACCGTCGTCTTAGGCACCGTGGTCTCGGGTGCCGTCGTCTTCGGCACTGCGGAGGTGGATGGTGCAGGCGTCGTCAGTGCTGTCGTCTTCGTTGTGGTTGTGCTCGCCGCGGTCGTGGTGGTCGGCGTGGTCACGGTCGGCGGAGGCGGTGCGCTGGTGGTCAGCGCCGTCGTGGTCGTCGGCGCGGTCGTCGGTGTCGTGGTGACCGGCGCCGTCGTCTTCGTTGTTGTCGTGCTCGGCGTGGTCGTAGCGGTCGGCGCGGCTGTCGAGGTCGTTGACCCGCTCGTCGTGGTCGTCGGCGGCGGCGTGGTCATGCCACCCCGCGTGGTAATGGTCGGCGTCTGGATGGCGGAGGTGGTGGGACCGGTCGAGGTCACCGGCGTCGGCGAGGTGCTGGTGGAGCCCGTCTCTGTGACGGTGGTCCCCACCGATCCCCTCGTGGTCGGCACCGAGCCGCTGGTAGCCGGTGCCGAAGTCGTCACCGCAGCGCTCGAGGTAGCAGGGCCAGAGGTAGCAGAGGTAGCTGGGCGAGAGGTAGCTGTCACGGTGGCCGATGGTGCCGTGCCGGAGGTAGCCGTGCCGGTACCGGACGCCGTTGTCGGCACTGCACTCGATGAGGTCGCCGGCCGCAGTCCGAGCGCCTGCATTCCGCCTAGCCGGAACCCGGCGGTGAAGTTCTCGATCACTGCTGGAGCATCGGGCCGGCGGGCCTCCCGGGTCGGCTTGTCGGCGGCGGTGGCCGGTGTCGGATTGACAGCGGCGGCGCGAGCGGGGGTGAGCCCGCCAGGCACCAGGATCTGCAACAAGTCGGCAGCGAGAGTCGTCGCCGCTGCCGGCTTCGATCGCGAGTTGTCGGCGACCACCATGCGCTGGGTCAGGTCGGCGATGCGCTCGGCAGCCGACTTCGCTGGCTTGGCGGTCCTGGAGAAGGTCCCCGATGACGCCGTCTGGGCGTCACCGATAGCGGCGACTCGTGCGGCCAGCGCCGTGGAGAAGGCTGTGTATTTGGTGACCCCGGCCGGGAGTTTCGCGCCGCCGATCAGAGCGGCAATCTGCGCATCTGTTCGAGTGTCGGCCTGGTAGCCGGGATCGCGCACGGTCAGCTGCTCGAAGAACAGCCGGGCGGCCGCTTCCGGATCGGTCCGTTCGGCGACCAGGGTTGAATCTGCACGGTCAGTTCCGGCGGAGGTCGCACCGAACAGCCCGACAGCGGCACCGTTGCGATATCCGGGGTTGAGCCTTGTCGTCTGCATGGCGTAGCCGATCGCGATCCGGACGGATCGCGGCGTCAGATGACGGGCAGTGGCGACGTCGGCAATGGTTTGGGCGGTGGCGATCTGTGCCGCAGTGAGCCGAATTCCGGCAAAGACGAACGGATCGGCGGCGGCATAGGCGGAGTTGGCGCTCCAGCAATTCGAGGTGTCAGACGACGGCGCAGTAGAGATAGTCGTCGAAGATGGGTCAGGTGCGAGTTCCGCGGCCGCCGCCAACGGCGTCGCGGCAAGCGCTAGCGAGAGCATCATGCCAGCAGCGACCGCCCCAGGGCGCCCGAAGCTCCGCCGAACTCGGCGGCCCATCGTCGTCCTCAACTGCATTGTTGCAGCCCGTCCGTTCGCGGTTGTCCCTGCGGGTTCTGGATTCATTGAACCTCAGATGCGCCGGCTGCGCGGGGCGTTCCCCCAGACGAGGCCAAATCTCACCCGCCAGATGAGTAATCCGTACTCATCGACGGTGTTCATTCGTCACTTGGTGCACAGAACTCAACTGTCATCACGCCCGTCACAGTTTGCGGTTGGCGCCGGAACAGCCTGCCGGCCACCGAGTTTGGGTGCCGCGGGACAATGGAGCGGTGACGGTTGACAGATCTTCCGCAGTGTCCAGTGCCGCCGGGCGAGTCGTCGATCCCGCCGGCCGCGCGCAACGTGCGCGCTCGTTCGGCATCGCGGCTGCCGGCTACCAGCGGTACCGACCCGGCTACCCGCAGGAAGCCATCCGGTTCGCGGTGGGCGACACCGACAGGGTGACGGTCCTCGACCTCGGCGCCGGTACCGGCAAGCTGACGGCCGCTCTGGTCGAGAATGCTGCGGAGGTGATCGCGGTGGAACCGGATGCCGCGATGTTGTCTGCGCTGCGGACCGCAGTCCCGCAGGCCACCGCCATCGCCGGTAGCGCCGAGCATATTCCACTACCCGACGCGTCGGTGGAGGTGATCACGGTCGGCCAGGCCATGCACTGGTTCGATCTGGACCGGGCACTTCCGGAAATGGCCAGGGTGCTGCGGCCGGCCGGCCGGTTGGCGGCACTGTGGAACGTCGATGACGTCGACCACCTGTTCACCGCTGCCTTCCAGCGCGAGAAGGATCGAACCGTTCGGCCGGTGGGCGGCGCGACGGGCAGATCCGATCAGCAGCCCACTCCACCGTTCACCGATCGAGAAGAGTTCACCGATCCGGTGGTGCAGTCGGTGCGGTGGCAACGCGCGATGACGCCCGAGCAACTCCACGGTCTGCTGGACACCCTGTCCTATGTGATCGCCGCCGACCCGGAGAACAGAACGGCACTGCACCACGGTGTCGAGAAGTTGATCGCCGGCTGGGACGGCCCGCTCGAACTCGCCGAGACCTGCCAGGTGTGGGTGGCGCAGCGGCGATGACGAGGACTTCCTGTTCAGCTATTACTCGCTGCGACCGGCTCAGCAGCAGCTGGAACAGCCCGGATGTCTGCACGGCTGCTCGACGTGACGCGCCTGCTCACTGCGGACGGCTGATCGCCGCTCAGTCCGCGGCCCGGCGCCGGCCGTGCGACGGCTCAGCGTTCGAACCGAGCGCCGCCAACAGTTGAGCGACCGAGATGCGCGCGCTGCCGGCGTCGTCGTCCGCGTTCGGATCCAGCTCGTGGCCGCCGCGTCCGGCCGGTGCCATCGGCTCTGCGGCCGGCGACTCGGCCGGCGTCGTCTGCACTGCGGACGGCGGCTCGGCCGGTGATTTTCTGGCTTCATTGTCTGCGCCGACCGCAGCGGTCTCACGGGCAGCGGCTTCCCGGGCTGCGGCAGCTTCAGCGGCGGCGGCCTGGACGACGTCCCTGCGGTGCCGCCGGGTCCAGCCCGTCGAAGGTGCATCCGGCCGCGGCGCGGCGCTCAGCTGGCTGGGCAGCACCGGCCGCGCAGTGGTCGCGTTCTCGGCCCTGTCCAGGACGGCGGTACCGGCAGTCGCCGCCCGCCTGGTACCGACTGTCGGCGACGGCCCGGTACCGGCAGCGGCCGTCATCACACCGGCAGCGCTCGGCGCCGGTGCGGAGGGTGCAGCACGGGACAGGCCCGAACCCGGGGCGGTGGAGGCCGCGGGTTCGATCGCGTCGTCCGCTTCACCGGAGTCGTCGGCCTCGTCCACCTCGACAGTGGAAGCGGGGTCGGAATCGACAGCGGGGGCCGAGTCGGAATCGACAGCGGCGCCGGTCATGCCTTCGAGTTCGGCGGTGTCCGGTAGCTCGTCCTCGACCAACTCGGCATCGAGGGCGTCGTCGTCCTCGGAGAGCTGTCGGCCCAGCTCGGGGTGGCTGAGGCCGGCCAACCGATTGCGACCAGCCTCCGTCAACCCGCGCAGCCGGGTGGATTCGGCCGACAGCGTCAGCCGCTCCACCAGTACGTCACCATCGAGCAGATTCGACAGGGCAGCGGTCAGCCGCTCGAGCTGGGCTCGCACCGCGGCGAGCTCGTCGGCGTGCTTGCTTTCCGCCTCGGTACGGACCTGATCGGTGAACGCGGATTCGTACTCACGGCGGGCAGACACCTCGCGGTGCAGCTCCAACTGGTAGGTGCGGGTGATCTCCGCTTCCCTGGCAGCGACGCTCTGCGCCTCGCGCCGCGAGCGGGCCACCGCGAACGCGGCACAGAGCGCGGCCCACAGGGCCAACAGCACCCCGATCCGCAGCCAGCGCAGCTGATCGGAAAAGACGACGACCAGCACCGTTGCGGCTGCTCCGAGCACGAATCCGGCGATCAGCAGTACCTTCAGGGACAACGGGGTCGATCCGCGCCGACGAGTGGACGCGGTCGAAGTCATGGTGGGAAGACTACCGGGGACGCCCCGTGCGTCATTCCGTAGCGCTGCCCGGTCGGTGGTTGTCGGCATCGGGCTGGTCGGGGGTTCGGCAACACCGCTCGAGGAACAGCCCGCCGGCCAGCATCAGCAGCGCGCAGATCACTCCGATCACCGCTGTCGTCCGGTCGCCGGCGGCGGCCGTCACGTCCGCCGCCAGCGGCGCTGCATAGCCGAGC
>JALYVF010000058.1 GCA_030853385.1 Actinomycetota bacterium | reverse complement strand
GGGCAGATGGTAGGCCGTCGATCCAACCCTCACCCGCCGCCGCCCCACGCAGTCCCAGGTACGCGAGCCGGCGATCGAACTCAGCGCTGGTCGGGTTCCTCATCACCAGCATTCGCGACCGCCCGATTCACCGCCGACACCACCGCTTTCAGCGATGCTGTGGTGATCGAGGAGTCGACGCCGACGCCCCAGAGCACCACTCCGTCGATCGCGCATTCCAGGTAGGCGGCGGCTCGTGCGTCACCGCCGGCGGAGAGCGCGTGCTCAACGTAGTCGAGCACGCGGACGTCATACCCGGTGTCGGAACCACTGCCGGACAACGCATCACAGAAGGCGGCGACCGGACCGTTACCACGGCCGGTCAGTGTTTGCTCGACACCATCGATCATTACTCTGGCCGTCACGATGTCGTGCACTTCGTCGTCCGGGCTCTCCACCTTGGCCCGCACCAGCGAGATAGGCGAGGTGCGCTGCAGGTACTCGGCGTCGAAGTAGTCGTACATCGCCGCCGGCGTCACCTCGCCGCCTGACGAATCGGTGAAGCCCTGCACCACCTTCGAGAACTCGATCTGCAGCCGGCGCGGCAGGTCGAGGCCGTGCTCGGTCTTCATGATGTAGGCGACGCCGCCCTTCCCGGACTGCGAGTTGACCCTGATCACCGCTTCGTAGCTGCGGCCGATGTCTTTCGGGTCGACCGGCAGATACGGGACCTGCCAAGTGAATTCGTCCACCGGAACACCGGCCGTTGCCGCGTCCGTGCGCAAGTGGTTGAAGCCCTTGTTGATGGCGTCCTGATGCGAACCGGAGAAGGCGGTGAACACCAGGTCTCCGCCGTACGGATGTCGCTCCGGCACCGCCAGCTGGTTGCAGTATTCGACGGTCCGACGGATCTCGTCGATATCGGAGAAGTCGATCTCGGGGTCCACTCCCTGGCTGAACATGTTGAGCCCCAACGTCACCAGGCAGACGTTGCCGGTGCGCTCGCCGTTGCCGAACAGACAGCCCTCGATTCGATCCGCGCCGGCCAGGTACCCGAGTTCGGCGGCGGCCACACCGGTACCGCGGTCGTTATGCGGGTGCAGCGAGAGGATGAGCGCGGAACGGCGGTCCAGATTGCGGTGCATCCATTCGATGGAGTCCGCGTACACGTTCGGCGTCGCCATCTCGACGGTGGCCGGCAGGTTGACGATCATCGGCCGGTCTGGGGTGGGCTGCCACAGCGCCGACACCGAGTTGCACACCTCGACGGCGTATTCGAGTTCGGTACCGGTGTAGGACTCGGGGGAGTACTCGAACCGCCAATCGGTGGCCGGATACTTGTCCGCCCACCGCAGTACTTCCTCAGCTCCGCCGGTGGCAATGCTGGTGATGCCGGCCCTGTCCAGACCGAAGACCACCCGGCGCTGCAGCGTCGAGGTGGAGTTGTACAGATGGACGACCGCCGAGTGCGCGCCCTCGACAGCTTCGTAGGTGCGGGCGATCAGCTCGGGCCGCGCCTGGGTCAGCACCTGGATGCGGACGTCGTCCGGAATCAGGTCTTGCTCGATGATCTCGCGGACGAAGTCGAAGTCGGTCTGGCTGGCTGCCGGGAAGCCGACCTCGATCTCCTTGTAGCCCATGGCGACCAGCAGGTCGAACATTCGCCGCTTGCGGGCGGGCGACATCGGGTCGATGAGGGCCTGATTGCCGTCGCGCAGGTCGACGGCGCACCACAGCGGTGCCTTGCTGATGACCCTCTCGGGCCAGGTCCGGTCCGGTAGGTCGACGGGGGAAAATGGCTGGTAGCGGCCATAGCGCATCTGGCTGGGTCGCTGCCGGTTCCACGCTGGTTGGTCGGTGGGAATGTCGCCGGCCGGCGTCGACAGCTGGTCGGCTGCCGGGGTCTGGGTTGGTTCTTGCACGGTGGTCATGGGAGTCCTGTCCGGATGGAATCTGGATTGATCATCAACCGGCAAGCCTGAGCCCCGCGACGGAAGAGCCGGTCTGGTCAGGCTCCGTCGCGGCGGCTAAGAAGCAGGCCGAAACCTGTGCGCACCACGAAGCCGACTGTACTACCGGAGCGTCGGCCAGCGGCAGCCGGGGTCGGTGACTGAATCGTGACCAGCCGCGTTGTGTTCAGACGCTGTTTCCCTAGCGTTCATATGCCTACAGTGTTTCCCGACCGGTCACCAATAAGTCGCCGAACGGACACCTGGGCCTAGCACCGTCAGCGCTGGCCGAGCAAGCGGGTGTGCCTGGCGTCTGAATATCCGGTCGTGGACCGACCACACCGACGTGCCGGACCGAGCAAGGAGGACGCCTGTGACGGTAACGGTTACCGACCGCCAAGGTTCAGATCGATCTGACAAGCCTCCGGCGAAAAAGTCACGTCGGAGACTTACCTACCGCGACCGGCGGGACTTCCCGATCTTCGTATTGTTGGCGCTGCCGAACATCCTGCTGATCCTGGCGTTCATCTACCGCCCGCTGATCACCAACGTGTACTACTCGACGCTGAACTGGACCCTCGGCAGCCAATATGCGACGCCGATCGGTCTTGGCAACTACCGCGAGTTCTTCAGCGACCCGGCATCGGTTCAGGTGCTGTGGACGACGCTGATCTTCACGGTCGCCACCGTCGGCGGCGCGATGATCCTCGGGCTGCTGCTGGCGACCGTGCTGAACCGCAAGTTGTTCGGCCGAACCCTAGCCCGCGCAACGATTTTCGCCCCCTTCGTGTTGTCCGGTGTCGGCGTCGGGCTGGTCTGGGTGTTCATCTTCGACCCGACCGTCGGTGTGCTCGGTTCGCTGCTCCGCGTGGTGGGATCCAGTAGCCCGCAATGGTTCACCGACCCGCACCTGTCGTTGGTGATGATCATCATCGTGTATGTCTGGAAGAACACCGGCTACTGCGCGGTGATCTACCTGGCCGCCATGCAGGCAGTGCCGAAGGACTTGCTGGAGGCCGCGTCGATCGATGGGGCGAGCAGCGTCCGATCGTTCCGTTCCGTCGTGCTCCCGCTGTTGTCGCCGACGACATTCTTCCTACTGCTAACCACCATTCTGAACTCGCTGCAGGCGTTCGATCTGATCAAGATCATGACGCCGCTCGGCAACGGCACCACCACGCTGATGTACGACGCCTACCTGCAAGCCTTCGGCGGGTACAACAGGGCGGGCTACTCGGCGACCGTCGCGACGATCCTGTTCGCCATCTTGATCTTGATGACGATCGGGCAGTTGTCGATCCTGGAGCGGAAGGTGCATTACGCATGAGCACCGTGATCTCCGACCCAGCGGACCTCGGCGACTACCCGATGCAGCCCGCAAAGCCATCGCGGAACCGGGCGGCCGGGCCGCTGTCCAGGGCGAACATCGTGGGAACTTTGCTCGGCGGCTATCTGCCGCTGATCCTGGCCACGCTGATCATCGCGCTGCCGCTGATCTGGATGTTGATCGGCTCATTGAAGGCACCCAGCGAGGTCGTCACCCAGAACATCGTGCTGCTCCCGGCCCACCCGAACCTGGACGCGTACAAGCGGGCTGCCTCCGAGGTCAACGTCGGACAGCTGTTCCTGAACTCCGCCATCGTCACCACAGTCGCCTCGGTGATCAAGGTGACGCTGGCCATCACCACCGCCTATGCCCTGGTATTCGTCCGCTTCCCGTTCAAGCGGGTCATCTTCATGGGAATCCTGGTGGCCTTGATGGTGCCGCCGCAGGTGGCGCTGGTTCCCAACTACATCCTGATCGCCAACCTCGGTGGGGTGAACACCTACTGGGGCATCATCTTGCCGGGACTTGGCACCGCATTCGGCACCTTCCTGCTGCGGCAACACTTCATGTCGTTGCCGAAGGAGATCGTCGAAGCTGCCGAGATCGACGGCGCCGGCCATCTCAAACGGATGGTGCGGGTGATCGTGCCGATCTCGATGCCGACGATCGCCACCGTCGCGCTGGTGACGATCGTCAACGAATGGAACGACTACATCTGGCCACTGGTGATCACCACCGACACGTCGCGGATGACGTTGCCAGTCGGGCTCACCCTGCTGCAGAACAACGAGGGCGACTCCAGCGCCTACCCGGTGCTGATGGCCGGGGCTGTGATGGTGATCCTGCCGGTGCTCATCGTTTTCGCTGCGCTGCAACGGTTTATCGTCGCCGGCCTCACCCAGGGCGCCGTGAAATGACCGCGGCCGCTCACGGACCCACCGCACGATCCGTTGGAAGACCCAACAGAAAATCGTCTCGACGAAAGGAACTGGTATGACGCTCAACCTGCCCGACCCGTTGGCTGCCCTCGGAATCAAGCAGATCGACAGGAGGCGCTTCTTCGGAATCGCCGGCCTCGGCGCGGGCGCGATGGCGCTGGCCGCCTGCGGCGGACCTTCTACTGCCCCGCCCGGCGCCGCAGCGTCCGGCTCCGGCACCGCCGGTGCCCCGGCGGTCGACTACACCGGGGTGAAGCCGGCAGCGAACATCACCTTCTGGACCAGCCATCCCGGCGGTTCGCAGGACGTCGAGGCGGCGATCATCAAGGCCTTCAACGCCTCCGGCGCCGGCATCACGGTGAAGATGGTGACGGCGGGGGCCACCTACGAGGACGTGGCCACCAAGTTCCAGACGGCGCAGGCCGCTAAGAAGGGACTGCCCGACCTGGTGATCTTCTCCGACGTCTGGTGGTTCAGGTACTACATGGCCAAGTCGATCGTGGCGATGGATTCGGTGATGAAGGCGACCGGCATCGACCCCACCAAGTATCGCGAGGGGCTGCTCAAGGACTATCAGTACAAGGGTGCCCAGTGGGCCATCCCGTATGCCAGGTCGACGCCGTTGTTCTACTACAACAAGACGCACTGGAAGAAGGCCGGCCTGGAGGATCGCGCGCCGAAGACCTGGGCGGAGTTCGCCGAGTGGGCACCGAAGTTGAAGGCGGCCAGCACTGGTGCGCAGCACGCCTATCAGCTGCCGGCCCTGGCCGACTACGCAGGCTGGGCGTTTCAGAACAACCTCTGGGGTTGGGGCGGTGGCTGGTCGAAGGAGGGAACATTCGACATCACCTGCGATTCCAAGGAGTCGGTGGCCGCGCTGCAGTTCCTGCAGGATTCCGTCTACAAGGACAAGTGGGCGGGCGTCTCCAGCAAGTCGGCGACCGACGACCTGGCCGCCGGTGCGGTGAGTGCCACGGTCGGGTCGACCGGCAGCCTCGTGGGTGTGCAGAAGGCAGCAAAGTTCGACGTCGGTGTCGGATTCCTGCCGGGTGGTCCGGTGGCGAGCACCAAGGTCTGTCCGACCGGTGGCGCCGGTCTCGGTATCCCGATCGGGATACCGAAGGAGAACCAGCTTGCGGCGGCAATGTTCCTGAAGTTCCTGACGAACGCGGAGAACACCGTTAAGTTCGCTGCCGCAACCGGTTACATGCCGGTGCGAACCGACGCGGATGCCTCGGCGTTGGAGAAGGCCAACCCGCTCACCAAGATCGCCATCGACCAGCTGGCGACCACCAGGGTGCAGGACAACGCTCGGGTCTTCATCCCAGGCGCTGATCAGGAGATGGCCAAGTCGTGCGCGACTTTCCTCACCCAGCAGGCTCCGGTGCAGGACGCCATGACCAAGCTCAAGGCCACTCTGGAGAACCTGTACAAGACCCAGGTGGTACCGAACCTGTAAAGAATCCGTCGGCAGCGGCCCCGGTGCGATCTATCCCGGGGCCGTTGCTGTTGTTTTGCCCAGACCCGGCAACCGCCGGCGATCCGTTGGGGAGGCGGGCACTCCGGGCGAGGGCGACGGCGGCGGCCCCGGTAGTCTGAGGTCTCCGTCCGCATTGCTGGAGAAGGGCGCAACAGAACCCGTGAGCCTCGTCGTCCAGAAGTACGGCGGCTCGTCCGTCGCCACCGCAGAGCGGATCAAAAGGGTCGCCGAGCGCATCGTGGCCACCCGCAAAGCCGGCAATGACGTGGTGGTGGTGGTGTCTGCGATGGGCGACACCACCGACGATCTGCTTGAGCTGGCGAAGCGGGTGGCGCCAGTTCCGCCTGCCCGTGAACTCGACATGCTGCTGACCTCCGGCGAACGCATCTCTAATGCGCTGGTCGCCATGGCCATCACCACGCTGGGCGCAGAGGCTCGCTCGTTCACCGGATCGCAGGCCGGCGTCATCACCGACTCGGCGCACGGCAAGGCGAGGATCATCGATGTCACTCCTGGTCGGATCCAGGCTGCGCTGGATTCCGGCGCTATCGCCCTAGTCGCCGGCTTCCAGGGCGTCAGCCAGGACACCAAGGACATCACCTCGCTCGGCAGGGGCGGTAGCGATACCACCGCGGTGGCGCTGGCCGCCGCACTGCAGGCTGACGTTTGCGAGATCTACACCGACGTCGACGGGGTGTTCACCGCCGACCCGCGCATCGTCCCGAACGCCGCCAAGCTCGACACCATCAGCTACGAAGAGATGCTTGAGATGGCGGCATCCGGTGCCAAAGTGCTGATGCTGCGGTGCGTCGAATACGCCCGTCGGTACGGCGTCCCGGTGCACGTGCGCTCGTCGTACTCGGACAGCACCGGCACCATAGTCACCGGCAGCATTGAGGAGATTCCCATGGAACAGGCAATGATCACCGGCGTCGCGCACGATCGCAGCGAAGCGAAGGTGACCGTCAGCAAGGTGCCCGACCATCCTGGTGTGGCGGCGAAGGTGTTCCGCGTGATCGCCGATTCCGAGATCGACATCGACATGGTGGTGCAGAACATCTCCGCCGGCACCGACGGCCGCACCGATATCACCTTCACCGTTCCGAAGGCGGACGGACCGAAAGCCGTTGCGGCGCTTGAGTCCCGCAAGACCGAGATCCAGTTCGACCAGGTGATTTACAACGACCACGTCGGCAAGGTCTCGCTGATCGGCGCCGGTATGCGCTCCCATCCAGGGGTGACGGCGACCTTCTGCGAGGCGCTGGCGGCGGCCGGAGTGAATATCGACATCATCTCCACCTCCGAGATCAGGATCTCTGTGCTGGTGCGCGATGTCGAGCTGGACACCGCCGTCAAGGCGCTACACGACGCGTTCGACCTCGGCACGGATGAACCGGCAGTTGTCTACGCCGGAACGGGGCGATAGCCATGGCGGACAGCCCCATACGGGCGAACGGCCTGAACATCGCGGTGGTCGGGGCGACCGGCCAGGTCGGTGCCAAGATGCGAGAAGTGCTTGCTGCCAGGACCTTCCCCATCGCCTCGATCCGATTCTTCGCCTCATCACGGTCGGCGGGAACCTCGCTGCCGTGGGCAGACGGTTCCGTCGTCGTCGAAGACGCAGCGACCGCGGCCGTCGACGGTCTGGACATCGCGCTGTTCTCGGCAGGCGCCGCCACCTCCAGGGCCCAGGCGCAGCGGTTCGCCGACGCCGGTGCTGTGGTGATCGACAATTCGTCCGCGTTCCGAATGGATCCCGCTGTGCCGCTGGTGGTTTCGGAGGTCAACCCGCAGGCCGCGCTGGACGCGGTTGCTGCTGGCCGGGCGTCCGGTAAGGGCGCGATCATTGCCAACCCGAACTGCACGACGATGGCCGCCATGCCGGTGTTGAAGCCGCTGCACGACGAGGCCGGACTGGAGCGGCTGGTGGTCGCGACCTACCAGGCGGTGTCGGGATCCGGATTGGCTGGCGTCCAGGAGCTGGACGGGCAGGTGCAGGCCGTCGGTACGGATGCGCCGAAACTGGCCCACGACGGGTCGTCGGTGTCGATGCCGGCGCCGAAGAAGTACGCGGCGCCGATAGCCTTCAACGTGATCCCGCTGGCCGGTGCACTGGTCGACGACGGGTCCGGGGAGACGGACGAAGAACAGAAGCTGCGCAACGAGTCCCGGAAGATCCTTGACATTCCGGAGCTCGCGGTGGCCGGTACCTGCGTGCGGGTGCCGGTGTTCACCGGGCACTCGCTGGCCCTCCACGCCGAGTTCGCCCGGCCACTGTCGGTGCAGCGGGCCACCGAACTGTTGCGGGCGGCCGCCGGTGTCGCGCTCGCCGATGTGCCGACCCCGCTGGCCGCGGCCGGCGCCGACCCGTCCTACGTCGGCCGGATCAGGATCGACCAGAGCGTGCCAGCCGGTCGCGGACTGGTGCTGTTCGTCTCGAACGACAACCTGCGCAAGGGTGCGGCGCTCAATGCCGTGCAGATCGCTGAATTGGTGGCTCCAGCATTGCGTTAGATCAGTGCTTCATCCCAGAATCGGCTGCTGCCGGCCGAACGGCCCCACTGGC
Source organism: Actinomycetota bacterium (assembly GCA_030853385.1). GTDB lineage: Bacteria > Actinomycetota > Actinomycetes > Mycobacteriales > Nakamurellaceae > Nakamurella. The sequence continues at coordinate 15,536 of JALYVF010000058.1, read as the reverse complement.
GTCCCATTTTCAGGATCGGCTCCGGTGGACCGACGGGCTAGCGTTGGTGGGCATGATGTCGGCGCGGGCGATGGCCACCCCACTGCTGGCCGTCGCGATGGCTGTCGCGCTGGTGGTCGGCGGGTGCGGTGCCCCGGCGCCAGCCGGTTCGACGACCTCATCGGTGCCGCGCCGGACCACCGCAGCCAGTGGGATCACCACCGGCGCACCGAGCATCATCTCGCCGAGCACCATCTGGCCGAGCACCGGCGTATCCAGCAGCAAGTCGCCGAGCACCAGCGCGTCCAGCAGCAGTTGGCCAGGCACCAGAGTGACCAGCAGCACCGGACCGGTCTCCCGCGCGTCCAGCAGCACAACGCCCCGCGGCCGAACGTCACCGGGCACCGTCAGCAGGTCGGCATCGACGCCTGCGACGGCAACCGCATCGTTAGCGTCGCAACAGGTTCCGGCAGCATTTCAAGGCTCGATCAGCCCGATCGACGCGGCGCTGGCCGCTCGGATGCGGTCCACCTACCGGACCGCCTGCCCCGTTCCGTTGTCGGACCTGCGGTATCTGCGGCTGAGCTATCACGGCTTCGACGGTCGGCGGCAGACCGGCGAGCTGGTGGTGTCTGCCGAGGTGGCTACCCAGGTGCTGACGGTCTTCCGGACCCTGTACGACCAGGGATTTCCGATCCGATCGATGCGGCCGGTGAGCGATTTCAACGGCAGCGACGACGCGTCGATGGGCGCCGACAACACGTCGGCCTTCAACTGCCGTCGTATCACCGGCGGCAGCAGCTGGTCGGAGCACTCCTACGGCGACGCCGTCGACATCAATCCGCGGGAGAACCCGCAGGAGTCCGGCGGCGCGGTACTGCCAACCGCCGGTGCGGCGTTCGCGGGTCGGCCCGACGCTCCTGGGGTGATCCACCCGGACGATTTGGTGGTGCGGGCCTTTACCGCCATCGGGTGGACCTGGGGAGGCAGCTGGTCCAGTCCGGTTGACCTGCAACATTTCTCCCGCAACGGTAGGTAGCCGCCGGCGGCGAATGATCCCGACCCGGCGGCCTGCTGGCCTGGATCACCAGCACCCGGCGACGACCAGCAGACGGTGGGCAGGCAGGATCGACCAGGTGAGCGTGCGAATCGTGGGTATCGGTGGCTCGGTGGATGCCGGGTCGCAGTCCGATGCTGCACTGCGCGCGGTGCTGGCCGGCGCCGAGCAGCGCGGTGCCACCGTCCAGGCGTTCACCGGGTCGAGCATCGACTTTCCGCCGTATTTCACCGGTGTCCAGATCCCCGCTGCGGCCGGCGATTACATCGATGCGGTGCGCGCTGCGGACGCGGTGGTGATCTCTTCCCCCGGCTACCACGGCACCATTTCCGGTCTGGTCAAGAATGCCCTTGACTACCTCGAGGAGTTGCGAGCCGAAAACCGTCCCTACCTGGACGGCCGGGCGGTGGGGCTGGTGGCGGTGGCTGCCGGCTGGCAGGCGACGGTGAACACGTTGGCCACCCTGCGGCAGATCGCCCACACGCTGCGCGGCTGGCCAACACCGTACGGACTAGCGCTGAACACCACCGTCACCCGGTTCGCAGCCGATCTGTCGACGGACGTCGACACGTCCCGCTCGGTTGATCTGATGGCCGCGCAACTGGCCGATTTCGCGAGCAAGATGGGCACCAGCGCCGCCCCCGGCCAGCAGCCGTAGTCCGTCGACGAGCGCGTAGCTCACCAGCGCTGCATCCCAGCTGCATTCCAGCAGAGCACGAGAACCGGCAAGGAGGCCGAAATTTCGATGGCGGCACAGCAGACCGACGCGAGCGATGCGGTGATGAAGGCGCGCGAGTTCCTGATGGCGAACCGGACCGACCTGGCAGCGGCCATCGACGGGTTCCGCTGGCCGCACCCCACCGAATTCAACTGGGGCCTGGAGTGGTTCGACGTGATCGCCCAGCAGCACCCGGATCGAGCCGCCCTCACCATCGTCGAGGAGGACGGAACGAGGACGAGCTGCAGCTACGCAGCGATGTCGCAGCGATCCGACCAGGTGGCAACCTGGCTGCGCGGCCTCGGAGTGCAACGGGGCGATCGCATCATCCTGATGCTGGGCAACCAGCTCGAACTGTGGGAAGTGATCCTGGCGTCGATCAAGCTCGGTGCCGTATTGATCCCGGCCAGCACGCTGCTGACGGCGGCCGACCTGCGCGACAGGGTGGACCGCGGGGCGGCCAAGTTCGTGATCGCCCGCACTGTCGACGCGCCAACCTTCACCGGCGTCCCGGGTGACTTCACCCGGGTCTGCGTCTGCGGTCCAGCGGACCCTGCCCCGGAAGGATGGACCTGCTATCGCGATTCTGCCACCGCCGCAACGACTTTCGAGGCCGACGGGCCAACGCCGGCAGACTCGACCATGCTGTTGTACTTCACCTCGGGCACCACGGCGTTGCCGAAACTGGTCGAGCACACCAACATCAGCTATCCGATCGGCCACCTGTCGACGGTCTACTGGATCGGCCTGCAGCCCGGCGATGTGCACCTGAACATCTCTTCGCCAGGGTGGGCAAAACACGCCTGGTCCAACGTCTTCGCACCGTGGCTGGCCGGTGCGACGGTGTTCCTGTACAACTACACCCGGTTCGATGCTGCGAGGCTGATGCGGGTGATGGCCGAGAATCACGTCACCACCTTCTGCGCGCCACCCACCGTCTGGCGAATGCTGATCCAGGCCGACCTGTCGGCACTGAGGACGCCGCCGCGGGAGGCGCTCGGTGCCGGCGAACCGCTGAACCCTGAGGTGATCGACCAGGTGCGGAACCACTGGGGCGTCACGATTCGCGATGGGTTCGGCCAGACCGAGACGACGCTCGCCGTCGCGAACACTCCGGGCCAGCGGGTGAAGGACGGCTCGATGGGCCGGCCGTTGCCGGGCTATCCGGTGGCGCTGGTCGACCCGGCCACCGGCGAGCTGGCGGACGAGGGCGAGATCTGTCTCGACCTTGCCGCCCGCCCGCTCGGCCTGATGACCGGCTACTTCGGTGACGCGGAACGCACCGCAGAGGCGATGCGGGACGGCTACTACCACACCGGCGACGTCGGTTCCCGGGACGCCGACGGCTACATCACCTACGTGGGGCGCGCCGACGACGTGTTCAAGGCCTCCGACTACCGGATTTCGCCATTCGAGCTGGAGTCGGTGCTGATCGAGCACCCGGCTGTCGCCGAGGCGGCGGTGGTGCCATCACCCGATCCGCTGCGGATGGCTGTGCCCAAGGCCTATGTCGTTCTGGCGCAGGGCTTTTCGCCCGATGCCAGTACCGCAGGCGACATCCTGGCCTACGCCAGGGAGCATTTGGCGCCGTACAAGCGGATCCGCCGTTTGGAGTTCGCCGACCTTCCCAAGACCATCTCGGGAAAGATCCGCCGGGTAGAACTGCGGACCAGGGAGAACGAGCTGCACGCCGGCGGCGGGCAGTTGCCCGGCGAGTTCACCGAAGGAGCAACGACGGGCCCGGCTGCCGATTAGGCTTGCCCGGATGACCGTCTTCGCCGCGGCCTGCCAGAACGTCACCTCAGTCGACGGGATCCATTGCCCGGCCCCACTTCTCCAACAGCGTCGCCAGCTGGGTACGTTCGGCCGCGGTGAGTAGTGCCACCAATCGATGCTCGTTGGCGATGTGTTCGGTAAATGCCTTGTCGATCAGCGATCGGCCCTTGGCCGTCAGCTTCACCACCCGGCCACGGGCATCGTGATCGCTCACCCGACGACTGACCAGGCCGGCGGCGGCCAGCCTGTCGACGCGTTTGGTGACGGCCCCGGAGCTGACCATGGTGCTGGCACCCAGCTCTCCAGGGGTGAGTTCGAACGGCGCGCCCGAGCGCCGCAGGGTCGCCAGAACGTCGAACTCTCCGTCGCCGACCCCGAACTGGCGGTACACCAGATCCAAGACGCCGTTGAGGGTGTCGGCCAAGCGATGCAGCCGGCCGATCACGGCCTGCGGCGAGACGTCGAGGTCGGGCCGCTCCCGGTGCCATTGCTGCATGATCCGCTCGACGTGATCGGGATGTCCGCTCATGGGCATGGACTATACCTTCCATGGAAGGTAATCTATCTTCCGTGGAAGGTATATTGCGCACGACGCTGCTGACGGCCATTGCCCCTGTTGCCTGGGGGTCGACGTACTTCGTCACCCGGCACTTCCTGCCGCCGGAGAGTCCGCTCTTCGGCGGGGCGATGCGGGCCCTGCCGGTCGGGCTGGTGATGCTGGCGCTCACCCGGAAGCTGCCGCACGGACAGTGGTGGTGGAAAGTGCTGGTCCTCGGCACACTGAACATCGGTGCGTTCTTCGCGCTGATCTACCTGGCAGCGCTGCGGCTGCCTGGCGGGATGGCCGCAACCCTGACGGCGATCTCGCCCATCCTGATGATCCTGCTGGCGTGGCCGCTACTCGGGGTGCGGCCGAAGTTGTTGGCGCTGGCCGGCGCGGTGGTCGGCCTGTTCGGGGTGGCAATGCTGGTATTGCGAGCCGGCTTTGTGGTCGATTCGGTCGGCGTGATCGCCTCGCTCGCGGCGGTGACGATGGCATCGCTCGGATTCGTTCTGGTCAAACGGTGGAGGCCGCCCGTCGACATGCTGACGCTCACCGGCTGGCAGCTGGTGGCCGGCGGCGTGCTGCTGCTGCCGGTGTCGCTGATCGTCGAGGGTCCGCCGCCAGCACTTGATGGCCGAGCGATCGGCGGGTTCGTCTATCTCGGCGTGATCAGCACCGCTCTTGCCTACTTGATGTGGTTCCGCGGCTTACGCCGGCTGGACGCCGGCGCGGTGGCGCTGATCGGCCTGATCAACCCAGCGGTGGGGACGGTGATCGGCGTCGTGCTGGCCCACGAGGCATTCGGGGTCGTCCAGCTCGCCGGAATGATCGCCGTCTGTGCCGGCGTCCTTGCCGGCCAGCCGGCAGTTCACGAATTGTTGCGGCGGGCCAACACATCCAGGGCGAAACCGACCTCGACGGCCGCCTGTCGGATACGTTCGTCGACCACCATCGAGCCATGTCCTGCGTCGAAGCGGTAGACGGCGTAGTCGGCGCCACAGCGCTGCAACGCGTCGAGATAGTTGTTGATCTGCTCGATGGGGCAGCGTGGATCGTTGGCGCCGGCCAAGATCAGTACCGGTGCCTGCACCTGGTCGATCCAGCTCAACGGCGACGAGTCGGCGTACTTACCGGGCACTTCGTGCGGAGAACCACCGAACAGCGCCCTGTCGTAGGCCCGCAGCGGCTCCATCTCGTCGCGGTAGGCCGCCGGATAGTCCGCCACCGGGACCGCCGCAACTCCGGCCAGCCACCTGCTCGGTTGCGAGCCGAGTGCCAGCAGAGTGAGGAATCCGCCCCACGACCCGCCGGCCACAATGCAGGCGTCGCCGTCGGCGATACCGAGCTGGGTCAGCTGATCCTGCACTGCAGCGATATCGGTCAACTCGGTGTGGCCGACTCGTGCTGTCAGCGCGTCCCGCCACTGCGATCCGTAGCCGGTGGAGCCGCGGTAATTCACCTGTGCCACCGCAAATCCGGCATCGAGCCAGAGCGCCCTAGACGCGTCGTAGCTGTCCTCGTCGGCAGCGGCCGGCCCGCCGTGCACCAGGAAGACTGTGGGCAGGGGTGCGTTCGTGCCGCCCTCGATCTTGGGCTCCGCCGTCCCCTGCGGCACCGACAGAAACACATGGATCTTCCCACCAGCACCGTCAACCCACAGGTCGGTGAGCGCTGCCGAATCCGGTGCCGCCCCGCCGGTCGGCGTCAGCAGATCCGTGGTGGCAGAAGGCGGATCACCGTCGACCGGCCCGAGCCGGCGCAGCCTGGCCGGATGGGCACCGCTGGACACCCGATACCAGACACTGTCGTCGTCCCTGGTGAGAGCGGCATCGATCATTCCCTGATCGCTGCGCACAGTGGTGAGCGCACCCGAGTCCAGGTGGTAGCGATGCAGGGTGACCCTGCCGACGTCGGTGTGTGTCACCAGGATGCTGCGGCCATCTCGGTAGAAGCATCCGGACAGCTCGCCCGGTAGGTCGATGTCCAGCTCTTGCACGTCACCGGAAGACGCGTCCCAGATCAGCAGCTCGTCACGACCGCGCCGCTCGTGGCCGACCAGCAGCCGTTGGTCGCCGCGGATCGGGGAGAACTCAAGCGGGGCAAGGCCTTTCCCAGGTGTGTCGTCGAGCTCCGCCGTCACCTGGCCGTCGTCAACATCGATCGCGCGGAGCGCCGGATATCGCGCATCGCCGTGTTCGGAATGGGACAGCACCCAGATGCGTTCGTCGGACGACAGTGCGCCGACGCCACCGTCATTTTCGTGCCGATAGACGACCTCGACATCCCTGCCGCCCCTAGCGAGGTGAATTCTGGTCCCGTCGTCGTCGGTGAAACCGGCCAACACCAGCTCTTGCCCGACCTCAAGGCCGGCCGGGTAACCCGGCGGCACTCCTGGCAGCGCCTCGCCGGCCGAACCCGGTGCGGCGCCGAATGGTTGCGCCATCCACCGGCCGAACTCGTCACCCGCTGTGTCGTCGAACCACCACAACCCCTTCCCGTTCGCCGACAACGTTCCCAACGTCGTTCCGTCCGGGCGATCCGTGCACTGCAGCTGCCGTCCCGACGCCACGTCCCAGCAGTAGAGCTCGTAGCGACCGGAGGAGTTGGAGACGAACACCGCGCGGTCGTGGGCATCGCGGGCCGGATCGGGCAGCGACATACGAACAGCACTGAACCTGGCCTTCCACCGGTCCTCGGCCGCCGGGTCCGACAGCAGCGGATCGGGAATGCGGGCGGCCGGATGGTGCTGATCGACGGGCTCCGATTGCTCAAGATCGCCGTCGCTCGTGCGTGCGTGTTCGGCCATAGTGGTCCTTTCGGTCAGGCCTGCGCGCACACCTGGCGCGCCTGGCCCAAACCCTCGATCTCCACCTGCACCACGTCCCCGGCTTTCAGATACGGGAACCGCCCAGACAGCGCGACACCTTCCGGTGTCCCGGTGTTGATCACGTCGCCTGGTTCGAGAACGGCGTACTGCGACAGGTGGTGGACGATGGTCGGCACGTCGAAGATTAGGTCGGCGGTGTTCGAGTCCTGTCGCGGCTCGCCGTTGACCCACGACTGCAAGCGCAGGTTGGACGGATTGACCTCATCGGCGGGGACCAAAGCCGGCCCGAGCGGATTGAACGTTTCGCAGCACTTGCCCTTGGACCATTGGCCGGCGGACTGCTCCAGCTGGAAAGCCCGCTCCGAGACGTCGTTGGAGACGGTGTAGCCGGCGATGTGCTGCCAGGCGTCGTCGATGGAATCCAGATATCTGGCGCGGCTGCCGATGACGATCGCCAGCTCGACCTCCCAATCGGTCTTGGCGGATCCGCGCGGAATCAGCACGGTGTCGTTCGGGCCTACTACGGTGTTCGGTGTCTTGAAGAACAGCACCGGGACGGTGGGCGGTTTCGCGCCGGATTCGGCTGCGTGCGCCGCATAGTTCATCCCGATGCACCACACCGCATGTGGCCTGGCGACCGGAGCGCCGACCCGTTGCCCAGCGATCTCGACGATGGGCAGCCTGTCCAGCGCGGTCCGCACCTTGCCGATGCCGCCGGCAGCCAGGAAGCCGCCGTCGATGTCCGGGGTGAGCAAGCTGACGTCGTGGGCCACCCCGTCCACCACGGCCACCGGCCGCTCGTGACCTTCTTTGCCGATCCGTTGCAACTGCATGTGGTGGTCCTTTCGCGGGCCAGCTGTCGAGCCTTTCGCATTGATGATCGCAGCAGGCCCATCCGATGAAACACTGGGCCGGTGAGCGCACCCATAGCCGGCTGGTATCCAGATCCTGCTCCGAGCAGTGGCCCATCAATGCTGCGCTGGTGGGACGGCTCTGCCTGGTCCGAGCATCGACGACCTGCCCAGGACGCCGCACCCATCCGCACCGCTGCTCGAGCCGCCGGCTCCGCCAGCTCTGCTGGTGCGGCGAGTACGCAGTACCCGGAAGGATCCGAGTACGGCGGTCGGGCCCGCTTCGGCTCGACACCGCGACCGCCCGCTGAGCCAGCGGCATCTCGGCAAAGCACCGGGCAACAGAGCCAGTTCCAGCAGCAGGCAGACCGGCGCCAGCAGCAATCGGGACAGTCCCAGCAGCCTCAGTACAACCGGGGCCGTTCGCCCTCCACCGAGCACGTGATGGCCGTCTCGCAGAAACGCAAGATCATCGAGCTGACCAACGAGTACGACATCTACGGCCAAGACGGTGTGGTGATCGGCCGGGTCGTCGAGGTCGGGCAATCGGGGCTCAAGAAGGCCTTCCGATTTCTCAGCGATCTCGATCAGTTCATGACCCACACCCTTGAGGTGCGCGACAGCGCCGGGCAGGTGCTGATGGTGCTGACCAGACCGGCGAAGATCATGAAATCGACGCTCGTCGTCTCCGCACCGAACGGCGCCGAGATCGGAAGACTGGTGCAGCGCAACATGTTCGGCCGCATCCGATTCGGTCTCGAGGCTGCCGGTGGTGAGGTGGGCTCGCTGAATGCGAAGAACTGGATCGCCTGGGATTTCCAGCTACAGGACCAGTCGGGGACCCAGATCGGGCGGATCACCAAGACCTGGGAGGGCATGCTGACGACGATGTTCACCACCGCCGACAAGTACTTCGTCGAGTTGGACCCGAACCTGCAGGAGCCGTTGAAGTCGCTGGCGATCGCCGCCGCGTTGTGCGTCGACACCGCCCTCAAGCAGGACTCCCGAGGTTGGAACTGAGCCGTCCGCGGGTAATCGGGTCCTGGGCACCGCCAGAGATCCGATAGACTCGGTTGGTCCTTCGGGGTGTGGCGCAGCTTGGTAGCGCGCTTCGTTCGGGACGAAGAGGTCGCAGGTTCAAATCCTGTCACCCCGACCAATTGGATGGTGGGTCCCCATGCTTTTCGGGGGCCCACCATCCAATTTATCTGTTGGGCCGGGATTGAGCTGGCGAGCGTAGCGAGGTAGCCAAATCCGGGACCCCGCCGAGCGCAGCGAGGTGGGCGCACCCCGACAACGCCGAGCGCAGCGAGGTGGGCGCACCCCGCCTTTGGCACACCGACCATCCAGTTCAGGTCCAGGTGGGGTAGCCGGTTCGCTATGACGTTGCTTCAGATAGCGAAGCAACGTCATGGATCCTGGCCCTGGCCGTCGCGCTGCTGGCCCCTCACGTAGGTTTCGGGATGACGCAGCCGGACAGTCCGCTGGTCGCTTCGGTGGGCGACCTCGGTGTGCAATTCCTGGACAACGACATCAGCGGGCAGGATGCCGTGAGCTCGGTGGAACTCGCGGATGGCACGACCTTCTGGATCTTCGGAGACACCATCGAAGGCCCGTTCGACAGCATCCGCGGCTTCGAGCTCACCGAGGTGCAGTCCAACACCGGTGCGGTCGTGCCGTTGCAGGACCTCTCTGCGGGTGTCACGGAGTTTCGTTATCTGCCGACTCCGGACGAGACCCGAGCCCGGCAGCTCATCCCGTTCGTCCCACCGGAACACAAGTCACGGCAACGACTGTGGGCCATCCACGGGGCCGAGGTCGACCACCAGCTGTATCTGTACTATCACCGGATCACCATGGACCCGACCCGCGACGTGTTCGAGACCTTCAGCCTCGACGGGATGGGCGTGGCCAAGGCGGGCTCGGACTTCCAGTTCGAGCGGCTGCTGGCACCGGACGGCAGCTACGAGTGGTGGAAGGGGGATCTGCCGGGCTTCGGTGTCTGGGTGCAACGGCACGGCGAGTATCTCTACCTGGGGGGCTCCATCCAGCCCGAGTCCAAGTCGTCCGGCGACATGTATCTGGCTAGGGTGCTTCCCGAGAACATCGAGAACCTGGCGGCCCACGAGTATCTGGTCGAGGCACCCACACCGGCCCGGCCGGATGTGGCACCGCGCTGGTCGCCGACGTTCACTCCGACCGGTTTGCCTGTTCTCCGACGTACCGAACGAGATGTCCTCGTCCTGGAACGACCATCTCGGCGCGTTCATATTGTTGACCACCCACCAGCGGGACAACCAGCTCGTCATCCGCACCGGTCCGTGGAGCGAGCCGCAGGTGGTCTTCCGCCCGGCCAGGACGACGCCGGACTCGCTGTTCAACGCGGGTAAGGAATACCCCGAGTTCTCCCGCGGCGGCGGCCGGGTCACCTATATGACCTTCATCGACTCGTCGGTCTACGTGCCGCACCTGATCGAGATCACCTTCGTCTAACCTAACGAGCTGACGATCGAATCCTCCAGCAGTCGTACACCCGACTCGCAGCGACCATCCCTAGAAGTTGATCATGGTTGTCAGCCCGCAAATAGCCGGAATTTGTCCGATTTGCCGGGCAGGTGACCATGGTCAACATGGTGGCGCGGGTTTCTGTCCCGCGCGGATTTCTGACGGGCGGGGGACGCGCCCGGGATAATCGCCATAGGATCCGCGAAGTCGGGTTAGTCGGCGAGGCGATGCAGGACGAAGATGCCGCCGTGGGCGGGGCGATCTAGCCGCTGGTGATCGGAGTCGGCGTATTCGTCCAGAACGGCGACCAACTTGGTGGCCAATTCCTCGGCGTCGGCCGGTGAGAGATGCAGGACGAAACGCGACGTCTTCTGCACCGAGTCGGGGCCGGCCTCCCGCAGCTCATCTTGGAATGCCTCGATGGGAGCAAGCGCCCCACCGGGCAGCGACAGCGCCGGAGTGGTCTCAAGTAACCGCGTCACACCCGTTGTCCGGTAGGGCTTCTCGAGCGCTCCGCTGTCCCCGGTGCGTACCGGAGCCGGCTCCAACAGTCCGGCCTCGATCAGTTGCCGCACGTGGTAGAGCACCGTTCCCGGATCCCGATCGAGCCTGTCGGCGAGCTGCTTGTTCGTTAGCTCCTCCAGGCCGCACATCCGCAGAATGCGCAGCCGCAGCGGGTGCGCCACTGCCTTGGCCTCGGCGATGGTGGCCAATCGTTGGCCATCGCCCAACTGCACGACCCGCTCGTCGGTCGGTGCGCGCGTCCGCTTGACCGGCAACCGTTTGCTCACCCGGTCAGCCTAGACGAGCCGTGGGGGATTATCCATCACCTTGAAGTTTCCAAATCGATGTGCAATTCTCCATCAATGAGCAACTCGATCGGTAACTGGGCGGCATCGAAGAAGGCGGCATCGACCAAGGTGGCAACGACCGACACGTCGCGCCCGCCGATGGGCCCTGGTTACTGGCGGCTGTGGACCTCTTCGGGACTGTCGAATCTGGCCGACGGAACGTTCAAGGTGTCGCTACCCTTGATCGCGATCCGCTTCACCCACTCGCCGACCCTGATTGCGGGGTTGGCCTTCGCCCTGACGCTGCCCTGGCTGCTGTTCGCGCTGCATGCCGGGGCGTTGGCCGACCGATTCGACCGCCGTAGGGCCATGTTGGGCGCCAATATGGTGCGGACGGCGCTGGTGGCCGTGCTGGTACTGGTCATGGTGCTGCAGCTCGCGTCGATCTGGATGTTGTACGCGATCGCGCTCTGTATCGGCACCACGGAGACCATCTACGACACCTCGGCGCAGTCGATCCTGCCGCAGCTGGTGTCGCGGGATCAGCTGTCGCGGGCCAACGGGAAGCTGTACTCGGCCGAGCTGACGGCCAATCAGTTCATCGGGCCGCCGCTGGGTGGACTGCTGGTGGCGGTCGGCGCCACGGCCGCGTTCGTGACGCCGGTCGCGCTGTGGGTGGCAGCGGTCGGGGCGCTGCTGCTGGTGCGCGGCCCGTTCCGCATTGCCCGCACCGGACCGACCACCTTGCGGGCCGACATCATCGAGGGCCTGCACTTCCTGTGGCACCAGCGGGTCCTTCGCACCCTCGCGGTGGTGACGGGGATCTTCAACCTGGCGACCAACGCCACCTTCGCCGTCTTCGTGCTGTACGCCGTCGGCCCGACGTCGGCGATGCGGCTGTCGGCCACCGCCTACGGGGTCCTGCTGATGGCGCTGGCCGGTGGCAGCCTGCTCGGTTCGTTCGTCGCCGAACGGGTCGAGAAACTGCTCGGCAGGTCCCGCTCGCTAGCGCTGAACTATGTTGCCAGCGCGCTGCTGGTCGGGACACCGGCGCTGACGACGAACCCCTACCTGATCGGTGCTGCCTTCGTGCTCGGCAGCATCACCATCGTCATCAGCAACGTGATCGTTGTGTCGCTGCGGCAACGCGTCACTCCCGACCGACTGCTGGGCCGGGTGAACAGCGGCTACCGGCTGGTCGCCTGGGGGACCATGCCGCTGGGGGCTGCCATCGGCGGCGGGCTCGCCGAAGTCCTCGGACTGCGCGCCGTGTTCGCGGTGATGGCGCTGCTGATGCTCGGCCTGCTCGGGTTCTTGCCGAGCCTGTCGAACAGCGCCATGTCTGCGGCCGAAAGTCAGGGGCCGCAGTAGGCATGGGCGTCAGCTCATTCTCGCGGCATCAGCGTCAGCAGTGTTGCCTCTGGCCGACAGCAGAACCGCAGCGGCATGAACGGACTGTGGCCGAGTCCCGCAGAGACGTTCAGCCAGCTCGACGCGCCCCAGCGGGAGGGGCCGCGGGCGCGCGATCGGTCGAGGCCGCAGTTGGTGGTGAGCGCCCCGATACCGGGGATCCTGGCCTGGCCACCGTGCGTGTGGCCGGCCAACAGCAGGTCGTAGCCGTCGGCGGCGAACAGGTCCAGTACCCGCGGCTCCGGGGAGTGCAGCACTCCGATGCGCACCACTGCGTCGGCATCCGCTGGGCCGGAGATCGACGGATAACGGTCACGTTTGGTGTACGGGTCGTCGACCCCGGCCAACGCGATGCGTTGGCCGCGAATCGTCAGCGACTTCTTTGCATTGTCGAGGTCGGTCCAGCCACGCTCGAGTTGGGCAGCCCGCAGGTCCCGCCAGGGCAGCGGAACCCTTGCCCGGCGTGGATTGTCGCCGAGGAAGTAGTGATGTGGAGACTTGGCGACCGGTGCCAGATAGTCGTTGTTGCCCATCACGAAAACCCCTGGCAGGTCGAGCAATCCGCCGAATGCGGCCAGCGCGATCGGTACGGAATCCTTGTGCGACAACGTGTCTCCGGTGTTCACCACCAGGTCCGGTCGGAGATCGGCGAGCGCAGCCACCCACTGGCTCTTGCGTTGCTGCCCAGGCACGATGTGCAGATCGGAGACGTGCAAGACCCTGATCGGCCACGAACCAGCCGTCAGCACCGGCAAGCTCACCCTGCGCAGCGCGAACAGCTGCGGTTCGATCCCGAACGCCCACCCGGTCGCTGCTGCGCCGCTGGCGGCGAGCACGCCGAGCGTTTTGACGGCCACGTCCACCGTCAGCCGCCGCCGGTGCTGACACCGATATTGACGGTGATGCCTGGCAATGCCGCCTGGTTCGGTCCCGGTGACTGGCTGACCACCACGTTGATCGCGCCGCCGGATCCGTTCACCGCCTGCGATTTAACCTGGAATCCGTGTTGCTGCAGGTCTGCCGTCGCCTGCTGAACCGTCTCGCCGACGACGTCGGGCACCTGGTTGGTCGCCTTGCCGCTGACGTACACGGCGTCGTCCTGCCCGAAGTCCTGCTCCGGTACTCCCTTGAGTAGCGCATTCATCGCGTCCAGCCAGGTCGCTGCCGGAGTGCTGCCGCCGGCCATCCCGCCATTCCCGGTGGGGATCTTGGACGCGGCGTCCGCGGTGCTGCAGGACCGCAGTGGGTTGACGCAGATCGACATCGGCCTGGTCAGGTAGTCCCACACCATCACCGCTCCGGCGTACTGCGGGGTGAAGCCGAGGTAGGCAGAGGACTTGTAATCCTGGGTGGTGCCGGTCTTGCCGGCGGAAATCCGGGTCCAGCCGGCCTTCTGAGCCGAGGCGTGGCCAGTGCCCTGCGCCGACTGCAGGTCGCCCTCCATGGCCCGGGACAGGGTGCTGGCCAGCGACGCGGGGACCACCTGCTCGCACGGCGTGGTCTTCAGCGTTGTCGGCTTGTTGTTGCGGTCGAAGACGGTGTCCACCGGCGACGGCGGGCACCAGGTGCCGCTGGAGTCGAGGGTGGCGCCGACGTTGGCCAACTCCAGTGGGCTGACGGGCGTGACCCCGAGGGTGAAGGAGGCGATCTTCTGTCGCACCACCTCGTCGGCGTAGGAGTCGCCGGAACCGGCGAACTGCGGCGTCACGTCACCCGCGGGGTAGTTGTAGCCGCGCAGCCCCAGTTGGACGGCCATCTGCACCACCTTGTCAAGGCCCACCTGGTCTTCGAGGGCGACGAACGCGGTGTTGGGCGACTGGGCGAGCGCCTGCGCCATCGTCATCGATGCCGGGAAGCTCTCCGGATTGGTGAACTTGTGGCTGGGCGCCAGCGGTGAGACGTAGGTCGTCGGTACCGCCAGCTGATTCTGCACACCCATCCCCAGCTGCAGCGCGGTCGCAGCGGTGAACACCTTGAACGTCGAACCGGCGCCCAGCGGGGCGAAGGTGGTGGTGAGCCGTTGCTCTGTCTGCCCGATGCTCGCCTTCGAACCAAAGGGATGATTGGCCACCATCGCCACCACCCTGCGGGTGGAGGTACCTGGCTGGATGATCGTCATCACGTTCGCGATGCGTTTGTTCGCCGTCGGGCTCGCGTTGTTGTCGACCGAGGTCTTGGCGTCGTTCATCGCCTTCGGGTCGAGGTTGGTCTTAATCGTGTAGCCACCAGTGGACAGCTTGCTGTAGTCCAGGCCGTTGTTGGACAGGTAGTCCAGCACGTACTGGCAGTAGAACCCGTTGGTGGTGACGTTGACCGCGGACTGGTCCAGGCAGCCGTTCGGGGTCTGGGCGGGCTCAAGTACGACTGGTGTCTTCTCGGCCTGCGCCGCCACCTTCTTGGAGATGGCACCGAAGGTCGCCATCGACTCGAGGACCTGGTTGCGTCGGGCTAGCGCATCAGCCTTGTGCTTATCGTCGCCGAGTGGGTTGTACTTGTTGGGGTTGTTGACCATCCCGGCCATCAGCGCGGCCTGCGGAAGCGTCAGATCACTGGCGTCGACGCCGAAGAAGTGCTGTGCCGCGGCTTGCGCTCCGTAGGTCGATGGGCCGAACGCCACCAGGTTGAGGTAGCGGGCCAGGACGTCGTCCTTGGAGTATTTCTGGTTCAGCTGCAGCGCCAGCTTCGCCTCACGGAGCTTGCGGATGGGCGTCTGTTCGATGGCGGCGGCCCTGTCCGCATCGGTCTGCGCCTTCACCAGGAACAAGTAGTTCTTGACGTACTGCTGGGTGATCGTCGAGCCGCCCTGGGTCGTCCCCGATTTGGTCTTCAGCAGGGCGCGCAGGGTGCCCGTCCAGTCAACACCCGAGTGCGCGTAGTAGCGATGGTCCTCGATCGCCAGCACGCCCTTTTGCAGGTACACGCTGATGCTCGACAGCGGTTCGATCTGCCGATTCTGGCTGTAGACGTAGGTCAACGGCTTGCCGGAGTCGTCCTCGATGACGCTGCGTTCCGGCGGCGGGTTGCCGAAGTCGTTGGCCTGTACATCGGCGATCGCACCCGTCACCTCGTTCGAGGCCA
>JALYVF010000040.1 GCA_030853385.1 Actinomycetota bacterium | reverse complement strand
GTCTTCCCGCATCCGGGTCTTGGTGAAAACGGTCAACAGGATCCGCCGCCGGAGCCGACCGACCCAGTAAGTGATCCGGACCGCCTGCCGGTCCAGATGGAACCGCAGCTCCCGTAGCTTGCCGTCGAGCTGCCGCGTGTACGGCTCGCTCAGCAACGGCCTGCTCGGCCAGTAGGTCGATGTAGAACGCCGCGGTCGCGAACCGCGGCGTGGGCAGCTGATCGAGCCAGTCCCGGACCCCTCGCCCCACCAGCAGGTAGCGCAACCTCGGGGTCCGGGCTACCTGCGGGGGACAGTGGCGGGCGCGTCCTGGTCGGCCACTGGGCTGACGTGGATGGCTCCCGCCATCGCCGACAACGGCTGCCCACCGCCGCTCCACTGCCGGGCCACAATCTCCGCCGCGATCGAGACGGCCGTCTCCTCAGGGGTGCGGGCGCCGAGGTCCAGACCGATCGGGCTCGAGAGTTTGGCGATCTCGGCGCCGGTCAAACCTTCCTCACGGAGTCGGTTCAGCCGGTCGTGGTGGGTACGGCGGGAGCCCATCGCGCCGACATAGGCGACCTCGAGTTTGAGCGCCACCGACAGCAACGGCACGTCGAACTTCGGATCGTGGGTGAGCACGCAAATCACCGTCCGCTGATCGATCAGCCCACTATCAATCTGGCTCTGCAGATAGCGGTGCGGCCAGTCGACCACTACCTCATGGGCATCCGGAAAGCGTTGCGGCGTCGCGAATATCGGGCGGGCGTCGCAGACCGTCACCCGGAAGCCGAGGAAGCCGCCGATCTTGGCGACAGCAGCGGCGAAGTCGATGGCACCGAACACCAGCATCCGCGGCGCCGGGGCGTAGGACGCAACGAAGACCTGAAGCCCTACCCCCCGGCGCTGACCTTCCGGCCCGTAGGTGAGCGCCGCAGTGCGACCGGCCGCCAGCAGACCTCGAGCATCGTCCCGCACGGCGTCGTCCAGTCGCTGCCAGCCCAGCGATCCCTCGACGCTGTCCGGCCTGATCAGCAGATGCCTGGCCAGCTGCGAGGTGTCGCCGGCAATGATCGTCGCCACCGCTACCGGATCGTGCGCATCCACGGACGCGGCCAACGATTCCAGTTCCGGAAACGTTGTCCTGCTGATCTTCTCGGTGAAGATGTCGATGATGCCGCCGCAGGTGAGGCCGATGGCGAACGCGTCGTTGTCGGACACCCCGTAGCGCTGCAGCCGGGGGGGTTCACCGTCCCGGGTCGCCTCGCCCCTTTCGTAGACGGCCCCCTCGACACAGCCCCCCGACACCGATCCGACGGCGGTGCCGTCCGGCCCGACGAGCATCGAGGCACCGGCAGGGCGCGGGGCCGACAGGAAGGTGCGCACGACGGTGCCCACCCCCACCTCGGAGCCGCCCCGCCACCAGCGCAGCAGGTCGGCCATCACCTCACGCACCGGCCATCACCACCAGCAGTTCCTCCAACGCAGCCAACGAATGTCCGGAGACGAACCCGTCCAGATGCGGAGCGACAGCGGCGATGCCACCCTGCACCGGCAGGTAGCCGCTCCGCGCCAGGTGTGGATTGACCCAGACCAGTTGCCGTGACAAACGTTTCAACTGGGCAGCGCATTCCCCGAGCAGAGCGACCGAGTCGCGTTCCCAGCCATCGGAGAACACCACCACGACGGCCCCGCGAGCGGTCCCGCGCCGGCCCCAGCGATTCAAGAACGCCGCCAGTACCTCGCCGAGGCGCGTCCCACCGGAGTAGTCGGGGATGGCCGCCGAGGCTGCCAGCAGCGCCTTGTTCGGGTCGCGGATAGCCAGCGCCCTTGTCACCCTGGTGAGCTGGGTCCCCATCGTGAAGACCTCAACGGTTCCCGGCCGTTGGCGGACAAGGACATGGGCGAAGCGCAGCAACGCATCGGCGTAGGGCTCCATCGAGCCGGATATGTCGATCAGCAGCACGATGCGGCGCGGACGGCGAGACCGCTTGTGCCGAAACGGTTCTGTCGGTTCGCCGGCCGCGGCGATGATGGCCGCTGTTGTCCGGCGACGATCGATCGGCCCACGGTGGTGCGGTCGCCGGCGACGGGCGGAGCGGCTCGGCAGTTCGGTCCGTAACAGGCCCATCAGGGCCGCCAGCTCGCGCCGGTCTGCGCTGGTGAGGGCCGCGAAGTCCTTGTGCCGCAGCACTTCCGCCGCGCTTGACCGGCCGCGGATCGGCGCAGACTCGCCGTCACCCGATCCCGATTCGTCCGACTCGACGTCGAGCAGCGACAGTTGCAGGCTCGGCGGCGCCACCAGTACCGGCAACGGAATGCCGCCCCTGCCGTATACCTCAGCGTAAACCCTGTCGTAGACCGGGAAATCGTCCGGGCCGGCCAGCAGCGTCAGCCGGCCGGCCCAGTAGACCGCGAGCCCGGAGGTGCCCAGCTCGCGGACGGCGGCCAGAAAGGTGGCCGTTCGGTCGGTGCTGACGGCGACGCCGGCCGCTGCCAGCTCGCGGGTGAAGGCCACCAGCGAGGCGACGACCACCTCGCCCTGCCCGATCACGACGTTCCAGTCAGCAACTCCGGCGCCAACCGGACCTGCTCGATGTCCTCGTAGTACTTCAGTGCCGCACCGATGGTGGCCGCCCCCGATTCGGCATCCAGTCGGCTGGCACCGATCGCGTCCAGGGCTCTGAGCCAATCCAGCGACTCGGCGACCCCGGGCGGTTTGAGTAGCGGCGCCGCGCGCAGCCGGCCGGCCGCTGCCGCCACATCCGCGGCCAGGTCCTCGGCGATCCCCGGCAGCCGACGGCGCAGGATCTGCACCTCCCGTTCCAGGGTCGGGTGTTCCAGCCAGTGATACAGACAGCGCCGTTTCAACGCATCGTGCAGCTCCCGGGTCCTGTTGGAGGTGATCACCACCAGCGGGGGCCGCTCGGCAACGATTCGGCCCAGCTCGGGGATGGTGACGGCGAAGTCGGCGAGTACCTCCAGCAGGAACGCCTCGAACTCGTCGTCGGCGCGGTCGACCTCGTCGATCAGCAGCACCGAGTCCGGAGTGCGCAGGGCAGCCAAAATGGGACGGGCCAGCAGGAATCGCTCGCTGTACAGCTCGTCCTCGACCTTGGTCAGGTCGGCGCTAACGGTAGCGGCGGCACTGCCGGACACTGCCGCACTATCGGGCCGCAACGCCTCCAGCGCCCGCAGATGCAGCACCTGCCGCGGAAAATCCCAGTCGTAGAGCGCCTGCGATGCGTCGATGCCCTCGTAGCACTGCAACCGGATGAGCGGGGTTCCCTCGATCTGGGCCAGTGCTTCTGCCAGCGAGGTCTTGCCGACACCGGCCTCGCCCTCCAGCAGCAGCGGGCGGCGCAGTCGCATCGCCAGGAACACCGCAGTGGCCAGCGGCTGGTCCGGCAGGTATCCGGTTCCACTGAGCGCCTCGGCGACCGCGTCCGGGTTCGCGAGGTCCGTCATTGCTCCACTATTCACTACTGGTCACTACCCTGGGGGACATGTCCTCGGTATCGCTCGGGTTACCTGTAGTCGATCGGCGCAGCGCCGAGCGGCCAACAGTCCCTCGTCCCGACTCGCCGTTCCTGATCGATACTCACGGCCGACGCGCCACCGATCTGCGCGTCTCGCTGACCGACAAGTGCAACCTGCGCTGCACCTATTGCATGCCGGCTGAGGGTCTGGACTGGCTGCCCAGCCCGCAACTGCTGACCGATGACGAGCTGCTGCAGCTGATCCGCATCGCCACCGAGTCGCTCGGCATCGACGAGGTCCGGTTCACCGGTGGAGAACCGTTGCTGCGCAAAGGGATTCTCGACATTGTCCGATCGGTAGCCGCCTTGCCGGTCCGGCCGCAGATGTCGCTGACCACCAATGGGGTGGGTCTTGCCCGCCGCGCGGCCGACTTCAAGGCGGCGGGTCTGGACAGGATCAACATCTCGCTGGACACCCTGGACCGCGACAGGTTCACCACGCTGACCAGGCGGGACAGAATCCGCGACGTGTTCGCCGCACTGGAAGCGGCGGCCGCCGCCGGGCTGACCCCTGTCAAGATCAACACGGTGCTGATGCGTGGCGTCAATGACGACGAGGCGGCCGATCTGGTGACCTTCGCCGTCGAGCGCAGCTACCAGCTGCGATTCATCGAGCAGATGCCGCTGGACGCAGGGCATTCCTGGGACCGCGGAACGATGGTCACCGCCGACGAGATCCAGACGCTGATCGCCGAGCGGTACACCCTCAGCCCGCACGCCGCGCCAAGGGCCGGCGCACCCGCCGAGCTGTTCGACGTGCACGGTGTCTCCGGCGAGGTGCTGGGCACCGTCGGCATCATCGCCTCCGTCAGCCGGCCGTTCTGTGGCGATTGCGACCGCACCAGGTTGACTGCCGACGGCCAGATCCGCAGCTGCCTGTTCTCCAGGACCGAAACCGATCTGCGCGGCCTGCTGCGCGGCGGCGCGCCGGACAGCGAGATCGCCGACGTGTGGCGGACCGCCATGTGGGGCAAATTGCCAGGCCACGGCATCAACGATCCGTCGTTCCTGCAGCCGGACCGGCCGATGAGCGCGATCGGTGGCTGAGGTGGCACAGCAAGAGGTGACACAGCATGCGGCGGCACAGCATCAGGAGTCTGCGGTGGCAGCGGACAAGGGGGTGACGGTGCGGTACTTCGCCGCCGCCAAGGCGGCGGCTGGGACCACGGAGGAGGTCCGCCCACTGCCCGATCCGGCAACGCTGGCAGGGCTGGCTGCCGATCTGCGAGAGGTGCACGGCAGCGAACTCGGGACTGTTCTCGACCGCAGTTCGTTCTTGTTGGACCAGGTGTCGGCGCGGGCGGCCGCACCGCTGACGGCAGGCTCCGTCGTCGACGTATTGCCACCCTTCGCCGGCGGCTGATCCCTGGCCCAGGTACCTGGGGTATCCAGAGCACCCGCAACTTTCATCAGATCGTCACCAGTGTCGTCGCTGCGCGCGCTGCAACGTGCGGGATGATGCGGGGCAACCGAAGCAACTACGACAAATCGGAGCAACCATGACGCAACCCCCCGAAAACGCCGGCTATCCGCAACAGCCGGCCGGGCCGTATCCGCCGCCGGCACCCGCCGGGCCGCCCCAGCAGCCCCCTGGTCAGTTCCAGCAGCAGTCCCCTGGTCAGTTCCAGCAGCCCCCGGCTGGCCCCGAATTGAACAAGCCGCAACCGGCCGGCGGCCCAGGGTTCAACCCGCCCACAGCTGCTGCGTTCAACCCGGCCAACGTGGCGAAAGCCGACTGGCTCGTACTCGGCGTCGGCGTGCTGATGCTGATCTTCGGCTTCTTCGGCTGGGAGAGCGCATCTTCGGCATACGGTTCGTACAGCATCGGCGGCTGGAATGGCTGGTGGGTGGTCATCCAGCTAATCCTGATCGTCGTGCTCGCTATCAAGGCTGTGCAGGTATTCACCGGCAACCTGCGCAAAGAGATTCCACCGATCGCCATCGTAGGGGCGGGTGCCCTACTGATCCTGCTGTACCTGATCGCCCTGATCCAGGCTTTTAGCGACACCAGCGGGTTGGACCTTGCGGGCTCCGGCATCTCCGTTGGGCCTGGCTTCGGAATCTGGGCCTGCCTGATCCTGTCGATCGTGTTTACCTACGGCCTCACGCTCGCCGCCCAGAATGACGGAAAGCTTCCGTTCAAGGTTCCGAGCATCGCCGGGCTCTGAGCCCGCTCGCCTGACGTTGGTCCGGCCGGGTCACCGGTTCCCTGCACACGCCCGGCCGGTCCGCGCTACGGTGCTTCCTGCACGCCCCAAGCCCCGACGAAGCGCGCCCGCAGACGATCCAGGAGGAGCACGTGACTCAGCCCCCACCCGGTGGTTACCCCCAGCAGGGTGGCCAGCCTCAGCACCAGCCGCAGGGCGGCGGCTATCCGCAAGGCGGCTACCCCAACCCGCAGGGCGGCTACCCGCAGACTCCCGGCCAACAGGGCCCAGGTACAGGACAGCAGAGCCAAGGGCAGCACGGCTACGGCCAGCAGGGCGCCGGCCAACAGGGCTACGGCCCGCAGGGTTACCCACAGGGTGGCCAGCCGGGCTACGGCCAGCAGCCGCCGGCGCAGGGCGGGCAGCCGGGCTACGGCCAGCAGCCGCCCTACGGACAACAGGGCGGCTACGGCCAACAACCGTCACAGTCCCAGCAGTACGGCGGCTATGCCCCGCAGGGCGGCTACGGCGGCCCGGGGTTCGGACAACAGCCGACGGCTGGTTTCAACCCGGCTTCCGTTCATTGGTCGGCCTGGGCAGCGATGGGTGCCGCGCTGCTGACGTTTATCTCGGGATTCCTGCCGTACTACAAGGGCTCCGCATCGATTCCGGGACAATCGATCAGCGACAGCGCCAATGGCTGGAGCAAGTGGTGGTGGCTGCCGACCATCCTCGCGTTGCTGGTCGGTATTGCGCTGGCGTTGCTGGTCTTCAACCTGCTGAAAGCCTCACAGCTGCAACCGATGTGGCTGTTCTACGGCGGCCTGGTGGTGTTCGTCGCGATGATCGGCGTCGTCATTCACGTGCTGGTCGTCAAGCCGGAGTTCTGCCAGGGGGGCACCTGCGAATCGGTCGACGACCTCAAGAAGTCCGTCGCCGCAGCCGGCGGCACGGCCAGCTTCGGCGCCAGCTGGGGCGTCTGGGTGAGTCTGGTGCTCGCCGCAGCCCTTGCCTACTTCCTGTTCGAGTACGCCAGGCACTCCAAGCCGGGCCAACAGCCGGCCGGTGGCTACCAGCCGCCGCAGCCCCCGCAGCAGCAGTGGCGCTGATCGACTGACGGCGAGCAAGTAGCTCTTTGACAACGACGGCCGCGGGTTCGAACACACCCGTGGCCGTCGTTGTCGTTCGCGCAAAGATTAGGTTCGCTGACGGGCCCCACAACAGAAGGGGCCACCGATGAAACTCGCAGACCAGATCGTCCAACAGCTGCAGCAGGCAGCAGTCAGGCGGATCTACGGCATCGTCGGCGCCAGCCTCGATCCGATCGTCGACGCGGTCCGCAGGACTGGTGGCGCCGGCAAGGGTGGCATCGACTGGATCCACGTCCGGCACGAAGAGGTGGCGGCGTTCGCGGCCGGCGCCGACGCTCAACTGACCGGCGAACTCGCCGTCTGCGCCGGCTCCTGCGGTCCTGGCAACCTGCATCTGATCAACGGCCTGTACGACGCGAACCGGTCGGGCGCACCCGTGCTGGCCATCGCCAGCCACATCCGCAGCCCGCAGATCGGCCAGGGCTACTTCCAGGAGACCCATCCCGACCGGCTGTTCAACGAGTGCTCCATCTACTCCGAGCTGATTAGCACTCCGGTCCAGTCGCCGCGAGTGGTGCAGGCCGCCATCCAGCACGCGATCGGTCGCGGCGGCGTGGCTGTGGTGACGCTGCCCGGCGACATCGCCGACCAGGAAGCCACCACGAAAGCATCCAGCCACGTCCGGTTCCGGCCTGGAGTGTTGCTGCCGGACGAGAAGTCCGTGCAGGCGCTCGCCGATGCGATCAACGCAGCGAGCAAGGTCGCCATCTTCGCCGGTGCAGGTGTATCCGGAGCACACGAAGAGGTGCTGCAGTTGGCGGAGTTGATCGGCGCACCGGTCGGACATTCGTTGCGCGGCAAGGACTTCATCTAGTACGACAACCCCTACGACGTCGGAACGACGGGCCTACTCGGCTACGGCGCGGCCGCCGACGGCATCGAGGGCGCCGACCTGCTGGTGTTGCTGGGTACCGATTTCCCCTACGACCAGTTCCTGCCGGACGTCCGCACCGCTCAGGTCGACAGGGCACCAGAGGTACTCGGCAGGCGCACTCAGGTGGACGTGCCCGTGCACGGCGACGTCGGAGCGACGCTTGGCCAAGTCGAACCTGCGGAACATCCCCGGCCGCTGACCGGAGCTCGGCGCGGGGGACGTTGGCGCGCGCGCCGGACGTCGCACGGCAGGATCGATGGGGCAGACTTGCCGAGCAAGGCCGTCCTGCCGGCAGCACCTGCCAACAGCATGAAGGAGCGAGTCGATGAGCGACCAACCCACCGAGGGTCTAGTGACCGACTCCGGCGACGCAGCCGTCGACGACCGTCGCACCGAGCGCATCCCCGCCGTCCCGGCGACACCACCGCCCGGCGGCCCTGATGATCCGGAGAAGCGCAGGGTGACGCCGATCGCGCATCCGCCCGTCACGCTGCCGCCGAACCCGCCTGCTCCCGTCCCGCCCCGGCAGGCCGGTGTCAACGAGATCATCATCGGCGTCGCCGGTATCGCCGCGTTCGTCTCGACGTTCCTGTCCTGGCAGTCACACGACTTCGGAGGCTGGTCGAGCGCTTGGTCGACGGGGCTGTGGCCGGCCGGCGTGCTCGGCCTGGTGGCTGCCCTGTTCCACCTGGCGCGGATGCTGCCGCCGGCCGACAAGGCGTTCGGCGCGTTGTTGCCGCTGCTGTTGTGCACCGCAGCCGTCTGGATCCCGATCGCTGCCCTGCCCGACAATGGTGACGCCTGGGGTGTCTGGTTGTGCCTGATCGCCGGCATCGTGCTCACCGGCTGCCTGCTGGTGGCGGCGATGAGCGATCCGGCCTTGCGCAGGGCCGACGATCCGAACGACTTCTTCAACTGATCGCAGCGGACAGCAACCGGCTCGTCGGCTGCGCAGCGCCGTCAGCTCGTCGCCGGCCGGACCGTGTGCACGAACGTGGCAGCCGCGGGGTGCCGACCAGCGAGACACCGGCCAGCAGGGTGACTGCCGCGATGGCCAACGCCCGTTCAATAACACCAGCCTGGCCACTATCCGACCGTAGCGGGGCCGCGCTCAGTACGTCGCGACCTGCACGTCGGTGTGGATGAAGTCGTTGCCCACGAACAACAATGCTTCACCGCTGTCGATGGCCAGCGCGTAGGCGAAGCAGTCGCCGAAGTTCAGGCCAGCCGGATGGCCCGAACCCTTGCTGAAGTCTCGATAGGCCTGACGGGCGATCTGAGCCTGCGCGGCGGTGAACGGTTCGGTGCGGATGGACAGCTCGGACAGCAGCTGGTCCAGTCGGCGAGACAGGGTTGGGTCCGGGCGACGGTCGATGACGATCGCGGTTTCGACATATGTTGCCGAGGACGTCGCTGCCGCCGAGTCGACCACGATTGCGGCGAACAACCGCTCGCCCTCCGGTTCGGCGCCGACCATCGCGACGATCGCCGAGGTATCGATGATCACGCAGGTAGACCGTTCTCGTCGTACAGGTCGTCCGTCGTGAACGGACGCTCACTATCGGTGGCCGCCCACCTCTGCTGCATGTCCACCAGCGTGAGACGTGCCCGTTCCACCCGCTTGGCCTCCTCCGCATCTGCTGCGTCGACGCGGTGACGTGCGAGCAGCTCCTGCAAAGCCTGTTCAATGACGCTGGTCTGCGTTTGCTGGGTCGCTGTGGCCGCTTTGCGGGCCAGCGCGCACACTCGTTCGTTCTTGATGTTCAAACCCATAGGTAGAACTATACCTGCCATGTCTACCTTGGTAGAAGGCTTAGGCAGATCCGACCCATTCGTCGGTGCCGTCGGCGAACACCTGGCGTTTCCAGATCGGCAACCGGTGCTTCACCACGTCCACTAGCTCGGCGCAGGCGGCAAACGCCTCTTTCCGATGTGCGGACGATACGGCCGCGCCCAGCGCCACGTCGCCGACGGTGAGCAGACCCGTCCGGTGTTGCACCCCGATCGCCACGATGTCGTAGCGCTCGGCGATCTCGGCGGCCACCTCGGCCACCACCGCATCGGCCGTCGGGTGGGCGTGGTACTCCAGATCGGCCACCTGTTTCCCGGCGTCGTGGTCGCGGACCACCCCGGCGAAGGTAACGACGGCGCCGGCCGCCGGATAGCCGACAGCAGCGGCAATCGCCTCGACGTCGATCTGCTGGTCGGTGACGCCGGCGACCGCAATCCGGGCCGTCACGACGGCGGTCCGTCGGCCGGCCGTTGATGGTCGCCGCCGGCCAGCTGGTCGAGCGCGTGGTCGAGCACACCGTCCAACACCGCGAGACCGTCGCGAACACCGCCGGCCGAGCCCGGCAGGTTCACCACCAGGCAGTGGCCGGCGACGCCGACAAGACCCCTGGACAGCACGGCTGCGGCGACCCCGGCTGCGGCTCCGCGGCGCCGCATCTCCGCTGCCAGGCCAGGGATCTCGTAGTCGAGGACCGCTGTCGTCTGCTGCGGTGTGACGTCGGTCGGCGAGATACCGGTGCCACCAGAGGTGATCACCAGCGCGCAACCCACCACGGCAGTCTGCAGGGCGGCTCCGACCGCATCACCGTCTGGCACCACCGTCGGGTCGTGCACGGTGAAACCGTTTCCCCGCAACCATTCCACGATCAGCGGACCGGTCTTATCCTGGTACACCCCTGCTGCCGCCCTGGTGGAGGCAATGATCACCACGGCGCGTCGGGCCGGCGTCATCGATCCATCGGCCTGGTCCAGGAGCCGGTCTTGCCCCCGGTCTTGGTCTGCACCCGGATCGCGTCGATGGTGGCAGCCGGGTCGACGGCCTTGATCATGTCGTGCAGGGTGAGCCCGGCAACGGCCACCGCCGTCAGCGCCTCCATCTCGACCCCGGTGCGGTCGGTAGTGCGGACGGTGGCCGTGATCGTCAGCGAATCATGTTGCGGCACCACGTCTACCGTCACCCCGGACAGCGAGATCGGATGGCAGAGCGGGATCAGGTCGGGGGTCCGCTTGGCGGCCATGATGCCGGCGATCCGAGCCGTGGCCAACGCGTCACCCTTCGGCAGGCCGCCGGCCGTGATCAACCCGACCACCTCGCTGGTGGTGCGCACCACCCCGGTTGCCACCGCCTGCCTCGCCGAAACGCCCTTGTCGCTGACGTCGACCATCCTGGCGGCGCCGGCGGCGTCCACATGCGAGAGCTCAGCTGCCATCTCAGCTAGTCGCTTCGGTCGAGTACAGGGCCGACTCCTTGGCCCCACCACCGGTTTTCGGGCCGGCACCGGCGGCCGTCACAATCGCCTTCGCCACCGCCGGAGTCACCTTCTCGTCGAACACACTCGGCACGATGTAGGAGGAGTTGAGCTGGTCCGGCGCGACCACGTCGGCCAGCGCTTCGGCGGCGGCCAGCAGCATGGCGTCGGTGATCTCGTGCGCCTGCGCGTCAAGCAAACCGCGGAAGACTCCCGGGAAGGCCAGCACGTTGTTGATCTGGTTGGGGTAGTCGGACCTGCCGGTAGCGACGATGGCCGCGTGTTGCTGCGCTTCTATCGGATCGATCTCCGGATCCGGGTTGGCCAGCGCGAAGACAATGGCCTTGTCCCGCATCGTGGCGACGTCCTTGCCGTGCAGGATGTTGGGTGCCGACACCCCGATGAAGACGTCGGCATCGACAACAGCATCGGCCAGCGTTCCGGTGATGCCCTCGGCGTTGGTGCAGTGCGCGATGTCGTACATGTTCGGGTCCATGTCGGGCCGGCCGCTATTGACGATCCCGTCGATGTCGACAGCGATGATGTCGGATGGCTTGTTGTGCAACAACAATCGGATGATGGCGCTGCCGGCCGCGCCCACTCCGGACACCACGATCCGGCAGTCGGCGATGTTCTTGCCGACCACCCGGAGCGCGTTACGCAGCGCAGCCACCACCACGATGGCCGTGCCGTGCTGATCGTCGTGGAATACCGGGATGTCCAGCAGCTCGCGCAGCCGCGCCTCGATCTCGAAGCAGCGCGGCGCGGCGATGTCCTCCAGGTTGATGCCGGCGTACACCGGAGCGATCAGCTGGACGGTCCGGATGATCTCCTCGGTGTCGGTGGTGTCAAGACACACCGGCCAGGCGTCGACACCGGCGAACTTCTTGAACAGTGCGGCCTTTCCTTCCATCACCGGCAACGCGGCGGCCGGGCCGATGTTGCCAAGTCCCAGTACCGCGGTGCCGTCCGTCACCACCGCGATGGTGTTGCGTTTGATGGTGAGCCGGCGCGCGTCAGCCGGGTTCTGGTAGATCGCCATGCAGACCCTGGCAACGCCGGGGGTGTAGGCCCGCGACAGGTCGTCCCTCGTCCGCAGCGGGACCTTGCTGGTGACCTCGATCTTGCCGCCGAGGTGAACCAGGAAGGTGCGGTCGGAAACCTTGCGCACCTCGGCCCCGTCGAGCGCATTGACGGCAGCGGTGATCGCGTCGGCATGATCTTGGGACTGGGCATTGCAGGAGATGTCGACGACCATCTGGCCGGCCGCCGATTCGACAACGTCGAACCCGGTGATCACCCCGCCGGCTAGCCCGACAGCGGTGGTGATGTCGCCGGCCGAGGTCGCCGACGGAGGGGCCGATACCCGCATGGTGATGGAATAACCGGGGCCAGGAACCGCCATGGTCGGCCACCCCTTCTCGCTGACAGTGCTGCGGACGCGTCGGTCGGTCCGCAGCAGCGAGCCTATTCCGTCGTGTCCTGATCCCCGCCATCCGCCAGATCCGCGCAGTCGACGGCGGTGGCGGCATGCGCGGTCAGGTAGCCACCGGCGCCGGCGTCCGGTGTGGTCAACGAGGCGAGCACGCCGGCGAGGTGATCGTGGCCGATCAGCACCGGATGGCCGGGTCGACCGTCGAACACCGCCCTGGCAAGCGCCCGGCGCGGCTCGTGGCCGGCGGCGGCGAGCACCCTGACGGCCACCGCTGCGGTGACGTCCGGCAGGTCCACCAGGGTGACCAGGACGGCATCGACGTCGTCGGCAACCGCGGCCAGCCCGGCCCGCAGGCTGGACGCCATGCCGCTGGCGTGATCGGGATTGCGCACCACGATGACGTCGGTCGGCAGCAGCGCCGTCACCTCGTCGCCGGCGGCACCGACCACCACGATCCTTTGATCGCAGTCGGCCAACACTCGAAGGGCCGTCAGCACCCACGGCCCTTCGCCGGTGTCGGCGAGTGCCTTCGGCATGCCGAACCTGCGGCCAGCGCCGGCCGCCAGCAGCAGCCCGGCGATCCGGCTCATCGTCTCAGCGGTTGATGATGGTCTTCGGGTGCTGGTACGGCAGCTCAGCGGGATCCCGCGGGAACTCCACATCGCCGAACGGCGACAGCGCGCCCTGCCGGTCCGCGGTGAACTCGCTCATCACATGCTCGCCTGGCGGCAGATCCGGCCACGTCGGGTCGGTGCCCTTGCTCCGCTTGTCGGCACCGCTGTTATCCGGCACGCCGCCTCCATCGTCTGCTGGTCCACCAAAGTTGATCTGCTGCAGGGTATCGCGAGGGCCGATGGCGGCGGGCAGCCGCGCGCTGCCGATACCGTGGACGGTGATGCCTGCCGCGCCCTCCGTCCTCGACTGGCTGCGAACTCGCAGCGACGAGCAGCTGCTCGCGCTGTTGCGAGCCCGCCCGGACCTGACGCTGCCCGCGCCCAGCGATCTCGAGGTGCTCGGCCGGCGGCTGGACAATCCGACCTCGGTGCACCGGGCAATGGAGGGGCTGGACGCGTTCGGCATCGCTGTGCTGACGGCGTTGGCCTTGGATCTCGGCCAGCTGGGACCGGTGCCGGTGCCGGCCGTCGCCGCCCTACTGGGGCCGGACGCCGACCGGGCCGCGATCGACACAGCGCTGGCCGAGCTGGAGTCGCTGGCGCTGGTCCGCTCCAGCGAGCAAGGCCTGATGATGCCCGGTTCCGCGGTCAGCACCCTCGGCCCTTATCCGGCCGGGCTCGGACCCGCCAGCGGGGTGTCGGTCAACGATGTGCGCGCGGCGCTGGCCGCGATCGACGACCAGTCGCGCGGGGTGCTGGACGTGCTCAACCGCACCTCTCCGCGCGGAATCTGCCCGCCGGAGGCGCCGGCCGCCCGGCTGGTGTCCGGCCTGGTGCGGGCCGGACTGCTCACCAGGGTGGATGCCGTCACCGTGGAGTTGCCGCTGGAGGTGGGACGGGTGCTGCGCGGCGACCGCCCGCTCGGGCCTATCCCCCGTCCGCCCGCGCTGCCGACCAAGAAGGGCAACGTCAGCCGGGTCGATGGCACCGCTGCCGGCCAGGCCTTGGCCTCGCTGCAGCTGCTGACCAGGTTGATCGGCGAGCTGGGCGGCAGGCCGATCCCGTCACTGAAATCCGGCGGCATCGGCATCCGTGACCTGCGCAGGCTGGCCAAGGAGCTGGGCGTCGAGGAGCACCGGGCGGCGCTCGGGCTGGAGCTGCTGGCCGCCGACGGCCTGATCACCACCGCCGAGAATCGCAGCCTCGGCAACGCCCCCAGCTGGCAGCCGACGACGATCGCCGACGAATTCCTGACCAGTACCGATCAGGCGGCCTGGGCGCAGCTGGCCGGCAGCTGGCTGGATCTGCGACGGGATCCGGCCCGCGCCGGCAGCCACGACGAGACCGCCAAGGTGACGAACGTGCTGGCCGCCGAGCTGTCTTGGACCCGCGGCCCCGCCGACCGCCGGTTCATCCTGGGAGCGCTGGCGGAGCTACCCGCCGGCGCCGGTCTCGGCGGCGACCAGCTGGCCGGCTACCTGGCCTGGCGGGCACCGATGCGCTCGGCGGTGCGCCGGGCGGCCCTGCAGCAGTCCACCATCACCGAGGGCACCTGGCTGGGCCTGGTCGCCTTCGACGCGATCACCAGCGCCGGCCGGGCGGTGTTGGCCGGCGATGGAGTGGCCGCGACCGCGGCGATGGCGGCGGCGTTGCCCGCCCCGGTCGACAAGGTACTGGTGCAGGCCGATCTGACGGTGGTGGCACCCGGCCGGCTCGAACCGTTGCTGGCGACCAGGCTCGAGCAGGTGGCGACGGTGGAATCCAGCGGCAGCGCCACCGTCTACCGGGTGACGCCGCAGAGCATTCGGGGGGCGCTGGATGCCGGCCTGTCGTCGGCCGACCTGCATGCGTTGTTCGACGAACATTCGACGACGGGTGTGCCGCAGGCGCTGACCTATCTGATCGACGACACCGCTCGCCGGCACGGAGTGCTGCGGATCGGTGGGGTCAGCAGTTACCTGCGCAGCGACGACCCGGCGCTGGTGGCCCAGGCGCTGTCCGCCGCGACCGCTGCCGGTTTCGTGCTGCGGCGGATCGCGCCGACCGTCGCCATCGGATCGGCGCAGCTGCCCGACCTGTTGGAAGCGTTGGCAGCGGCCGGTATCGGGGTGACGGCGGAGGACGTCGGCGGCGGGGTGCTCGACCTGCGGCCCAAGCAGTGGCGGACCAAGCCGAGCATCGCTCTGCACCAGCGGTGGCGGGAACCATCGGTGCCGTCCGACGACCAACTCACGGCGCTGGTGACCCGGATCCGCGGCGCCGACGCGGCCAGGGGATCGGCGCCACGGAACCAGCAGACCTCGAACGAGGCGGTGTCGATCCTGCGGGATGCGGTCGCACGCCGGGAGTCGGCGTGGATCGGCTACGTGGACACCGACGGCACCACCACCCGCCGGATGATCGAGCCGGTGGTGGTGTCCGGCGGCATGGTGGTGGCCTACGACCGGATGCGCGGCTCGATGAGAACCTTTGCGCTGCACCGGATCACCGATGTGACGATCGACCCGCACAGCCCGCCAACGGTGGCGCCGCGTGCTCAGCCCGAGGAGCGCTTTCCGGCCGAGGATCTGGATATCTGACCACCCTGCGCCAGCCCGGGCCGCCGCCAGGCCAGCGCAACTGCCCAACTTGGTCACTCCGGCCGACAACCGCGCCCACAGACCAACGCAACTGCCCAACTTGGTCACTGCGGTCGACAACCGCGCCGCCAGGCCAGCACAAGTGACCAACTTGGTCGCTGCGGTCGACAATCACGCCGCCAGGCCAACACACGTGACCAACTTGGTCGCTGCGGCAGGTTCAGCTGCCGTCGAACGGGCCGACGTCGGCGATGGTGATGACGGCCTCGCCCGCATCGTCGCTGGCCGCCAGGTCGACATCGGCGGTGATGCCCCAATCGCGGTCGCCGTCCGGGTCGTCGAAGACTTGCCGCACCCGCCAATGACCCTGCTGCTTGCTGATGGTCACCATGGCGGTGCTACGGGCATCCGCGCCGATGCCCAGATCGTCGTAGGCGTCGAAGTAGTCGTGCATCGTTTCGGCCCATCTGCTGGCGGCCCAGCCGGCAGCGGAGTCCAACTCTCCCAACGTTTCCCAGGCTTCCCTGGCCGCCAGCTCGACCCGGCGGAACAGCGCGTTGCGGACCAGCACGGCGAACCCGCGCTCGTTGCCGGTAATCCCTCTGGACGCCGTCGGCGGCCGCAGCTGGCCGTTCACCACTTCGGCATCGTCCGGATGGGACAGCGCTTCCCACTCGTCCAACAGGCTGGAGTCGATGCCACGCACCAGCTCGCCGAGCCAAGAGATCAGATCCTCCAGCTCCTCGGTGCGGGCGGCGGCCGGCACCGTCCGACGCATGGTCCGGTATGCGTCGGCCAGGTAGCGCAGCAACACGCCCTCGGATCTGGCCAGGCCGTAGAACGAGATGTACTCGTTGAACGTCATCGCCCTGGTGTACAGGTCGCGGACAACGGACTTCGGTTCCGGTGGGAACTCGGCGACCCACGGATGCCCGTTGCGATAGGAGTGGTAGGCCACCTCGATCAGGTCGACCAGCGGCTTGGGATAGTCCACCTCGTCGAGCAGCTCCATCCGCTGCTCGTACTCGATGCCGTCGGCCTTCATCGCCGCCACCGCTTCGCCGCGGGCGTGAAAGCGTTGCGCGGCAAGGACAGCGCCGGGCCCGTCGAGGGTGGCCTCGAACAATGACACCACATCCAGCGGGTACTCGGGGCTCTCGACGTCCAAGATCTCGATGGCCGCCAGCGCCAGCGGCGACAGCGGCTGATCGAGCGCGAAGTCGGTCGGCAGGTCGACGGTCAGCACGAATCGTCGACCGAACTCATCGACCTCGTCGAGCCGCTGCACCACCCCGGCCGAGATCAATCCCTTGCCGATCGCGATGGCCCGCAACAGATGTCTGCGCTGACGCTCGCGCGGCTCGTGCGATCCCTCGATCAGCCGGCGGATCGCCGTCACCGCATCGCCGGGCCTTGCCAGCATGCCGAGGACGACGGTGTGGCTGATCTGCAGATGCGACGTCAACGGCTCCGGTGCTGCCGCCACCAGCCGCTCGAAGGTCTTGTCCGACCAGTTGACAAAGCCCTCAGACGGCTTGCGGCGCACCACCTTTCGGCGCTTCGCGGCGTCGTCACCCGCCCTGGCGAGCAGCCTGGCGTTCTCGATCTCATGCTCAGGAGCCAGCACCATCGCGTCCCCAGACGTGTCGTAGCCGGGCCTGCCCGCCCGGCCGGCGATCTGGTGGAACTCCCGCGCCGACAGCAGCCGGCTGCGCCGGCCGTCGTACTTGGACAGCGCGGTGAGCAGCACCGTCCTGATCGGCACGTTGATGCCGACGCCGAGGGTGTCGGTGCCGCAAATCACCTTGAGCAGCCCGGACTGCGCCAGCCGTTCCACCAGCCGCCGGTACTTCGGCAACATGCCGGCGTGGTGCACCCCGATGCCGTGTCGCACCAGCCGGGACAGCGTCTTGCCGAAGCCGGAGGAGAACCGAAAATCGCCGATCAGGTCGGCGATCTCGTCCCGATCCGCCCTGCTGGCCACCGTGATGCTGGACAGCGCCTGGGCCCGTTCGAGGGCCGCCGCCTGGGTGAAGTGCACGATGTAGAGCGGCGCCTTCTGCGTCTCCAGCAGCTCGATCAGCAACTCCTGCAACGGTTCCACCACGTAGGAGAAGAACAGCGGAACCGGACGCTCGACGCTGTCCAGCACTGCCACCTCGCGACCGGTCCGGCTGCCAAGATCGTCGGCGAAGAAGGAGACGTCACCCAGGGTTGCCGACATCAGCACGAACTGGGTCTGCGGCAGTTCCAGTAGCGGCAGCTGCCAGGCCCAGCCCCGTTGCGGGTCGCCGTAGTAGTGGAACTCGTCCATCACGGCGATGCCGACGACATTTTCGGCGACGTCGCCGCCCTGCCGCAGCGCCACCCCGGCGAGAATCTCTGCGGTACAACAGATGATCGGTGCGTGTGGGTTCACCGACGAGTCGCCGGTGATCATCCCGATGTTGTCGGTGCCGAACACGGCCACCAGCTCGAAGAACCGTTCACTGACCAGTGCCTTGATCGGCGCGGTGTAGTAGCCGCGCCGGCCGGTGGCCAACGCGGTGAACAGCGCGGCGGTGCCGATCAGGCTCTTTCCGGACCCGGTCGGCGTGCCGGCGATCACATGCGCGCCGGAGACGATCTCCAGCAGCGCTTCTTCCTGGTGCGAGTACAGCGGCCGGCCTGACTCGGCCGCCCACTCCGCGAAGATGTCCAGCAGCTCGTCCGGCGGGACGGTGTCGCCGGTGGGCAGCCGGTCGATCAGCCGCGGCGTCACCCTTGCGGAGGTCAGCTCTTCGCCGGGGCGAGGCAGTACAGATAGTTGCGTTTGGGCAGCGAATAGGCCTTGCTTCCGGTCGGGCACTTGGACGCATCGGAAGTGGCGGTTTCGACCTTGACCACCTTGGCACTGGTGTCGGTTGCCGCCGAGCAATCCTGCCGTTCGAAATTGTCCTTGTTCGAGGTGTTCACCGTCTTCAGACATTCGCCGGCGGTCCAGTTCGGTCGCATGCAGACCGTTTTCTTGCTACCACTCTCGGAATAGGACGCTTCGCCGCCGAGCGACGAGTCGCTTCCCTTGTCGCACTGCACGTTGTTGCCGACCTCTGTCACCACGTAGGCGGCCTTCGGGTCGCCGCAGTCGATCTGGTTCGTCTTGGCGTTGTCGGCGGTCGCGTCGGTCACCTGAATGCAATCGCCGACCGACGCGTTGGAGGTGTCGCTGTTCTTGGACTTGATCACGAAGAACGCAACTACCGCGATCGCCACCACAGCGATCACCGCGATGTAGATGTTCCGCTGCTTTGCCTTGGCCTTGGTCGCACTCGGATCGACCGGCGCCATCCCCGGCTGCCCGAACTGACCTGGATCGCCCTGCTGCGGGAACGCACCCGGCTGCTGGTAGCCCCCCTGAGCGGAGGGATCACCCTGCGGGTAACCCTGAGCCGACGCGTCACTCTGCTGGTAGGCCTGCTGGTAGGGCTGCTGGGGATACTGACCTGGATCGGCCGGCCCGCCGCTCGCAGCGGCACCGTACGGGTCGGGGGTGGCGTCACCCGGCTTGCTCAGCGACGGTCCCCGAGCGCTCGGGTCGTACCGTGCGCTCGGTTCAGACTGTGCGCTCGGGTCGTACTGCGCGTTCCGGTCGTACGGCTGCGGGCTGGTCGGATCCTGCGGACCCTGCGGTGTCGTCATCTGATCCTCCGGGACCATTGCTGGTGGTGACTCGACGTCCGGAACCTTTAGCTCGGTTGCACGGCTCCTGTCAGCGCCAGACCTTATCGGACCTTCACCGACGGCACTGCCAATCGTCCACATCTCACCCTCAGCGTGGGGCAGCCGGACCGGAACGGGCGGTTTGGCGGGAATGTGCGCTGCCGGGGCACGGTTGGACCACTGTCGGCGCAAGGCCGGACAATGTCCAACGACAATGGCCGGAGTTGGTCTACCAACTCGGCGGAGAGGATTTGCCCGGTGTCCGATGGTCCATTGATCGTCCAGTCCGACAAGACGCTGCTGCTGGAGGTCGCGCATCCACAGGCGACGGCGGCAAGAGCCGCCATTGCTCCGTTCGCCGAACTCGAACGCTCCCCCGAGCACATCCATACCTATCGCGTCACCCCGCTGGCGCTGTGGAACGCCAGGGCAGCCGGGCACGACGCCGAGCAGGTGGTCGACGCGCTGGTCCGCTGGTCCCGCTTCCCGGTCCCGCAGGCGCTGCTGGTCGACGTCGTCGAGACGATGAGCCGGTATGGGCGGCTGGTGCTCCGCACCGACCCGGCTCACGGGCTGGTGATGGTGAGCCTGGATCGGGCCGTGTTGGAGGAGGTCCTGCGCACCAGGAAAGTGTCCCCGATGCTCGGCGAGCGGATCGATGCTGAAACCGTGCTGGTGCATCCTTCCGAGCGCGGCCGGCTCAAGCAAGCGCTGCTCAAGGTCGGCTGGCCGGCGGAGGACGAGGCCGGCTACGTGGACGGCGAGGCGCACCCGATCTCGCTGGACCTCAGCGGCTGGGAGCTGCGCTCGTACCAGGAACAGGCCGTCGAGGGTTTTTGGGCCGGCGGCTCTGGGGTGGTGGTGCTGCCCTGTGGCGCCGGCAAGACATTGGTCGGCGCAGCGGCGATGGCCAAGGCGCAGGCGACAACGCTGATCCTGGTGACCAATACCGTCGCCGGCCGGCAATGGCGTCGCGAACTGCTGGCCCGCACCTCGCTCACCGAGGAGGAGATCGGCGAGTACTCGGGCGAGCGCAAGGAGATCAGGCCGGTCACCATCGCCACCTATCAGGTGATGACGCGCAAATCGGGCGGGATCTACCGGCACCTGGATCTGTTCGATTCCCGCGACTGGGGGCTGGTGATCTACGACGAGGTGCATCTGCTGCCCGCCCCGGTCTTCAGGATGACGGCGGATCTGCAGTCCCGGCGCCGGCTGGGGCTGACGGCCACCCTGGTGCGCGAGGACGGCAGGGAGGGCGACGTCTTCTCGCTGATCGGACCGAAGCGGTACGACGCGCCGTGGAAGGACATCGAGTCGCAAGGCTGGATCGCGCCGGCCGAGTGCATCGAGGTGCGGGTGACGCCCACCGACGCCGAGCGGCTGAGCTATGCCGTCGCCGAGCCGGAGGAGCGCTACCGACTGGCATCGACGATGCGGACGAAACTGCCTGTGGTGAAATCGATCCTGGATCGTCACCCCGGCGAGCCGGCGTTGGTGATCGGCGCTTACCTCGATCAACTCGACGAACTGGGCGAGGCGCTCAAGGCCCCGGTAATTCAGGGATCCACCAAGAACGTCGAGCGAGAGCGGCTGTACGACGCCTTCCGCAGCGGCGAGATCCCCACCCTGGTGGTGTCCAAAGTCGCGAACTTCTCTATCGACCTGCCGGAAGCGGCTGTGGCCGTTCAGGTTTCGGGCACCTTCGGGTCGCGACAGGAGGAGGCGCAGCGACTCGGCCGGCTGCTGCGACCCAAGGCCGACGGGAAGCAGGCGCACTTCTACTCGGTGGTCGCTAGGGACACCATCGACACCGACTATGCGGCCCATCGGCAGCGGTTCCTGGCCGAGCAGGGCTACGCCTACCGGATCGTCGACGCGGACGACCTACTCGGCCCGCCCATCGGCGAAACAGCCGAGTGAGGCCGGACGTCGGCGCCCCCGAGGACGCCGCGGCGGGAGCAGTCCGGTCTGCCGCCGTTGCCGACGCGGCGGCCATCGCGGCGATCTATGCGCCGTACGTCACCGACACGCCGGTCTCGTTCGAACAGGTGCCGCCCGATGCCGCGGAGATCGCCCGCCGGATGACGAGCGACCCGCTACTGCCCTGGCTGTTGGCCACCATGGACCACGGAGTCGCAATTAGTGTGTCCCGGTGAGCCCTTCCCGCCGGATCGTCACCACGATCGCCGTGCTCGGGACGACTATCACTCTCGGGGCGTGTACGTCGGCTCCGGCGGTCGTCGGCAGCACGGTGGGTCTGCCGTCGCCCACGCAGACCGGTTCCCACTCCGCGACAAAGCCGCCGGCTGTCACTCCCCAGCCGCAGCAAGGGATGCTGACCGGGCCAGGGGTGAGCGATGCGTCCATCTCACTCGGGCTGATCGTCGACCGGGCCAGCGACCGCGGCTTCATCGACGGGGTCCAGCTGTGGCGGGACACCATCAACACCACTGGCGGCATCTGCGGGCGCACCATTCAACTCGCCACCGGCGCAACGGGTTCCGCTCCGGACGTCAACTACCAGACGGTGGGCCGCAGCACGCTGGGTCTGATCACTATGGAGCCGGGCGCCGCCGGCATGGCGTTGGCGTCCAGGATCCGCGTCGACCGGGTCCCTGCCTTGACTCCGGAGGGAACGTCGAGCAAGGGTTCCGAATCCGGTCCGCCGATCGTGCTCGGTGCGACGGACGACATCCTGGCCATCAACACCGCCGCCCACCTGCTGTCCACCGGGGTCGTCCCGGCCGGCGGCACCCTCGGGGTGCTGGTCGACGGCTCGGCCGCTGCCGCAGATGTGATGGAGGGGCTCACCTGGTGGGCCGACAAGAACAAGGTGACGTTGCGCGCGATCCCGGAAACCGGGTCGGTGCCGGTGGACATTCCTGCGGTCTTTGCCGCCGTCGGTGCTGCTCAGGTAGCGAGTCTGCTCACCAGAACCTCATCGGCCGGCGGGGCTGCCGGCTCGGGCCGGGCTGCCGCTGCCGGTGGGGATGGCACTGCCGGCGGTGACATCCTTAGTGGTGCAACAGGTTCGACGGGCTCTGGCGGCGCCAGCACTCACGCCAGCGGTCGCGCTGGCGGTTCCAGTGCCGGGGCCGGTTCCACCGCCGCAGGTCCGCCGAAGGGACCGATCATTGCCACCACCCTTGACGGGTTCGATCCGTCGCTGCTCCCCGCCGGTCAGGCCGGCCGACTGTTGGTCGCGACGGTGACCCCATCCCCGGGCGCCGACCATCCAGGGGTGAAGGCCGTCGACGCTGCCTATGCCGCCGCCGGACATCACCATCCAGGGCCACGGCTTCTGGAGGGCTACGCGACCGGCGAGATCTGGGCCAGGCTGCTCGAGCCGATGTGTTCGGCGCGGACCCTCACCAGGACCGCTGCCCTGGCCGATCTCGCCCAGCTGGCACCCTCGTCACCGGATTCGCTGTTCGGGTCGACCAGCCCGAACGCCGCGCTCACCACCGGCGCCCCCGCCAGCCGGGTATCGGCACTGTCCATCGCCGACTCCTCCGCCCTCGCTGGCCTGCGCCCGGTGACGCTGCTGGAGTCCGCGCCGGGAATCGCCGACTACCACGCCGGCTGAGTCACTCCTTCCGTTTGGGTACTGCGACCGCTGCGGTGGTGGGCGCGGCGAAGCGACAAGTGCCCGGTGTGCGCGGACGCGAAACGGCCCGCCACCACCAGGTGACGGGCCGTTTCGTGCCGTGCTGGTGCTAGGAAGCACGCCCTCCTGAGATCAGAAGTCCATGCCGCCCATGCCGCCGTCGCCGCCACCCATGGCGGCCGCAGCCTTCTCCGGCTTGTCCGCCACCACCACCTCGGTGGTCAGGAACAGTGCGGCGATCGACGCGGCGTTCTGCAGCGCCGAGCGAGTGACCTTCGCCGGGTCCGGCACGCCGGCCTTCAGCATGTCCTCGTAGACACCGGTAGCCGCATTCAGGCCGTGACCGGCCGGCAGGCCCTTCACCTTGTCGGCGACGACCCCACCCTCGAGGCCGGCGTTGATCGCGATCTGCTTCAGCGGGGCCTCGACGGCGACGCGAACGATGTTCACGCCTGTCGCCTCGTCACCGGTGAGCTTCAGCTTCGCAAGGGCCTTTGTGGCGGCCTGCAGCAGTCCGACACCCCCACCGGCGACGATGCCCTCTTCGACGGCAGCCTTCGCGTTGCGGACAGCATCTTCGATACGGTGCTTGCGCTCCTTGAGCTCCACCTCGGTGGCAGCTCCGGCCTTGATCACCGCAACGCCGCCGGCCAACTTGGCCAACCGCTCCTGCAGCTTCTCGCGGTCGTAATCGGAGTCGGACTTCTCGATCTCGGCGCGAATCTGGTTGACCCGTCCCTCGATCTGCGCAGC
Organism: Actinomycetota bacterium; assembly: GCA_030853385.1. Classification (GTDB taxonomy): domain Bacteria; phylum Actinomycetota; class Actinomycetes; order Mycobacteriales; family Nakamurellaceae; genus Nakamurella. The sequence continues at coordinate 10,301 of JALYVF010000040.1, read as the reverse complement.
CTCGCCGGCACCGTCGACGATGGTGGTCTCGTCCTTGGTGACGACGACCTTGCGGGCGGTGCCGAGCAGCGACACGTCGGCGGTCTCGAGCTTGAGGCCGACATCTTCGCTGATGACCTGGCCACCGGTCAGGATCGCAATGTCCTGCAGCATCGCCTTACGGCGATCACCGAAGCCGGGAGCCTTGACGGCGACCGACTTGAAGGTGCCCTTGATCTTGTTGACCACCAAGGTGGCCAGCGCTTCGCCGTCGACATCCTCGGCGATGATCAGCAGTGGCTTGCCGGCCTGCATGACCTTCTCCAGGATCGGCAGCAGATCCTTGATGGTCGAGACCTTGCCGCTGTAGAGCAGGATGTACGGGTCGTCGAGAACCGCTTCCTGACGCTCGAGGTCGGTCGCGAAGTACAGCGACGTGTACCCCTTGTCGAAGCGCATGCCCTCGGTGAGCTCCAGCTCGAGGCCGAAGGTGTTCGACTCCTCGACGGTGATGACGCCTTCCTTGCCGACCTTGTCCATCGCCTCGGCGATGAGCTCGCCGATCGCGGTGTCGCCGCCGGCGGAGATGGTCGCGGTAGCGGCGATCTGCTCCTTGGTTTCGACATCCTTGGCATCGGCGAGCAGCTGCTTGCAGACTGCCTCGACGGCCTGCTCGATGCCGCGCTTGATGCCCATCGGGTTGGCGCCGGCCGCCACGTTGCGCAAGCCCTCGCGAACCATTGCCTGAGCGAGCACGGTGGCGGTGGTAGTGCCGTCACCCGCGACGTCGTCGGTCTTCTTGGCAACTTCCTTGACGAGCTCGGCGCCGATCTTCTCGTACGGATCCTCGAGCTCGATTTCCTTGGCGATCGACACACCATCGTTGGTGATGGTCGGCGCGCCCCACTTCTTTTCCAGAACGACGTTGCGGCCGCGCGGCCCCAAGGTCACCTTGACGGCATCGGCGAGGATGTTCATCCCACGCTCGAGTCCGCGGCGCGCTTCCTCATCGAAAGCGATCAGCTTCGACATAAGTTGATCCAGTCCTCCAGTGTTCACCGCGAGGGGATGCCGGAGTCGGCACTCCCATTTGGCGGTTCAGTTGGGTTCCGGCCGGCACCGATGCCCGCGACGGACGGAGGAGGCAGGAAGGACGCCCATGGGGGCGGAATCCGGCCTCTCCTCATCGCACCGACCTGGCACTCAGCATGCCCGAGTGCCAGGTCCGAGTCTGGCACTCACCTGCTGAGAGTGCAAGGTCGGCCGGCTCAGCCGGTGGCGGACACTACGGGAACCGTCAGCCCCTTCACCGTGGTGAGCTGGCTCGGGTTGAGCAACGTCGGCAGCACCGCAGAGTGCCCGCTGCCGGAGGCGACCGGCGGAACCGCGGCCGCTGACGACACCGCGGCGGGGGAGGAGAGGGCGGCACTGCGCTGACTGGTGGTTCGCTCGGCCGGCGGGGCAGCCGGATCCTTCTTGGTGAACACGAAGATCAGCACCACCACGACAGCGATGAGCACCACCAGCCCGCCGGCGACCCATGGCCAGGGCGAACGGCGGCCGCTGGCCCGATGCCTGGCGCCGTGGCCACCGTCGGACAGGTCCTGGTTCTGCCCTCGTTGCGGTGCTGGCTGTTGTCCGGGTGGCGGTGGACCGCCGAACGAACCGGCCGGCTGCCCTGGCCGACTCGGCTGCTGCCCAGGCTGACCACCGAACGCCCTGTCGCCACCAGGCGGCTGGCCGGCACCCGACCGTTGGCCGGCCCCCGACGGTTGGCCGGCAGCGAACCGGCGCCCGGCGTCCCGCCGAACCGGGGCTTCCTCGTTGATCGAGCGGCCGAGAATGGGTTGGGCGGCGCGGGTGTCACGCTGTTGGGGAGCGGACGCGGCAGCGTTGCGATCGGTGGCCGGGCTGGTCGGAGCGGTGCCAGGCGCTGCTGCCTCGGTCCGGTCGGCCGCAGTCCGATCGGGATCGGCGTCGCCGCCATCGCTGTCGGCGCCGAGGGACGTTGGCGGCGCCGGCAGTTCGTCGACGAAGGAGTTGAGCGCACGCCGAGCGCTGCCCAGCAGCTCCGCGCTGCTCGGGTACCGCATCGCCGGATCGGCGGCCATCCCGCGGGCGATCACCCTGTCGATGGACGACGGCAGTCCGGTGATCGCCGACAGCGACGGCACCTGCCCGCGCAGATGCCCGGACACCACTTCTTTGACGGTCCCGACGAACGGCGCTCGGCCCGCCAGGCAGGTGAACAGCACACAGGTCAGCGAATAAAGGTCGGCCGCCGGGGCGACCGGATCGCCGCGTAGATGCTCTGGCGAGGCGTAGGTCGGCGAGCCGAGGAAGTCGCCGGAGGCGGTCCGATGGCCCGACGTGCCGCGCCTGGTGAGCCCGAAGTCGGCCAGGTAGACGTGCTCGCGGCCGACCGACTCGTTCCGGGTGATCAGCACGTTCGCCGGCTTGACGTCCAGGTGCACCAGGCTCCGTTCGTGCAACATGTCCAGCGCCCCGCCGACCTGGCCGAGCAGGTCGAGCACCCGGCGCTCCGGCAGCGGGCCGTCCACCACTTCGCGGGCCAGGTCGGTGCCGTCGACCAGCCGCATCGCGATGAACAGCCACTTGCCGGCCTCGCCGAAGTCGTACAGCGGCACCACGTTGACGTGATCGATGGCCGACGCGGCGCGGGCCTCTTCGGCGAACCGGTCCCGGAATTCCTCGTCCGCGGACAGGTTTTCGCTGATCACCTTCAGTGCGACCGGCCGATCGAGTCGCTCGTCGATGGCGCGGTAGACAGTGCTCATCCCGCCCTGGCCGAGTACTGATTGCACCAGGTAATGGCCGAGTCGTTGCCCGGTGAGATCCGCCGACACGCACCGACCCTAGCGCCGCCGGTACCGTCATACTGACGGTTGCGCGATGCCGCACCGGGTGTCGGCTGTCGACGCACGAATCGGGGCGCTTGGTGCGCCGACAGGTTGGCCGGTGTACACCGGCCCTGGGCGCGGCCGGTGGGCTTGCTGCTGCGCAGGTCGCCGTAGTGTGACCCACCATGGCCCCCGGTCCCCTCGCCGCCGTCCCCAGCGCCGATGCAACGGCACCAGCCGAGCCGATGGAGCTGCGGTTGCTGACCGGCGCGAACCTGTACTTCTCCAGACCAGCCGTCAAACTGACCCTGGACGCGACCACGGCGCTGGCTGCCGATGCCGGGGCGATGCTGGAGTGGCAGAGCCGACTGAAGATGCACGGCGTGCAAGTGGGCCTGCCCGGTTCCGAGTCCCGCGCGATCGGCGTCGCCGAACTCGCTGCCACCCTGGTCCGCAGGGCCGGCACCGCGATCCGCAGCCGCATCCCGGCCGTGGCGCACCCAGCAGACGACGACACCGTGGTGGTCGCCTTCCCATTTCGGCATGCCGGCACCGCAACCGTCTTCGGTAACGCAGTCGCGGCAGCCTTCGCCGCGATCACCACCGGCACCCCGGTTCGGACGGCGCTGGCGGCCGTCACCGCTGCGGTGGCCGGAGCCGAGCCCGGGGACGACGTGCAACCGATCCGGCCGCACATCCCGGTGGTCGCGGTGACCGGGACGAACGGCAAGACGACCACCACCCGGCTGATCGCCCATCTGGTGAAGACCGGTGGGCGGATACCAGGCTGGTCGTCCACCGACGGCATCTTCATCGATGGCGTCGAGGTGTCCGATGGCGACTGGTCCGGTCCTGGTGGCGCGGCCCGGGTGCTGGCGGAGCCGACCGTCCAGGTGGCCGTCACCGAGACCGCCCGTGGCGGAATCCTGCTGCGCGGCTTGGGAACTGCCAGCAACGACGTCTCGGTGGTCACCAACATTTCGGCCGATCATCTCGGGCTGCTCGGCGTGCACACGGTCGAACAGCTGGCCGAGGTGAAGTCGGTGATCGTCCGGGTGACGAAGCCGACCGGCTGGTGCGTGCTGAACGCTGACGACCCGCTGGTGCTCGGCATGCGCAGGTTCACCAGGGCACGGCCATGGTTCTACTCCCCGGACCCCGGCAATGTTCACCTGTCGGAGGCGCTGATCGCCGGCGGCCGGGCAATCACCATCATCGACGGCGAAATCGTGGTGTTGTCCCGCGGCAGCGACCCGGTCCGGATCGCCGAGGTGGCGCAGGTGCCGCTCACCCTGTCGGGGGCCTCGCGGGTCAACGTGCAGAACGTGTTGGCCGCCACCGCCGCCGCCCTGGCCATCGGGGTGAAGCGCGACCAGGTCCGAAGCGGTCTGCTGACCTTCGGCTCCGACGCCGAGCACAACGCCGGCCGGCTCAACAGCTACCTGGTCGGCGACACGGCGGTGGTGCTGGACCTGGCACACAACGAGGCGTCGTTGGAATCGCTGCTCGAGGTCGCCGGCGCACTGCGCGGGCCGGACGGGCCGCTGGCGGCGGTGGTGTCCACCGCCGGCGATCGCAGTGACGAGGCGATCCACGCGATGGGCGCGATGGCCGCGGCCGCGGCCGACACCATGGTGATTGCCGGCAAGTCGAAGTACCTGCGGGATCGACAGGCCGGCGAGATGGAGGACCTGTGGGCCGGCGGCGCCGCCGAGGCGGGTCTCGGCGAGGTGGCACGGGTCGCCGACGAGCTGACCGCGCTGCGGATGCTGTTGGACTCCGATCTACCCGCAGGGGCGGCGATCGCGATCTGCACCCTTGAACAGCGCCGCGAGATGGTCGAGGAGATCACCAGTCGCGGCGGGCACGAGATGACGGCGGCCGAGATCGAGGCAAGGGTCGGCGGCCGCGGCGCGACAACAGCACCATGAGAGCAGGGCGACATGAGGTCCGTTGACGAACATGCCGCGCTGGTAGCGGAGCTGCTGCCGGCGGCCCCCGTCGAGCAGTGGCCGCTGGCGACGGTGGCCGGCCTGGTGCTGGGCGCCGATCTGGTTGCCAGCCTTGATCTTCCACCGTTCGCGAACTCGGCCATGGACGGCTATGCGGTATGGGCCGGCGACGTACCGGCTGCCGGGGTTCCGGTGGAACTCGTTGTTTCCCAAGATATCCCGGCCGGCAAGACCGATGTTGCCCCGCTCCAACCAGGCACCGCGGCCCGCATCATGACAGGGGCGCCGATCCCGGACGGTGCCGACTCCATCGTTCCGGTCGAGCAGACCTCGATGTGCACGGCCGGAACCGTGCGTATCGACGAGGCGCCCGAGCCGGGCCGGCACGTGCGCGCGCCCGGCAGTGATGTCGGCGATGGCACGATAGTGCTATCTGCCGGGACGGTCCTCGGACCAACGCAGATCGGACTGGCCGCCGCACTCGGCCAGTCCACCGTTTCGGTGCGGCGACCGCTGCGGGTACTGGTGCTGTCCACCGGCAGCGAGCTGGTCGCCCCTGGAAATCCGTTGCTGCCAGGGCAGATCTACGAATCGAATGCCCCGATGCTGGCCGCGGCGATCAACGCGGTCGGCGCGCTGGCCACCGTTGCGCATTTCGTCGCCGACGACGTGGATGAGTTCCGGTCCGCGTTCGCCGCTGCGACCGGCGATGTCGATCTGGTGGTGACCTCCGGCGGGGTGTCGGCCGGCGCCTACGAAGTCGTCAAGGATGCCTTTACCAATCGCGGGGTGACGTTCGCGAAGGTCGCGATGCAGCCGGGAATGCCGCAGGGAGTCGGCCTGGTCGACACCGGCGGCAGAGAGCTCCCGGTGGTGACGCTGCCCGGCAACCCGGTCTCGTCGTTCGTCTCCTTCGAGGTGTTCCTGCGGCCGGCGATCAAGGCTGCCATGGGACACCCGGCCGCGCACCAGCATCGCCCGACGCGGATGATACCGCTGGCCGAGTCCCTCACTTCGATCGCCGGCAAGCGGCAGTTCCGGCGCGGCCAGCTCGACGAGATCGCAGGCACCGTCAAGGCTTTCGGTGGTCCGGGCTCGCATCTGCTGGGCTGGCTGGCCGGCGCCGACTGCCTGTTGGTGATACCTGAAGATGTCACCGAACTGGCGGTTGGCGACAGCGTCGAGGTCTGGGATCTGACCTGACCTGCCGGCTGGGCTGGCCCACAGGGCTGCGATCGGCCGGCGTCAGCCCCACCAGAAGGCAGCGGCGATGATGAAGTAGACGGCGATCAGCGCCACCCCCTCCATCCAGTCGGACTCACCATCGAAGGTGACGAAGGCAGTGATGATCACCGCCACCACCATCGAGATCACCAGCATCGGCGAGAAGACAAGGGTGAGGGTGGCGAAGCCCAGTACCTGCGACAGGATCACCAGCACCGGGACCAGCACCAGCGCGATCTGCAGCGGCGAGTTGATCACCACGCTGAAGGCGTATTCGCTGCGGCCGGCACGAGACAGCTGGATGCCCACCACGTTCTCGATGGCGTTGCCGGCGATCGCTACCACCACCAGACCCGCGAACACCTGCGAGATGTGCAGCGAGTCCATCGCCGGCTGCAACGCGGCAACGAACCAGTCCGAGACGAACGCCGCGGCAGCGGACGCCGCCGCCAGCAGCCCGATCGCCAGCGGCAACGACCACCTGGCCGGCTCGCTCTTGGTCTTCGCGTCCTCGGCGGCGTCGCTCTTGCGCAGCGATGCCGGCAGCTGCAACAGGAACAGCGCCAGCAGCACGACCGCCACAATCAGCGACAGGGTGTTCTCGTGCCCGGCCGCCGGCGCGTGAACGTAGGACGCCAGCGACGGCACCACCATCGCCGACACCGCCAACACCAGCAGCACGATGATGCCGCGAGCCCGGCGCGAATCCAGTTGCTGGGTACCGTATTTCACCCCGCCGGCGACAAAGCACAGACCCAGGACCAGCAGCAGGTTGGCCAGGATCGACCCGATCAGCGCGGCCTGCACCACCTGGATGAGGCCGGCCTTCAACGCGAACAGACCGATGAACAGCTCGGGCAGGTTGCCCAGCGCGGACTGCAGAACACCGGTAGCGCCTGGGCCGAACCTGTCCCCCAGCTGCTCGACGCAGCGGCCGACCAGCGCCGCCAGCACCGTGACGGCCAGCGCCGAACACAGGAACGCCAGCACCGGTCCGCCGCCGACGTAGTGGGTAATGCCGGCCAACGCGACCAGCACCACGCCGCCGCCGACGATGATCCGGTCGGAGCGGTTGAAGGTCCCGGCGGGGTGGGCGGGCACAGTGGTGGTCACGGCGCCCGATCGTGCCACCTCGGGGGTTGGGCTGCCCGCTGGACGCGGCGGCCGGGCGACTAGTTTCGGTGGCGGCTCCTGCCCCCAGCGAAAGGCCGTTGATGCACGACAACCGGCAGCTCATCGAAAAGCGCGTGCAACGAGTACTGACCGAGCGGATCCGGCCGGCCGTGCACCGCACGGTCGCCACCCTCGACGTGATGGCGTGGCAGCCGGACGGCGGGCAGGGCGAACCGGTGCCGCCGGCGACGGCGCTGGCCGCCGACTACGCACCCTTCGCGGTCGGCACCAGCTGGGGGCCCGCCTGGGGCACCAGCTGGTTCCACCTGACCGGACAGGTTCCCGCCGACGCGGCCGGCCTGCCGGTCGAGGTGGTCCTCGACCTCGGCTGGACCCCTGCCACCCCAGGATTCCAGGCAGAGGGGCTGGTGTATCTGCCCGACGGTTCCGCGGTGAAGGGCGTTCATCCCCGCAACACCTGGATCCCGGTGGCCGAGCACGCCGACAGCGAGCAGATCGACGTGTTCGTCGAAGCGGCAGCAAACCCGATGATCTTCGAGACCGCGGGCTCGTTCCTGCCCACTGCCCGCGGTGAGAAGTCGACGGCCGGTGACGGGCCGCTGTATCGGCTGGACAGGGCGGACATCTGCGTTGTCGAGCGCGAGGTGTGGGAGCTGGTGGCCGACATCGAGGTGCTGGACGGGCTGATGCGCTCGCTCGGCGAGCACGAGGGCCGCCGGTTCGACATTCTGTACGCCCTGGATCGGGCGCTGGATCGTATCGAGCTGGCCGACGTAGCCGGCACCGCGAGTGGCGCGAGGGCCGAACTCACCGAGGTGCTCGCCGCGCCGGCGTCGGCCGGCGCCCACCGGATCAGCGCTGTCGGGCATGCCCACATCGATTCTGCCTGGCTGTGGCCGGTGCGGGAGACGATCCGCAAGGTGGCCCGCACCTGCTCGAACGTGGTGCAGCTGTTGGACACCAACGACGATCTGGTCTACGCGATGTCGTCCGCTCAGCAGTACGAATGGATCGAGCAGCAGCGACCTGAGGTGTTCGCCAGGGTCGCCGAGCATGTCAAGGGCGGCCGGTTCGTTCCGGTCGGCGGGATGTGGGTGGAGTCGGACACGAACATGGTCGGCGGCGAGGCGATGGCCCGACAGTTCTTGCTGGGCAAGGGATATTTCCTCGAGCACTTCGGCGTCGATTGCAACGAGGTGTGGCTGCCCGACTCGTTCGGCTACTCGGCGGCGCTGCCGCAGATCGTCCGGCTGGCCGGCATCGACCACTTCCTCACCCAGAAGATCTCCTGGAACCAGCAGAACAAGTTTCCGCACCACACCTTCAACTGGGAGGGCATCGACGGCACACGGGTGTTCACTCACTTTCCGCCGATCGACACCTATAACTCCGATCTGTCCGGCAGCGAGCTCGCCCATGCGGCCGAGAACTTCCAGGAGAAGGGCGCCGCCCACAGGTCTTTGGCCCCGTTCGGCTGGGGTGACGGCGGCGGCGGCCCGACCAGGGAGATGGTGGGCAGGGCGCGGCGGACGGCAGATCTGGCCGGCTCACCACGGGTGACGCTCGAGTCGCCGCAAGCATTCTTCGCCGCCGCCGAGGCCGAGTATCCGGATGCCCCGGTCTGGGTCGGCGAACTCTACCTGGAGCTGCACCGCGGCACGTACACCTCGCAGGCCAAGACCAAGCAGGGCAATCGCCGCAGCGAACACCTGCTGCGCGAGGCCGAGCTGTGGGCCAGCACCGCCACCATCCGCGGGGTCGCCGACTATCCGTACGAACAGCTGCAGCGGATCTGGAAACTGGTTCTGCTGCAACAGTTCCACGACATCCTGCCCGGCAGCTCCATCACCTGGGTGCACCGCGAGGCGGCGGCGAACTACGCAGCGGTCGCCGAGGAGCTGACCGATCTGATCGCCGGCACCCAGGCCGTGCTGGCCGGCGACGGCACCGACCCGATCACCTTCAACTCCGCACCGTTCCAGCGCAGCGGCGTCGCCGCCCTCGGCGCGGGAACGCAGGCCACTGACGACGCGGCCGTCACGGTGACCAGCAACAACGGAAATGTGCTGCTGGACAACGGGTTATTGCGGGTCACCATCGACGACCGGGGACTGGTGACCAGCGTCGTCGACCTCGACGCCGATCGGGAGGTGGTGCCGGCGGGCACCGCGGCGAACCTGCTGCAACTTCATCCCGACCTGCCCAATCAGTGGGACGCCTGGGACGTCGATTCGTTCTACCGCAACACAGTTCGCGACCTGGTCACCCACAACGGCATCGAGGTGCAGCAGCCCACCGCGGCGGAAAGCGCTGCGACCGTGCGGCTGCGGCGCTCGTTCGGCGCCTCGATGGTGCTGCAAGAGATGGTGCTGCGCCCTGGTTCCCGGCAGCTGGACTGCTCGGTGGACGTCGACTGGCACGAGCGGGAGACGATCCTCAAGGCCGCCTTCCCGATCGATGTGCACACCGACAGGGCGGCCTTCGAAACCCAGTTCGGCCACCTGTACCGGGACACCCACCTGAACACCAGCTGGGACGCCGCCCGCTTCGAGGTGTGTGCGCACCGATTCGTCCAGGTGGCCGAGAACGGTTACGGCGCAGCGGTTGTCAACGATTCGACCTACGGGCACGATGTGACGCGGCAGGCAAGCAGCGGTGGCGCCAGCTACTCGGTGGTGCGCCTGTCGCTGCTACGGGCCCCGCAGTTCCCCGACCCGGAGACCGACCAGGGCCAGCATCTGCTGCACTACGCGCTGGTGCCGGGCGCAGATGTGCAGGCGGCAGCGGCAGCCGGCTACGCCATCAACCTGCCGACCCGCACGGTGACCGGCACCGGCCGGATCGATCCGGTCGTCACGGTCGGCGACGGCGCCGTCGTGGAGGCAGTCAAGCTGGCCGAGGACCGCAGCGGCGATGTCGTCGTCCGGCTGTACGAACCGGCGGGCAAGCGGGCAACCGTCACCGTGACGCCATCGTTCGGCGCCACCTCGGTCACCGAGGTCGACCTGCTGGAGCGGCCGCTGGGCAGCGGGGCCAACACCAAGCCGATGCGCGCCGCCCTGCAGGACGGCGACTCGGCGACGGCAACGCTGAAGCTGATGCCGTTCCAGATCGTCACCTTGCGCTGGCATCGGTAGCTCGTCAGTACGGT
>JALYVF010000302.1 GCA_030853385.1 Actinomycetota bacterium | reverse complement strand
GCCTCGGCGCGCAGCGTGCCGCCGAGCAGGAGGGCAAGCCCGATGAAGGCCGCAGCGCCCAGCAGGACGAGCAACAGCAACCAGACCGGATTGCCGTGCGGGTACCACCCGAGAAATAGTGCCACGGCACCGAGAACGATCCACTGGCCGACGATGACGACCATTGCTGCACCACATTTTCCAGCAATCATCAGGCTGCGTCCGACGCCGGCAGCGGCGAGTCGTTTGAGCACGCCGTAGCGCCGATCGAACGCAGTGGTGATCGCCTGGGAGGTGAACGCAGTCGACAGAATGGCCAGCGCGAGAACGCCGGGCGTCACGATGTCGATCCGGCGCGAGGGGTCGACCGGGGTCGAAGCGAGCTCCACGATGCTGGTCGTCGACAGGCCGATCAGCACGGCCAGCGGGATACCGAGCGCGAGCAGGAGTTGTTCGCCGTTGCGCAGCAGCATCCGCAACTCCAGCCCGGACGCCGCCCGAACCATCTGGACGGCGCCGGCCGGGCGCGGGTCTGCCGTGAAAGCCCCAGCCGGAAACGGTGCTTTCGCCCCGGGCGAGTCGGTTGTTCTCGCATCCGTCATGCTCGAACACCGTTGCCCGTCAGTTCCAGGAAGACCTCTTCGAGCGAACGGGAACCAACGTGCAGGCCCGTCGGCATCACACCGACTCTGGCGCAGAACGAGGTCACGGTCGCCATGGTGGCCGGCACAATGTCTCCGCTGATCAGGTAGCGGCCGGGGGAGCTCTCGGCGACGACGAATCCGAGCGGCAGTGCCCGACGTAGCAGGTCGAGGTCCAGGCCGGGGCTCGCGGTGAAGTGAAGTGCTGTGGAGCCGCCACCGGTCAGCTCCGCCGGTGTGCCCTGGGCGACGCTGCGGCCGTGGTCGATGATCACAACGCGATCGGCCAGCAACTCCGCTTCGTCGAGCAGGTGGGTGGTGAGCAGGACCGAGACACCGTCCCGCCGGATCGCGGTGAGCAGATCCCACACCAGGTGCCGGGCCTGCGGGTCCATTCCGGCAGTGGGCTCGTCGAGAAACAGGAGTTCCGGGCGTCCGACCAGGGCCATCGCCAGACTGAGCCGTTGCACCTGTCCGCCGGAGAGCCGCCGGATCGGAGTGCGCGCAAAGGCCGAGAGCCCCAGGATGTCGAGCAACCAGGCGGGATCATGGGGGTTCGCCGAGCACGCGGCCATCAGCCCCAGCATTTCGCCGGCCCGGGCCGCCGCGTGCGCGCCACCGGCCTGCAACATGACACCGATTCGCGATCGCAGAGCGGCTCCGTTCCGCCACGGATCCAGGCCCAGCACCTGAACCTGGCCGGCGTCCGCCCGGAGAAATCCTTCGCAGATCTCGACCGTGGTGGTCTTGCCCGCTCCGTTCGGACCGAGCAGCGCGAGCAGGGAACCCTTCGGGAGCCGGAATGACAGGCCGTCGACCGCGGCGACGGCGCCGAACGCCCGGTGCAGCCCGTCCACGACGATCGCGTCGGGTCCGCCAGTTGCGCGGGCACCGGAAACCGCAGGATGGCGCCCGCTGCGAGCAGGGCCGATCGGTGTCGAGGTCACAAGTCCCCAGGGTAAGGATTCCGCGGCCCGATCGGGGTCTCGGCGGCGCCGGGTGCGACGTCAATCACGGAGTTCAGCCGCCCTCGGCCGCCTTCGACGGCGGTTGTCACCGGATGCAACAGACCACCGGCCCGGGGTTTCGCCTCCGGCAGTCCGGATCGGAGCAACAGCAAGAGCACGCCGCCGACGACGACCGCGGCAACCACGACGCCCTGGACGATGGTGAACACCGGAATGGTGGCGCCGTTGGGCATGATGATGACCGCGAAGATCGCGGTCAACCAGACGGTCGCCCGGCGGTACCGCGACAGTCCGGTCGACGCTGCCAAGGGGAGCGCGGCCCACAGTAGGTACCACGGCTGGATGACCGGGCTGAGCAGCACGAACGCTCCGAGGGCGATGCCGAGCCCCTGCAACGGTTCGATGCGGCGCCGCCAGCAGTGCCACATCACCACCATGGCCAGCGCGGCCCCGACCACCGTGCCGAGCGGCTGCATCACCGCGATGGTGCCCGAGCTGTGGTCGCCCAGGCCCAGGAGCAATCCGATCTGACCGGCACCGACGCCCAGGGTCGTCGACAACGAGAGGAAGGAGCGGACGCTGCCGGGGGCGGACAGGGCGGCGTGGACCCAACCCAGTCCGGACCCCGCCGCCAGCGTCAGGACGCCGAAGGTCACCACGAACACGGCCCCCACGAGGCCGGCACAGCGA
>JALYVF010000282.1 GCA_030853385.1 Actinomycetota bacterium | reverse complement strand
GCGCTGGGCAGAGCCGCGCTCGTGGTCGATGGACACCTACGAGCGCACCGGCGGCTACCGGGCCTTTCGCGAGGCGCTGGCGGCCGATCCCGATGAGCTGATCCAGCTGGTCAAGGACTCCGGGCTGCGCGGCCGCGGCGGAGCCGGGTTCCCGACCGGGATGAAATGGGGCTTCATCCCGCAGGGTGACGGCAAGCCGCACTATCTCGTGGTCAACGCCGACGAGAGCGAGCCGGGCACCTGCAAGGACATCCCCATGATGATGGCCGACCCGCACTCGCTGATCGAGGGCTGCATCATCACCTGCTATGCCATCGGCTCCAGCTTTTGCGCGATCTACGTCCGCGGCGAGGCCGTGCAGGCGCTGCGCAGGGTGACGGGCGCGGTCCGCGAAGCCAAGGAGCGAGGCTTGCTCGGCAAGAACATTCTCGGCACCGGTTTCGACTGCGAGATCGTGGTGCACGCCGGCGCCGGCGCCTACATCTGCGGCGAGGAAACGGCGCTGCTGGACTCGCTGGAGGGCAGGCGTGGCCAGCCGCGGCTGAAGCCGCCCTTCCCGGCCGTCGCCGGCCTGTATGCGCGGCCGACCGTCGTCAACAACGTCGAAACCATCGCGTCGGTACCCGACATCGTCAACGGTGGCAGCGACTGGTTCCGGTCGATGGGCACCGAAAAGTCGCCCGGCCCGAAGATCTACAGCCTGTCCGGCCATGTCAGCAGGCCCGGCCAGTACGAAGCCCCGATGGGCACCACCCTGCGCGCACTGCTGGCAGCTGCCGGTGGCATGAAAGACGGCATCCCGCTGAAGTTCTTCACCCCGGGCGGATCCTCGACGCCGATCTTCACCCCCGCCCAGCTGGACGTGAAGTTGGACTTCGATGACGTCGCCGCCGCCGGATCGATGCTCGGCACCACCGCGTTGATGTGCTTCAACGAGACGGTGTCCGTCCCGTGGGCGGTGTGGAAGTGGCTGGAGTTCTACAAGCACGAATCGTGCGGCAAATGCACCCCATGCCGGGAAGGCACCGGCTGGCTGGCACAGATCCTCCGCCGGGTTGTCACCGGCAGCGGCACGCTCGCCGACCTCGACGTGCTCTCCGACGCCGCAAGCAACATCATCGGCCGGTCATTCTGTGCCCTCGGCGATGCCGCCGCCACCCCGATCCTGAGCAGCTTCAAGTACTTCCGGAGCGAGTTCGAGGACCTGGTGACGGGCCGCGCTGCGCCCATCCTGCAGTCCCGCGACCTGGTGGGGGCCCACTAATGACGCTGGCAACCGATAAGAGCGCGCAGTCCGGCGCCGACAGCCGAGAGCCGGAAAAGCCGCCGGTACCGCAGGGTCACGTCCGGCTGACCATTGACGGCATCGAGGTGATCGCGCCGAAGAACGAGTTGGTGATCCGCGCCGCCGAGCGGATCGGCATCGCCATCCCGCGGTTCTGTGACCATCCGCTGCTCGACCCGGTCGGTGCCTGCCGGCAATGCCTGGTCGAGGTGGAGATGGGCGGCCGGGCGATGCCCAAGCCGCAGGCGTCCTGCACCCAGACGGTGGCCGACGGCATGGTGGTCAAGACGGCGCTGACCTCTGCGGTGGCCGACAAAGCGCAGCGCGGAAACCTGGAGTTCCTGCTGCTGAACCACCCGCTCGACTGCCCGATCTGCGACAAGGGCGGCGAGTGCCCGCTGCAGAACCAAACCATGTCCAACGGGTACGCGGCCAGCAGACTCGTTGATGCCAAACGGATTTTTGAGAAGCCGATCGCTGTCTCCACCGAGATTCTGCTGGACCGGGAGCGCTGCGTGCTGTGCCAGCGGTGCACCCGGTTCTCCGAACAGATCGCCGGCGATTCCTTCATCGATCTGCTGGAGCGGGGCTCCAAGCAGCAGATCGGCATCGGCCAGGACACGCCGTTCCAGTCCTACTTCTCCGGCAACACCATTCAGATCTGCCCGGTCGGCGCGCTCACCTCGACAGCCTACCGGTTCCGCGCCCGCCCATTCGACCTGGTCAGCGATCCAACGGTGTGCGAGCACTGCGCGAGCGGTTGCGCGCTGCGCACCGATCACCGGGCCGGCGCCGTCACCAGGCGACTGGCGGGGAACGACCCGGACGTCAACGAGGAATGGAACTGCGACAAGGGCAGGTTCGGCTTCACCTACGTGACGCAGAGCGATCGGCTGACCACCCCGTTGATCCGCCGGGAGTCCGGCGAACTGGAGCCGGCGTCCTGGACCGAGGCGATGGCGGTCGCGGCCGAAGGGCTGCTGGCGGCGCGGGAGAACGGCGGTGTCGGCGTGCTGGCCGGCGGTCGCCTCACCGTGACCGATGCCTACGCCTATGGCAAGTTCGCCCGACTTGCCCTGCGCACCAACGACATCGACTTCAGGGCCCGCTACGGCACCGACGAGGAGCAGTCGTTCCTGGCCGCCCAGGTGGCCGGCCAGTCGCCGGACACCGGCGGCGTGACGTACGCCGATCTGGATACCGCAGCGACGGTGCTGTTGGTCGGGCTGGAGCCGGAGGAAGAGAGCCCGATCCTGTTCCTGCGACTGCGGAAGGCGACCCGCGGCGCCCTGAAGGTGTTCTCGGTGGCGCCGATGGCCAGCCGTGGTCTGGACAAGCTGGCCGGCACCCTGCTGCCGGCCGCCCCCGGCACCGAGGGCGACGTGGTCGCCGGCCTGGGGAAGGGCAACGAGCTGGCACTGGCCGCCGAGAGCGTCATCCTGGTCGGCGAGCGGGCGGCGCAGACCGCCGGTCTGCTGACGGCGGTCGGCGAGCTGGCCGACGCCACCGGCGCGCGCATCGGTTGGGTGCCGCGCCGAGCGGGCGAGCGCGGCGCACTGGCGGCCGGCGCGCTGCCGACGCTGCTGCCT
>JALYVF010000280.1 GCA_030853385.1 Actinomycetota bacterium | reverse complement strand
GACAGCACTGCTACGCCCCCGAGATCACTTTGGGTCGTTGATAGGAGCCGGGTCTTCGGTCCCACAGCACGTGCCCGCCGACCGCGGTGCCGGCGAGTTGCTCGCGGTGGGTCACAACTCGGTAACGATCGCCGGTCCCTCTCGCAGGGGTGTGCACAGAGCGGTCCACTCATCATCGATGAGGTCTGTTGCTGCACAATCGATTCCAGCTATCGCGACTGTGCCGCATGACAGGTTGAGTTCGAGAACCCAGAGCGCGGAGGTAGCTACGAAGCCGGCACCCGACCAGCGGGTCAAACTAGGCGACCGATGGGCGGCGTCAAAACGACCCTCAGCTCCGCGAACCTGGAGTTCGCGGCGACAGCAACCTCCGCAAGCCTGGAGGTCGCGGGGACGGCAACCTCCGCAAACCTGGCGCGGGGACGGCAACCTCCGTGAACCCGGAGGTCGCGGCGACGGCAACAGCTACCCAAGGTTATTGGTGCCGAAGGTGTCGCAGCTGGCCGGGTTTCCGGTGGAATAGCCTGCGTTGAACCACTTCTCGCGCTGTGCCGAGGTGCCGTGGGTGTACTGCGACGGATCGCTCTGACCGCCACCCAGGTGGGTCTGAATGTAGTCGTCACCGATCTTCGATGCGGTATCTAGCGCATCGTTGATGTCCTGGGAAGTGATGTCACTGAGCAGGATATGTCCGTCCGGCCCTGGTGTGGTGGTGGCGTTCTTCGCCCAGACGCCGGCGTAGCAGTCGGCCTGCAGCTCCAGTCGCACCGAGCCGGATGTTGGCCCACTGCCGCCTTGGACCTTCGACGAGGTGCCCAACAGATCTTGCACATGATGGCCATATTCGTGCGCGAGCACGTAGCCCTCGGCGAATACCCCGCCGTTGGTGCCGAACTGGGTTTGCAGCTGCTGCCAGAACGACAGGTCGATGTAGACCTGCCTGTCCTGCGGGCAATAGAACGGGCCCATATCAGAACTGCCTGTGCCACAACCGGTTTGCGTATGTCCAGAGTAGAAAACCGTGATGGAATTGGTGTACTTCTTGCTCTGCTGCTGGAACTCGTTGGACCAATAGTCTTGTACCGAGTTGATGAAGCCGACCACCCGGCAGTCGTCGTCGGTGTTGGCCTGCGCGCCGGTCTTGCACTTGCTGGCCAGGTTCGAGGTACTGACAGAGCCGCCGCTGTCCGTTGCCTGTTGCATCAGGCTGCTACCGGAATTGGTGGACGCCGTGCTGGTGTCGGTCCCGCCGAACTTTCCACCGAAGAACTGGATGGCGGCCAGAATCAGCACCACGATCAGGCCCACCCCGCCACCGGCGGCACCGATCGGGATTCCGCCGAGGCCACCACCGCCCAGACCACCGCCGGCGCTGCCGCCACCCACACCGCGGTTGTCCTGTACCTGGCTGGTATCCAGCGAGGCACCCTCGTTGAACTTGACCATCGACGTGAGCTCCTCACGGGCCGGGCTACCGCGGGCGGTGGTGACTGCGCCATTACTGTAGTGGCTCGCACCGACCCTGACCTGGGGAAGACACGGCCCTGACTTGGCGAAACGCGGGCATCGATCTGGCGGACACGCGGGGCATCGCCCTGGCGCCGGCATGGCACGCCATCAGCCAGATGGGTGCGCGGTTGGCCCGTTGAAAAGCACCATCCGTCCCATTCGAAACCAAGGTGCTTTCGTTTTGTTTCGTTCCATTGACGTTTGGAGCTATTGATGGTTACGGTCTGCCGCAATACAGCGGTTGGCGCACCGCGGATCCACCTCTCGCGCCACACCGACACTCGGCGCGGAGGTTGCGGATGGCGTCGTTGGACGAGTTCGCGCGGTCGCAGGCGATCCTGGTCGAACTCGATCGCGCCGGCCGGGTACTGGTGGCCGAGTTGTCCGACCGGTTCGGCGTTTCGTCAGTCACCATTCGCAAGGACCTGGATGCGCTGGAGCGTCGATCGATGTTGCGGCGGGTCCGCGGCGGTGCGGTGAGCGCCGGCGAGACCGACGAGGGCGCCTTCGAGATGCGGGTGCGGTATGCCGTGCCGGCGAAGCGGGCCATCGCCGCGGCCGTCGCACCGATGGTCCGGCACGGTGACGTGATCGCGATGGACTCGTCGACCACCTGCTTCTACCTGGCCAAGGAACTGCTCAACCGGCGCAATCTGGTGGTGGTGACCAACGGCCTGCGCACCGCCGAGCTGTTCCTGGCGCAGTCCACCGCGATGGTGCTGATGCCGGGCGGCGTCCTGCGGCGCTCCGCGGAATCCATGGTCGGTCCGATCGGCGACGTGCTGTCCGGCCGCGGCCGTATCGACAAAGGATTCTTCGGGGTGATGGGAGTTTCCGCCGAACACGGACTGCTGGACCTGGTGGTGGAAGAGGCGCAGACCAAGCGCTTTCTCGCCCAGGCCTGCCACCAGGTGTACGGACTGTTCGACTCCTCGAAGGTCGGAAAGTTCGGACTACATTCCTTCGCTGCCACCGCCACCATCGAGGCGCTGTACACCGACGACGGCATCGACCCCGACGTCGTTCGCCAGTGGGCCGCCCTCGGTGTCCCGATCAGGACGGCGCCGGTGACGGCCGACGTCCTCGAGCTGCCGATCACCACTCGCGGCGGGCGATCGCCACAGCGCCGCATCGGCCGGAACAGATGACGGTCCGCACCGTCGCTGCCGTCGACCTGGGAGCCGAGAGCGGCCGGGTCACCACGGTCGCATTCGACGGCCAACGACTCGAGCTGCGGATCGTCAACAGGTTCGCCAACACTCCGCGGGCCAGCAAGGGAATGCTGCGCTGGGACGTTGACGCGCTGTGGAGCAACATCCGCGACGGCCTTGCCGAGCTGTCCAGCGGCGACCGACCGATCGCGTCGGTCGGCGTCGACACCTGGGGTGTGGATTACGGATTGTTCGACGCCGCAGGCGCTTTGATCGACGACCCGGTCTGCTACCGCGACGAGCGTGGTGCGGTGGCGCTGGCCAGAGCGCTGCGAGCGGTCGGGACGGAGCGGCTCTACACCGCCACCGGGGTGCAGATCATGTCGATCAACGCCATCTTCGGGCTAATGAGCGACACCGCCGATCACCCGGAGCGCCTCGCGTCCGCGATGACCCTGCAGATGATGCCCGACGTCTTCCATCGGAGGCTCTGCGACACCGACGTCAGCGAGTACACCGCCGTGTCCACCTCGGGCGCTTACGACATGGCCCAGAATCGTTGGGCGACAGAGCTTCTCGACGACCTCGGGGTGCCGACGCACATGCTCCCCGAGGTGGTGGCCCCTGGCACCGACGTCGGTAGCCTGCTGCCCGATCTCGCGAAGGGAGCACTGACCGGGGCCAGGGTGATCCTGCCTGCTGGCCACGACACCGCGAGCGCCGTCGTTGCCGTGCCGTATGTCGACGACGGCGCGTTGTTTCTGTCCTCCGGAACCTGGTCGCTGGCCGGGGTAGAAGTGCCGACGGCAGTGGTGACTGAGGCCTCCCGGTTGGCGAACCTCACCAATGAGGGCGGCTACGACGGAACCATCCGGTTGCTCCGCAACGTGATGGGTCTGTGGATCCTGCAGGAATGCCGCCGGCAGTGGGCAACGGAAGGGATCGCCGTCAGCTATCCGGAACTTGCCGAGATGGCTGCTGCTGCAACGCCCCTGGTCTCCATCGTGAATCCGGATGCCGCCGATTTCCTGCCACCCGGCGACATGCCGGGCCGCATCAGAGACTACTGCGCCCGGACCGGACAGCCGGTGCCGAACAGCATGGACGAGGTCGCCCGCTGCGTTGTCGATTCGCTCGCACTCGGCTACCGGGCGGTGGCGCGCGACATCGCTGTCGTCACCGGCAGCATGCCCCCATCCATCTCGGTGGTCGGCGGCGGTGCGAACAACGCGCTGTTGGCCCAGCTGACCGCGGACGCCACCGGGCTGCCGACGTACTGCGGTCCTGTCGAAGCGACAGCGCTGGGCAACGGAGCTGTCCAACTGGCGGCGCTGGGCGAGTTGGACGGCCAGCAGCAGATCAGGGACGTGATCCGGCAGAGCACCGAGATCTCCTCGTGCACGCCGAGAATCGACGACAGGTGGGACGCAGCCGCCGTGCGCTTCCTGTCCCTACGGGCAGCCGATGCGCACCGTTGGGAAGAGCCGGTGATGCGCGGCTGACTCCATCGCATTCGCGGCAGCAGCAGGTGCTGCCCGATCCAAAACAGCAGGCCGCCGATCGGCGGGACAACAACCTCGCGGGCCACCGCGATCACCGAAAGACAGGAGCTGGCATGACACACAAGCGCAGAATCGTGGCGATCACCGCGCTCGGGCTGGTTGCGGCGTTGGCGATGGCCGGCTGCACCAAGAAGAACGATGCCACCAATGTCGCTGCCGGCGGCGGAAGCGTCTCGGCGGCGCCCGCTGCTTCCGGCGGCGCCTCGTCGTCCAGCGCCCCAGCAGCATCGTCGGCTGGGTCCGCCCCGGGCGGCAGCTCGTCCGGTGCGGCACCCTCGAGCGCTGCCGGCTCGGCCTCCGGTGCAAGTTCCGCTTCCGGCGCCAGCTCGGCTGCCGCCGGTGGTGGCCAGAAGGCGTCGAAGAACTTCAAGATCGCTTTCGTGCCGAAACTGCAGGGCATCCCATACTTCGAGGCGATGAACGCCGGCGGTAAGAAAGCAGCAACGGACCTCGGCGTCAGCTGGCTCTACCAGGGCCCTACCACGGCCGATGCGGCCCAACAGGCACAGATCGCCCGTTCCTACATTCAGCAGAGGGTGGACGCCCTGTTCGTGGCGCCCAACGATCCCAACTCGATGGCCCCGGTCCTCAAACAGGCGCAGGCCGCCGGTATCAAGGTCGGAACCTCGGACACCGACGCACCGGACTCTGTCCGTCAGATCTTCGTCGAGCAGGCGTCGACCGAGGGAATCGGCACCACGCTCACCGAGCAGCTGATGAAGGCCATGGGCGGCAAGGGCAAGTACGCCATCGTGTCCTGTGGACAGACGGCCGAAAACCTCAACTCCTGGATCGCGGTCCAGAAGAAGGTGGCCGCGGCGAAGTACCCGAACGCGCAACTGGTTTCCGTCGTCTACGCGGGCGAGGACCAGACCAAGGCAACATCGATGGCCAGCGACCTGCTCAACGCCCATCCGGATCTCACCGGCCTGGTCGGCGAGTGCACCTCATCGGCCCCGGCTGTCGCGCAGGCAGTCAAGGACGCCGGAAAGATCGGCAAGGTCTTCACCGTCGGACTCGGCACCCCGCTGTCGATGGCGCCCTACCTGAAGGACGGATCCTCCTCGGCGTCGGTGTTGTGGGACGTTCAGGCACTGGGCTACCTGACGGTCTGGGCAGGTGTACAGATGGCCGAGGGCAAGACTATCGCCGCCAAGCCTGAGGTGGGCGGCGGACTCTCCGGAGTCAGCTACGACGCGTCGGCCAAGGCGCTGCTGCTCGGGCCGCCGCTGGTGATCACCAAGGACAACGTCGGCAAGTACAACTACTGATCGACATGGCCTAACGGTCACCGAACCTCACCATCGCCTGTTGTCCGGGCAGCCGGCGCCCCCGCGTCGGCCGCCCGGGGGCAGGAAACCTTCCCTCGCAAGGAGTTTGTCCATGCCAGCAGCTCCGCCGGTCGGGCCGGCTGACGTGACAATGCCGGACTCTGGCGTGGCCAGGCTTGCGCTGACCGGCATCTCCAAGCGCTACGGCGGCGTCCGGGCAATCAGCAATGCCGATCTCACGGTTCGACCGGGGCAGGTACATGCACTTGTCGGCGAGAACGGGGCCGGCAAGTCGACCCTCATCAAGATCATCTCTGGTGCTGAGTCGGCCGACACCGGGACCATCGAGTTCGAGGGCGCACCCGTCACCATCAATTCGGCGTTGGATGCCAGCGCCCTTGGCATTGCCACCGTCTATCAGGAACCGCAGCTGTTCAGCGAGCTGACGGTCTCCGAGAACATCTTCCTCGGTCGGGAGATCCGCAGCGGAATTCGCATCGACTGGGCGGCACAGAACGCGCGGGTGGTCGAGCTGCTCAACCTGCTGGGACTGCCGGCCAGCCTGGCGACGGTGCCGGTCGGCGAGTTGTCCATCGCCACCCAGCAGCAAATCTCGATCGCGAAAGCGTTGGGCGGCAAGGCAAAGGTACTGATCCTCGACGAACCGTCGGCCATTCTCACCGACAACGAGATCGACGTGCTGTTCGGCGTCGTGCGGCGGCTGACCTCGACCGGAGTAGCCGTCATCTACATCTCTCATCGGCTGGACGAACTGTTCCGGATCGCCAACGAGGTGACGGTGATGCGCGACGGCGAGACGATCGGCAGCTATCCGATCGCCGACCTGTCGGTCCGCAAGATCGCCGAGCTGATGGTCGGCGGAGTCCTCTCGGACGAGAAGGCCTCCCGCGCCGACATCACCGGCGACCCGGTGCTGGAGCTGCAGGACCTAGGACTGCGCGGAAGTTTTCACGATGTGAACGTCTCGGTCAAAGCCGGCGAGATCGTCGGCCTGTACGGCTTGGTGGGTTCAGGCGTCTCCGAGATCGCCGCCACCGTGTACGGCATCGAACGGCACACCGATGGTGCCATCCGACTGGACGGCAACGCGATCCACCCACGCAATCCCAGGCACGCCGGCAAACTCGGCATCGCGCTGTTGCCGGCAAATCGCAAGGCGCAGGGCATGTTCGGCTTCCAGTCGATCGCCTTCAACATCTCTGTTGCCCACCTACCGTTGTTGTCCCATCGCAACGTGTTCGTCGATCGGGCCAAGGAGAAACACACAGCCCGGGAGCTGATCGATCGACTGGCCGTCAAGACGCCCAGCGAGCGACAATCGATCGGCGCGATGTCCGGCGGCAATGCCCAAAAGGTGGTATTGGCCAGACAACTGGTGCAGCGCCCCAAGGTGATGGTGCTGGCCGAGCCGACCCAGGGCGTCGACGTCGGAGCCAAGGAGGAGATCCACCGGATCATCGCCGAGCTTGCCGATAACGGGACGGCGGTGCTGGTGGTGACCTCCGATCTGCCTGAGGCGCTGCGCATCTCCGACCGGTTGCAGGTGATCAAGGCGGGCACGGTGGTGGCTGAGTTCGGGCCGGAGGCCAACCAGGTGGATGTGCTGACCGCCGCGGCCGGCTCGCCGGATGGCGACGCCGCAGCGGAGAGTCTGTCATGAGTTCGCCAGCGACACCGGCGGTCACCGACCCGGGCGCCGATTCGACGGCGCCGCGGCCGAAGGCGCGTGGCCGCATCCTGGCCGCTCCCGTCACCGGTCAGGAGGTGGTGCTGATCGGGGTGATCGCCGTGCTGTGGATCTTGCTCGGCATCTTCACCCCGGCGTTCCTGTCGCTCAACTCACTGCAGCCGCTGTTCGTCGACGTGGCGCCGGTCGCGTTGATCGGCATCGGGATGACGATGGTGATCATTACCGGCGGGATCGACATCTCGGTGGCCGGCGTCATCATGGTGTCGGCGGTAACGGTGGCGAAACTGCTGGTGGGACACCACATCTCGATCTGGCTGGCGCTGCTCGTCGGATTGTTGGTCGGCGGGCTGCTCGGTTTGCTGAACGGGCTGCTGATCGCCTACGGCCGGGTGCACGCCATCATCATCACCTTCGGCACCGCGAACCTGTTCCAGTTCCTCGGCCTGCAAATCTTCAACTCGCAGACGGTCAACGGGCTGCCGGACACCCTCGATCCGTTCGGCCGTGGCAGTGCCGGCAGCACTTGGGGCGTACCACACTCGTTTGCCATCACCGTGGTGCTGACCGCGATCGCCTGGTTGTACCTGCGACACACGGCCGGTGGCCGGCACTTCTTCGCCATTGGCGGCGATTCGGTGGCGGCCAGGTTGGCCGGGGTGCGGGTGCAGCGCCGGATTCTGCTTGCCTACCTGATTACCGGGGCGCTGGCCGGGATCGCGGCGTTGTTCTTCATCGCCAAGGGCACCTCGACCCTCGACCAGTCCGTCGGCACCGGCCAGGAATTGGCGGTGATCGCCGCCGTGGTGATCGGCGGCACCTCCATCATGGGTGGCCGCGGCTCCGTGCTGGGCACGCTGCTCGGAGCGCTGCTGGTGCAGACGGTTTCCTCCGGCATCACCCAGCTCGGCTGGCCGTCGCAGCTCTCCGACCTGTTCGTCGGGATGGCCATCGTCATCGCGGTCGGTACCGACCTGATCCGCCAGCGCGCAAGGAGCAGGACATGACGACGACCGCACCGGTTGGCAAGGCACTGTCGGAAGAACCAGGCCGCACATCGTTTGCGGGGTCGGCGCTTCGTGCTGTGCTCACCCAGCGCATCGTGCTGCTGGCGATCCTTATCGTGGTCGTCGTCGTGGTGGACATGGTGTTGTCGGCCGGCGGCTACATGACCGCCCACTACGACTTCGATTACATGGCGCAGTCGCTGATCGATGCCGTTCCGCTTGCCATGCTCGGGCTGGCCGAGCTGATCGTGATAGTTTCCGGGCGGGGTGGCATCGATCTGTCCATCGGGTCGATTGTGTCGCTGTCCGGAATGATCTTCGGGTTCGCCTACGGCGAGTGGGGCTGGCCGTTCTGGCTCGGGCTGCTGTTGTGTGCTGCCGTCGGTACGGCGCTCGGAACGGTGAACGGATTCCTGGTGGCCAAGTTGGGCTTTCCAGCCCTGATCGCTACCCTGGCCACCTACTACGCCTACAAGTCGGTGGCGGTGGTGATCAACAACCAGTCGCCCATCTCCACCGTGCCGATCCAGAGCTTGTACTCCATTACCAGGTCGGTCGAGCTGCCGTTCTTCGGCCAGTACATTCCCAACATCCCGCTGGGAGTGTTCACCTTCCTACTACCGGTGGTAGTGGTGGGGTGGCTGATCCTGGCCAGGGGCACCTACGGTCGACGGCTGTACGGCATTGGCACCAACGACGTCGCGGCTCGATTCTCCGGAATCAACGTTGCCGGAACCAGAATGCGGGCCTACGCGCTGTCCGGACTGATCGCCGGGCTGGCAGCGGTCTACCTGACCGGTGAGTTCACCTCGGCCAGGCCCGACGCCGGAACTTCCGGAAACGGCCTGGCGCTGCCGGCCATCACCATCGCAGTGTTGGGTGGGGTCGCCATCACCGGTGGCATCGGACGGGTGGCCGGGGTGGTGCTCGCCACCCTGCTGGTGACCTGGCTCAACGCCGGAATCCTGTTGTCCTTCGAGGGAAATGCCGGCACCCAGTACCAGCTGCTGGCCCTGGGCATTGTGTTGATCTTCGCCGCCCTGCTGAACGGGCTGGCTACCCGAAGATACGGGGGAGCGAAATGACAGGACCGGCGGCCGCGCGCACCGTCCATCGGCCGGACCTGGTGAGCGACCGGCTGCTCGCCCTCACCCGCTCGCTGGGTCGGCCGGAACGGGAGTTGGTGATCCTCGCCGAGGGCAACACCTCTGAGCTGCTGGACGACGGGCGCATCGCCGTCAAGGCATCGGGTTCGAGCATGGAGTCCGCGACGAAGGACGACTTCGTGGTGGTGGATGTCGCCGCGCTGTCCGGACTTCTCACCGATCCGAAGGCCACCCAGGCCGATCTGACGGCGGCGCTGGATGTCGGCGACGTCGACGGCAAACGTCGCCGCGGCTCGATCGAGGCGCTGGTTCACGTTGCGGTGCAGGCGGTGTCACCGGCGCCCGCAGCCTCCCGCTTCATCGGGCACACCCATCCGACCGCGGTCGTCGGGCTGCTCGCCTCGATCCATGCCGCCGACGCCTACGACCGGCTGGTGTACTCGGACGAGGCCGTGGTGATCGGCAAGCCGCTGTTCGTGCCGTACGCCCAACCAGGAATCGAGCTGGGGCGGGTGTTCCATCAGGCGCTGAGCAGGCGCGTCGACGAGACGGGCGAACTGCCTGCCCTGGTGCTGCTCGGCAACCACGGCATCGTCGCCACCGCACCAACGGCAGAGGGCGTCGACGGGATATCGGCGATGGCCGTCAAGGGCGCACGGGTGCGGATCGCCGCCTATTCCGCCGGGGGCTTGGCACCGCTGTCCAACGAGGCGGTCGCGAAGTTCTTCGCCAGGGTCGACGTCGCCGAGCGACGGAGCAACATCTCGCAGGGGACCTGGTAGTGCCGATGGCCCTTCCCCAGCAGCTCGACGCCGTCTTCCTGGACATCGGCGGACCGATCTACGACGACGAGAACTTTGTCGGCGCAGTCGTTCTCGCTCTGGACGACCTCCTTGCCGGGCAATCGGGCGCCCCGGTCGACCGGACTGCCGTCCGCGCTATCTACCAGCGCATCCGGGTCGAGCAGGGCGGGTCGTTCCGGACGGCCTTGGCCACCGAGATACTGGGAGACGCAACACTGCGGGACGAACTTGCCCGGCGCACCGAGCAGTACTGGCGGCACCCGGCAGGGACCATGTACGCCGAGGTTCCCGCGTTCCTGGCCAGCATGCACGGCGCGGTGACCGTTGGTGTGCTGGCCAACCAGCCCGCAAGTGTGGCCGACGATCTACGCCGCGACGGAGTGGCCGAGCTGATCGACGTCTGGGGTATCTCGGCGATCGTCGGTCACGAGAAGCCGAGCCGCGAATTGTTCGACTGGGCGCTTGCCCAAGCCGGCACCACCGCCGACCGGGCCGTGCACATCGGTAACCGGCTGGACAACGACGTGCGCCCGGCGGCCGCGCTCGGCCTCGGCACGGTCTGGGTGCTCCGCGGCGATGCACCACCGGAGCCAACCGATCATCAGCTGGCCGAACCCGATCTGGTGGTGGACGACCTGACCGGTCTCGCCGACGTGTTGCTGGTGCGGGGCCGCCGCCGATGACGTCGCACCCCGTCGTACTCGGCATCGACCTGGCCACCTCGGCCGCCAGGGTGCTGGCGATCGACGCTGCCGACGGCCGGCTGTTGGGCTTCGTCGGGGGCAACCTGCCGGCCCCGGGTCGATCGGCTGCCGGTGGCTCGCGGCAACAGCCCGACTACGCGGCTGTCGTCGGTGAACTGATCGGGCAGACCGTGCGCGATCTCGGCGATCGCGCAGCGGACATCGCTGCGCTGTCGGTCACCGGTACGTCGGGCACCATGGTGCCGTGCGACGGTGTTGGACGCCCGCTCGACCTGGCGGCTCTATACGACGACAGCACCGCGATCGCTGCGGCGGAACTGTTGCAGCAGAACGGATTCGATTTTGGCCGTGGTTCGGTGCCGGCCAGGATGGGCATGCTCAGGACGACCACCGAGGCGACCCTGCTGCTGCACACCCCGGACGTGGTGCTGGCGTCGCTGGCGGGGCGGGTGCTGCCGACGGACACCTCTCATGCCCTGAAGGCAGGTATTGATCCGGTGGCGCGGCAATGGCCGGAAAGGCTGTTGGCAGTGGTAGGCGTCGAGCCGTCAATGCTGCCGCCGCTGACCTCACCAGGCGTGGTGATTGGCGAGGTGTCGGCCCCGATCGCGGCCGAGCTCTGCCTGCCGAGCGGGGTGCTGCTGGTGAGCGGAATGACGGACGGCTGCACGGCGCAGATCGGCTGCGGCGCGGTCCATCTCGGCGACACGGTAGGAGTTCTCGGCACCACCCTGGTATTGAAGGCGGTCGTGACCGATCGCATCGTCGGCGCCGACGGGTCGATCTATTCGCACTACGCGCCCGATGGATCGTGGTGGCCCGGCGCTGCCTCCAACGTCGGTGCGGGTGCGCTGGTCGGCGTTTCCGACATTCAGGTGGCGACCGCCGAGCTGCCGGCGCTCGACGCCGCGGCTGCCGCGCACGGTCCGTCGTCGGTGTTGCGGTATCCGTTGGTCGGCGTCGGCGAGCGGTTCCCGGTCGCCGATCCAGGCTTCCGCGGCTGGCGGGTCGGTGAGCCGGACTCGGCGGCGGACTCCTACCGGTCGCTCCTGGAGGGTGTCGCCTTCGTCGAACGCTATGGGCTGGAACAGCTTGCCGCCCTTGGTGTGCGACGCCGGCGGCACCTGCTGGCCGGTGGCGCCACGAAGAGCACCGTGTGGAACCGCATCAGGGCCGGGGTACTCGGGGAGACCGTGTACGTCCCACCGGCCGGCGGCAGCGGCAACGGAGCGGCCGCGCTGGCGGCATCGGCGCTGCTCGGCACCCCGTTGGCGGCGATCGTCGACAGCTGGGCGCACGACGCCGAATCTGTCGATCCCGATCCAGCCGAGTCGGAGCAGCTGCAGTCCAGCTATCGGCAGTGGTGCGAGGAGCTGTCACGTCGCACCGATTCGTCCGTGATCCACCAGTAAGTACACGTACAACGAAGGAACGAACATGGAACAACAGCAGGTACGCGCTGCACTTGCCAGGCAACACATCGAAACTCCGTCGTGGGCCTATGGGAACTCCGGAACCCGGTTCAAGGTCTTCGCCCAGCAGGGCATTCCGCGCGACGCCTTCGAGAAGATCTCCGATGCGGCCCAGGTACACCGCTACACCGGAGTGGCACCGACCGTCGCCATCCACATTCCGTGGGACGCCGTCGACGACTACTCGGCACTGGCCGACCACGCGCGCAGCGAGGGCGTTGCCATCGGCGCGATCAACCCGAACACCTTCCAGCAGGACGACTATCGGCTCGGCAGTGTCTGCAACCCTGACCCGAAGATTCGCCGCAAGGCCATCGACCACCTGCTGGAGTGCGTTCAGATCGGTGCCGTCGTCGGTAGCAAGCAACTGTCGCTGTGGTTCGCCGACGGCACCAATTATCCAGGTCAGGACTCGATCCGAGGCAGGCAGGACAGGCTGGCCGACGCGCTCGGTGAGGCCTACCGGGCGATGACGGCGTCCGCACCGGAGATGACGATGCTGGTGGAGTACAAGTTCTTCGAGCCGGCCTTCTACTCCACCGACATTCCGGACTGGGGAACGTCCCTGCTGCACTGCCTGCACGTCGGGCCGCAGGCGAAGGTGTTGGTGGATACCGGACATCACGCGCCGGGCACTAACATCGAGATGATCGTCGCCACCCTGCTGCGGGAAGGACGGCTCGGCGGATTCCACTTCAACTCCCGGTTCTATGCCGACGACGACCTGATGGTCGGCGCCGCCGATCCGTTCGGACTGTTCCGCATCATGTTCGAGATCGCCGAGGCCGGTGCGGTACTGCCGGAGGCCGGTGTGGCTTTCATGCTCGACCAGTGCCACAACATCGAACCCAAGATCCCAGGGCAGATCCGCTCGGTGATGAATGTCCAGGAAGCCACCGCCAAGGCATTGCTGGTGGACTTCGAAGCATTGGACAGCGCCCGTGCTGCCGGAGATGTGCTGGGCGCCAACGCCATCGTGATGGACGCCTACAACACCGACGTGCGCCCGCTGCTGGCACAGACGCGCCAAGAGATGGGACTGGAGCCCGACCCGCTGGCGGCCTACGCGGCCAGCGGATATGCCGACAAGATCGTCACCGAGCGCGTCGGCGGCAGCGCCGCCGGATGGGATGCCTGAGATGGCCAGCAGCGCACGCGCCACCCCGCCCAAGACGACAATCACGAAGGCAGCGACCAAGAAGGCAGCGACCCAGAAAGCAGCGACCAAGAAGGCAGCGAGCAGGAAAGTCGCAGCAGCGGCCGAGCAAGCGGACGCCGGCCTGCCGCCTGGCGCGGTGGAGCTGATCGCCCGATCCAATCGGTTGGGCGGTGATCCGACCATCACCAACTACGGCGGTGGCAACACCTCTGCCAAGATCAAACAGCTTAACCCTGCCTCCGGCGCAGAGGTGGAAGTCTTGTACGTCAAGGGATCCGGCGGCGACCTCGGGACACTGACCGCGGCCGGTCTTGCGGTGATCGAGCGCGATCGGCTGCTCGGTCTTGACCGGGTGTACCGCGGAGTCGCCCACGAGGACGAGATGGTTGGGCTGTTTCCGTTCTGCAGCTTCGGCGCCGGGGGTGCCACCCCGTCCATCGACACCCCGATGCACGGCCTTGTCGATCTACCGCATGTCGACCACCTGCATCCGGATTCGGTGATCGCCCTTGCCTGCGCCGCCGACGGCGAGAAGCTGGTGCAGAAGATCTGGGGTGGCGCTGTCGCCTGGGTGCCGTGGAAACGGCCCGGCTGGGAGCTGGGCAAGGCTATGCGCGCGCTGTCGGCCGACCCGTCGGTGATCGGCGCCGTCCTCGGCGGTCATGGTCTGACGACCTGGGGGTGGACCAGCGACGAGGTTGAGAAACGCTCGAAGAAGATCATCAGCCAGGCGCAGAAGTACTTGACTACACACTCCAAAGCGCAACCATTCGGCGCCGAGGTGCGTTCCCGTCGTCCGCTGAGCCCTGCCGCCCGCCGGGCCAGGGCGGCCGAACTGTTCCCGTATCTGCGGGCCGTGGCGTCCGCCGACCGCAGGATGGTCGGCCACTTCACCGACTCCGCCCTGGTGCTGGATTTCCTGTCCAGGCGGAAGGCCGACCGGCTGGTGGCGCTCGGTACCTCCTGCCCGGACCACTTCCTGCGGACGAAGGTGCGACCGTTGCTGCTGGACACCGCGGTGAACGCCCCCATCGACACCGTCGTCGGACGGCTGGCCGACCTGCACAGCGAATACCGGGCCGAGTACCGGGCCTACTACGACCGCAACGCCGGCCAGCACACCCCGGCGATCCGCGGCACCGACCCAGCCATCATCCTGGTACCTGGCGTTGGAATGTTCTCCTTCGGCGCCGACAAGCAAACAGCGCGGGTGGCCGGCGAGTTCTATGTCAATGCCATCAACGTGATGCGCGGCGCCGAGGGCGTGTCGACCTACCGGCCGATCGCCGAAGCCGACAAGTTCTCGATCGAGTACTGGCAGCTTGAGGAGAACAAGCTGCTGCTGCGGCCCAAGCCGAAGCCGCTCGCCGGCAAGGTGGCGCTGGTGACCGGTGGAGCATCCGGCATCGGCCTGGCCGCCGCCAGGCTGTTCGTCGAGAACGGTGCAAATCTGGTTGTTTCCGATCTGGATGCGGCGAAATGTTCGTCGGTGGCAACGGATCTCGGTGATTCCGACGTAGCCATCGGGGTGACGATGGACGTCGGCGACCTCGATTCGGTGCAGCGCGGCATCGACGAGGCGGTGCTGGCGTTTGGCGGTCTCGACATCATCGTCAACAACGCCGGCATCACCCGCGCCGGTTCGCTGGCCGATACCTCGGTGGAGGACTGGGATCTGCAGTACCGCATCATGCCGCGGGGCTCTTTCCTGGTGGCCAGGGCCGCAGAACCGGTGTTGCGGGCGCAGCGACTGGGCGGCGACATCATCAATGTCTGTTCCAAGAACGCCGTTTTCGCCGGTCCCAACAACATCGCCTATTCGTCGGCGAAGGCTGCCCAGGCGCACATGGTGCGGCTGCTGGCCGCCGAACTCGGCGGTATCGGGGTGCGGGTCAACGGCATCAACCCGGACGGTGTGGTCCGCGGTTCGGGCATCTTCGCCGGCGGCTGGGGAGCCTCACGGGCGAAGACGTACGGAGTCCCGGAGGAAGACCTCGGCAAGTACTACGCGCAGCGCACCGTGCTGAAACAGGAAGTGCTGCCCGAGCACATCGCGCAGGCGGCGCTGGCACTGACCAACGGGTCGCTGCCGATCACCACCGGTTTGCTGATCCCGGTGGACTCCGGTGTGCCGCAGGCATTCCTGCGATGAGCATTCATCGGATCGAGAGGGTGGGGAGCAGCGGATGACGAACAGAATCGGGATCCATGCACTGGTATGGGTCGGTGGCTGGAGCCAGCAGGAGGCCCGCAAGGCGATCGAGTCGAGCAAACAGGCGGCCTACGACCTGATCGAGCTGGCGGCGATGGATCCGACCACCTTCGACGCCGCCATGACGGCGAAGTTGTTGCAGGACAACGACCTTGCTGCTGGCGTGTCGTTGGGGTTGGACGACGATACCGACGTTTCCTCGGACGATCTCGACATCGTCGCCGCCGGCCGGCAGCGACTGGCTGCTGCTGTCGATCTGGCCAGGGACGTCGGCGCGGACTATCTCGGCGGTGTCATCTTCTCCAAACTGGGCCGTTACACCCGTCCGGTCACCGAGCGCGGACGGGCCAACTCAGTGGAAACCATTGCGGCGCTGGCCGATCGGGCCGCCAGCTCCGGAATTACCCTTGGGCTCGAGTTCTGCAACCGCTACGAGACGAACGTGCTGAACAACACCGAGCAGACGCTGCAGTTCATCAGGGACGTCGGCCGCGACAATGTGGTCGCGCACCTGGACAGCTATCACATGAACATCGAGGAGCGGAGCTTCTCGGCGGCGGTGAAGCTGGCCGCCGACGCCGGGAAGCTCGGCTATGTCCACGTCGGCGAGTCGCATCGCGGGCAGCTGGGTACCGGATCGATTCCCTGGTCCGAATTCTTCGGTGCGCTGAAGGATGTCGGCTACGACGGCACCATCACCTTCGAGTCGTTCTCCTCAGAGGTGGTGCACCCGACGCTGTCGTCCGCGCTGTCCATCTGGCGGAACCTGTGGGAAGACAGCATGGAGCTGGCGACCGGCGCCCGCGCCTTCATTCGGCAGAACTACGGTGCCTGAGTTTCGGTCGGCAATGAGCTAATCTGGCTCACGGAGGCGTGTCCGAGTGGCCTAAGGAAGCCGCCTTGAAAGCGGCCGGGTGTAACAGCCTCGGGGGTTCGAATCCCTCCGCCTCCGCCACGTCTCTGCCGTTCCGCGGCGGGCGCGGGTCCACGCCTCCGCCACGTCTCTCCATCACCACGGTGATACAACCGGGCGTATCTGAAAGACTGGCAGCCATGTATCCCACACCAGGCCCGCAGAATCCGCCGCCGGACGGTCGGTCGAACGTGCCTGCTCAACCCGGAACGCCGCAGCCCTGGTCAGCAACAGGCCAACCCGGTGGCGATCCGGTACTGATGGAAATCCGCGCCAACGGTGGCACCTACGGACGCGGCGTTGCCACCCGGGGCGCGGTGATGGTGCCGCTGATCTTCATCGGGTTCTACC
This sequence comes from Actinomycetota bacterium, assembly GCA_030853385.1. Lineage (GTDB taxonomy): Bacteria > Actinomycetota > Actinomycetes > Mycobacteriales > Nakamurellaceae > Nakamurella. Next base: position 6,841 of record JALYVF010000280.1, on the reverse strand, counting down.
GTGGTGGGCAGTCCGACCTGCCGGCCGGCGTCCGCTGGGGGATCGTCGCGGCCGGTGTGCTGATCGGAATGGTCGCCATCGCCCTGATGACGATCAGAGTGCAGCTCACCTGGTCGTCAGTGAAGGTGAAGCGGCTGATCGGGATCGAGAAGGTGATCCCACGCCAACAGATGAGCTACGGAATCCTGGTGCAGCAGTACCAACAGTTCGCCAACATGGCTGCGCCGCTATTGGTGCTGGTTGATGCGAATCGACGCAAGTTGATGTACCTGTCGGGGCAACTGTTCAGCGCGCCGGACATGTACTCGCTGGCTCAGGCGATCGGTATCCAGTACTTCGACGTAATCCGGCAGCCGGTCAACGCCAAGATGATCGACCAGCGACACCCCAAGGTGCTCTCGGCGTGGGAGCGCCGGCCATTCCTGATCGCCTTCGCGCTGGTGATCGTGATCATCGTGTTGGTGGTAGTGGTAGCCGTCGGAACGGGTGCCGCCGCGTGAGGGTCCGCCACTAGCCTGGGCCTGTGCACACCTGGCTGCCGGCGCTGCTGGCGATCGGCGCGGCGATGGGCGTCGCGGTGGGAACGGTGGTGCGGCATCGGGCCTCGGTCACCGGCCGGACGGCCGGCGGCCTGTGGTGGCTCGGTGCGCTGGCGGCGTTCGGGGGATTTGGGCTGCAGGTGGTGGCGCTGGGTACCGGATCACTGCTGCTGGTGCAGCCGCTGATCGTGTTGTCGGTGCTGTTCGCGCTGCCGTTCGACCAGTGGATCAACGGGCAGACGGCGACCCGTAGGCAGTGGTTCTGGGGGGTGCTGCTGGCGCTCGGGGTCGGCATGTTCGTCACCTTCGCCGATCCGGAACCGGCCAGGATGGGCCGTCGGCTTTGGGTTCTGCTCCTGGTGGTCTTCCTGGTGCTGGCCATCCTGGTGGCGATGGTGCTCTATGCCGAACGGGCGCGACGGGCGCCGAGAGCGCTGCTGTACGGGACGGTTTCCGGGTCGTTGTTCGGGATCGGGGCCGTGCTGGTGAACGCCGTCGGCCACCAGATAAAGCATCCACTGGACGCGCTGCAGCATCCACCGCTGTACCTGTTCCTGGTGGTGGCCTTCGCCGCAGTGTTGTGCCAGCAACGATCGTTCGCCGCCGGGAAGCTGCAGTCGTCGTTCCCGGCGATGACGGTGGCCGAGCCGATCGTTTCGGTGGCGCTGGGTCTGGCGGTGGTCGGCGAGAAGCTCAACCGGCACAGCTGGAGCACGGTGGTGAGTCTGCTCGGTCTGGCGGTGATGGTGGTCGGGGTGCTCCGATTGTCCCGGTTGACCGCGGCCAAACAGGAGCAACACCACCCCGTGTCGGGAACTCCGGATGCGGGCAGGCACGCACGGAACTAGCGCCGCCCGTCACATCTCAGGCGGCGTGCGGCCGAAGGGCACACCTGCGCGTCGTAAGGTGCGATCCGTGAGCGTGTTGGAAATGGTCCTGATCCTGATCGCCGGAATCGGCGCGGGAACGATCAACGCCGTTGTCGGTTCCGGCACCCTCATCACCTTTCCGACGTTGATCGCATTCGGCGTCCAGCCGGTGGTCGCCACCATGTCGAACGCGATCGGCCAGGTGCCAGGCAGCCTGTCGGGCAGCTGGGGCTACCGCCGTGAACTCGAGGGCCAGGGGCCGAGGATCCGGCAGTTGATGCCGGCATCGCTGCTGGGTGCGATCACCGGGGTCTTCCTGCTGCTACATCTACCAGCAAAGACCTTCGAGCTGATTGTCCCTGTACTGCTGGTGATCGCGCTGATTCTGGTGGTGACCCAGCCACTGATCCAGAAGTGGGTGCGCAAACGCAAGGAAGCGGCGGGGCAGGACCACACCGTGCTCAGCCGCCGGCAGAACGTGCTGCTGGTGATCGCCGTCTACCTGATCGGTGTCTATGGCGGCTACTTCACCGCTGCCCAGGGAGTGCTGCTGGTCGGGGTAATGGGGGCGATGTTGCCCGAATCGCTGCAGCGGATCAATGCCCTCAAGAACGTGCTCTCGTTGGCCGTCAACGTCGTCGCCGCTATCGCCTACGGCACCTTGGAGTTCCACCGGATCAATTGGGCTGCAGCAGGTCTGATCGCCGTCGGAACACTGATCGGCGGCTTCATCGGCTCTAATATCGGGCGTCGGCTGTCGCCGGTCGCACTCCGCTGCATCATCGTGGCTCTCGGCGTCATCGCGATCTGGCGGTTGCTGGCGGGTTAACCGGCAGGGCGAAAGGTGGCCGCGGCGGCCAGGAACTGATCGTTCTCCTGCCGAGCCCCGATCGTCACCCTGGCACCGCCGCCGTTGGCATGCGAGAAAGCCCGCACGATCACCTGTTGCGCCTCGCAGTGCGCCGAGAAGTCGGCGGCCGCCTGCGCCAGGGGCAGCCAGACGAAGTTCGCCTGCGAGTCTGGAACCTCGAAACCGTTGCCGCGTAAGGCCTCCGTCACCCGTGCCCGCTCGGCAATCACCTGTTGCCAGCGCGGCTGCAGCGCTTCCAGCTGGCTCAGCGCCGCAATCGCGGCCGCCTGCGCCAGCGCATTCAACGCGAACGGGATCGCCACCTTGCGCAGCGCGCCGATCACCGGCTCGTCACCGACCGCATAACCGACCCGCAACCCGGCCAGCCCGTAGGCCTTCGACAAAGTCCGCAGCGCCAACACATTCGGTCGGCGCTGAGCGATCTCCGCACCGTCGGGCGAATCGGGCGCGGTGTCGAATTCGCGGTAGGCCTCGTCGACCACCACCAGGGTGTCCTCGGGGACCTTGTCGATGAATGCCTCGAGGTCGGAAGACGTCACGGTGGTGCCGGTCGGATTGTTAGGGGTGCAGACGAAGATCAACCTTGTCGCCGAAGTGACCGCCTCGGCCATCGCGTCCAAGTCCAACCCGTGTCCAGCGGTGACGGGCACCTGCACCGGCTTGGCCCCGGTGATCGAAGTGACGATCGGGTAGGCCTCGAACGAACGCCAGCCGAAGACCACCTCGTCGCCCTCACCGGCCACCGCCTGCACGATCTGTTGGCACAGCGCGACCGATCCGCAGCCGGCGATCAGCCGGGAGGTCGGCGCCCCGGTATGCGCCGCCAGTGCCTCCAGCAGCCGGTTCGCCCCGTTGTCCGGATAGCGGTTGATCCCGGTAGCGGCGGTGGGCGTGTCGTCCGCAACGGCGGCGGCGATGGCGTCGGAGATAGCGGGCAGCGTCGGGTAACTCAGCTCGTTGGACGCCAACTTGATAGCGCCGGGCACGGATCGGCCAGGTGCGTAGGCGGGCAGTGTGTCCAGTGTTTCGCGGATCCGGACCGGCATCGTCGACCTCCCTGTCGGCTGGCCATCGATGTGCTCGTGACCCCGTTTGAGGCTATCGCTGAACGTTCTGAAGGCCCGCGTGGCCCTTCCGCTTCACCTCCGGCTGCCGCAACAGCAGCGGGTCGTGTAGGAACATCATCATGACGAGCAGCAGTTCGACCGCAGCTGGACAGGGTGCCGCCGGCGTCGCAGCTGGACAGAGCGACGCCGCCGTCCCCGAGGTGTTGTGGCAGCCGTCAGCCGAACGCATCGCCAGGGCCGCCGTCACCGACTTCGCCACTTTCCTGCGCCACCGCGGCGGCCAGGACGTCGAGGACTACGCCGCGCTCTGGGAGTACTCGACCACCGACCTCGCGGGGTTCTGGGGAGCGATCGCCGACTATTTCTCGGTGCGCTGGACCGAGCGGCCGACGGCGGTGCTGGCCGATCCGCCGCCGGGCACGGCACCGATGCCGGGAGCTCACTGGTTCCCGGGCGGAACGCTGAACTACGCCGAACATGCGCTGTCCGCGTCCGACGGTCGCAGCGGCACCGACCTCGCGGTGATCGCCGTCGACGAGTCGTGGGCAACGACCGGCGTCGAGCAGCTGCTGACGTTGGCACAACTGCGGTCGCGGGTTGCCCAGGCGCAGGCCGGCCTTCGACGGTCCGGCGTCAAACCGGGCGATCGAGTGGTTGCGTTGGCGCCCAACGGTATTCATGCGCTGGTGGCGTTCTTGGCCACCGCCGCCAGCGGCGCTATCTGGTCGTCGTGCTCGCCGGACTTCGGGCCGGGGTCGGTGATCGACAGGTTCACCCAGATCAGCCCGACGGTGTTCATCGCTGTCAACGGATATCACTACGGCGGCAAGGAGTTCGACACCGCAGAGACCATCGCCAAGGTCCGGGAGTCGCTGCCGGGATTGGCGGCTACCGTCGTGATCCCGGTACTCGGCACGCCGCTGCCGGCTGGCGCCATCGGCTGGGAGGACTTCGCGCGGCCGACCGGGGAAGAGCCCGAGATCGATTACGTGCCAGTCGATTTCAGCGCGCCATTGTGGGTGCTGTACTCCTCCGGTACGACCGGGCTGCCCAAGCCGATCGTGCAGTCGGTCGGCGGAATCCTGCTGGAGCAACTGAAATCGCTCCGGCTGCACAGCGATCTCGGTCCTGGTGACAAGCTCTTCTGGTTCACCACCACCGGCTGGATGATGTGGAATTACCTGGTCGGCGGTCTAGTGGTCGGCGCCACCATCGTGCTGTACGACGGCAGCCCGGCCTTCCCCGATCTGATGACGCTGTGGCGACTGGCCGAGAAACACCGGATCAGCTACTTCGGAACGTCGGCGCCCTACATCTCGTTCTGCCGGTCGAAAGAGCTGACGCCGTCCAGTGAACTCGACCTGACCTCGATCGCCGCCGTCGGCTCCACCGGATCGCCGCTAACTGTCGACGGCTTCCGCTGGATCTCAGGCCACGTCGGCGACCACATCCAGATCTGCTCGGTGTCCGGCGGTACCGACCTGTGCACCGCCATCGTCGGCGCCGCACCGACGGTCCCGGTCTGGCTCGGCGAGATCTCCTGTCGCGCGCTCGGTGCGAGGGTTGAGGCCTACGACGAGGCGGGCGCGGCACTGGTCGACGCGGTGGGGGAGTTGGTGATCACCGCGCCGATGCCGTCGATGCCGGTCTTCTTCTGGGGTGACGACGACGGCTCGAAGCTGCGGGCCGCCTACTTCGACGACTACCCGGGGGTGTGGCGGCACGGCGATTGGATCAGGATCACCGACCGCGGCTCCTGCGTGATCGAGGGCAGGTCGGACGCCACCCTGAACCGCGGCGGGGTGCGGATGGGCACGGCAGAGTTCTACCGGGTGGTGGAGGCCGAAGCCGGCGTCGTCGACTCGATGGTGATCGACACGTCGACGTCCGCCGGTCAGGGCGATTTGCTGCTGTTCGTGGTGCTGGACGAGCGGGAAGACCTGGCCAGGGTGTCCAACAGGCTGCGGGCGTCGATCCGATCGGAGCTGTCGCCCAGGCACCTGCCCGGCAAGGTGATCGAGGTGCCGTCGATCCCGCGGACGCTGAACGGCAAGAAGTGCGAAGTGCCGGTGAAGCGGATGCTGGCCGGGACCCCGATCGACCAGGCGCTGTCGAAGGATGCACTGGCCGATCCGGCCGGGCTGGACGCCTTCCTGGCCGCCGCCCGCGCCGAGCTGTAGCGCGGCCGGAAGCTGCTTTGCGCCGGGGCCCGCCCGCCCGGTACCCTTGGCGCTCGGTAGCCTCCTACGACGGTGGCACTGGGAAGCGTGCCAGAGCGGCCGAATGGGACACACTGCTAATGTGTTGTGCTCGCAAGGGTACCGAGGGTTCAAATCCCTCCGCTTCCGCGGTCTGCCTGGCGGCGGGCCCGCGCAAGCGGGTCCACGCTTCCGCGGCAGCCTGGCGGCAGGCCCGCGCAAGCGGGTCCACGCTTCCGCGGTCTGCCTGGCGGCAGGCCCGCGCAAGCGGGTCCACGCTTCCGCGGCAGCAAAGCAAGTGTCACAATTGGATAGCGGTACACGCGCCCGTGGCCCAACGGATAAGGCATCTGACTACGGATCAGAAGATTGGGGGTTCGAATCCCTCCGGGCGCACCACAGAATCAGAGCCCCCGATCGGCAGCTGCCGGCGGGGGTTCTTTCGCGTCTGGGCTGCACTCGTCATCAGGGCCACGATGTCGATACCCAGCAGGTCACAGACAGCGTCAAGCTCGTCGACATCGAACGGCACCGAGCCTGTGAGCCGGCGACTGATCCATGGCTGAGGCTTGCCAAGGTGCCGACCCAGCGCGGCGCCACTGAGCCGAACGCGAGCAATCGCTGCTCGCAGCTCTTCGCCGATCGCTTCGCTCATCGTGATCTGCATCGCTGGCATGGCCATGCTGCCATCGTATCAATCTCACATTCGACAGTCCAGTGAATGCCTGTACGACACTTCAACTCGCTCAGCGATTGACAATTCCTTGACAGAAGATGCGGATAGGAGGTAGAAACACGCTATGGGGAGTGAATCAATCGATGAACGAATAGGTTCGCGAGTACGCCAGGCCTTGGCTGCGCGGAAGCTGAGCCAAAAGGCATTGGCCGATCAGTTCGGCCAGTCTCAGGCGTGGATCAGCCGGCGCGTACGAGGAGAAGTCGGATTCAGTGTCGCGGAGCTGGCCCAGGCCGCAAAGCTGCTGAGTGTTCCACTCGACTTCTTCATTGGCGGGGCTGAGGTCGTGTCGAGCGATCTCACACCGGTGGCGTCATGACCGCGATTGCAATGAAACAGCCCGCCGCGTCCGCAGCTGGGCAACAGGTAGACGCAACGGCCGGGATCCCAGGGCGTGCGGGAACTTCGCCTTCGGAGGCCTTAGTGTTGCAGCCTCGCTCGGGGTCGATGCCCAAGGCGCGCGATCTGCTGGTGGACCTGGATGCGGATCCGGCTGGATGGAACGGCCCGGCCGGGCATGCGGTGGTCGCGATGATCCTGCGGTTGTGCCGGGCTGAGGCG